>NZ_JBFAUZ010000035.1:0-101255 GCF_040679555.1 Spirillospora sp. NPDC052242
CGTCCCCGGCCTGACCGGGGACGGCCGGGGCGTCCGCGCGTCGGCCCTCCCGCGATCCCCGCCGGGTGTTGCGGACGGGCGGGGGTTCCCGTTTCGATGCTGGGATCGGAGATCGGAGGCGGGATGAAGATCGCGTTCGTTGGGGACGTGCACGGGTGCGTGCTGCACGCGCTGGGGGCCGTCGCGCGGCTCGCGGAGGCGCGCGGGGGGCTCGACGCGGTCGTCCAGGTGGGGGACCTCGGGGCGTTCCCCTCGCCGGACCGGTGGGACGAGGCGTCGCAGCGGTTCGGGGCCGGCCATCCCGCGCAGCACGACTTCTTCCGGCTGCTGGAGCCCACGCCGGAGATCGCCGAGGGCGTCCGGCTGGCGCTGGCGCGGATCCCGCCCGTCCTGTTCGTGAGCGGGAACCACGAGGACCACGCGTGGCTCGACGGCATGCAGGGGTCCGTGGACCCGCTGGGCGCGTTCGTCCATGTGCCGTGCGGGACGATCGTGGACGTGGCGGGCCTGACGTTCGCGTTCCTGGGGCTGATCGAGACGGACACCATGGACTACGACGCCGACGCCTACGCGAAGCTCCTCGACGTGGAGCCCGGGACCGTCGACGTGCTCGTCACGCATGACGGGCCCTACGCGATGTCGAGCTACCGGGGCGCCGTGCAGGGGTCGGCGAAGATGACCGCGCTCATCGAACGGCTGCAGCCGCGCATGCACGTGAGCGGTCACTACCACCACGAGAACGGGCCGCGACGGTACGGGGCGACGGTGTCGTACTGCCTGGGGCAGCTGGTGGAGCCGAAGGCGAAGCGCGGCGAGCCCTGCAATCCGCGGCAGGAGGTCATGCCCGGGAGCATCGGGGTGCTCGACACGGAGACGCTGCGGTTCGAGTACGTCCACGACGCGTGGCTCGCCGACGTGCACGGCGACGAACTCGACCTCGTCCGGCTGCTTTCGGGGTGAAAACCGTTTCGAGAGTGTCCGACGCCGCGGTTACGGTGCGGCTGTGGGTGTCCGGTACGTCAAGGGGGACGCGACCTCGCCGCAGGCGAAGGGCGTGAAGATCGTCGCGCACGTGTGCAACGACCTCGGGGGCTGGGGGAAGGGGTTCGTCCTCGCGGTGTCGCGGCGGTGGAAGGAGCCGGAGGCGCGGTACCGGGAGTGGCATCGCGGGCGCGCGAAGAACGACTTCGGGCTGGGCGCCGTCCAGTACGTGCAGGTGGAGCGGTACGTGTGGGTGGCCAACATGGTCGCGCAGCGGGGGATCCGGCCCAGCCGGAACGGGCCGCCGATCCGGTACGACGCGCTCGACCGGGCGCTGGAGTCGCTCGGCGCGAAGGCGCTGGAACTGTCGGCGAGCGTCCACATGCCGCGGATCGGGTGCGGGCTCGCGGGCGGCCGCTGGGAGCGGGTGGAGCCTCTGGTCGAACGGCGGCTCGCCGAACGGGGGGTCGCCGTGACCGTATATGAGTAGGACGCAAAAGCGGATGCGGCCGCACGCGCCGGGCGAATATGGCCGCCGCTCCGCGGCGGGGGGACGGTTGGTCCGTCCATTTCCCGTCTGCTGGAGCGGCGATGAAGGTGAAGGAACGGGAGGCCACCGCGCGGCGGCTGCTGCGTTCGGCGGCCAAGGCGTCGTTCGATCCCGGTGCGGAGATCGACTGGAACGCCCCGCTGGAGCCGGGCAGGTACTTCCTGCCGCCCGAACGCGTGTCCCTGTACGGGACGGACGTGTGGCGGCGGCTCGACGACGAGCAGCGCATCGAACTGTCGCGGCACGAGCTGGCGAGCATGACGTACGTCGGCGTGTGGCTCGAAGTGTCGCTGATGCAGCTGTTCATGAGGTTCGTCTACGACCTCGATCCGCGCAGCGCGCACGCCCAGTTCGCGCTGACCGAGGTCGGTGACGAGACGCGGCATTCGGTGATGTTCGGCCGGCTCCTCGACCGGCTCGGCGCGCCGCGCACGCGGCTGCCCGCGATCGTCCACCGGGGCGGGCGGCTGTACAAGGCGATCGGGTCCGGGCCGGCGATGTGGGCGACGTTCCTCGTCGGCGAGGAGGTCTTCGACCGCATGCAGCGCGCGATCATGGACGATTCGCGCGTGCAGCCGCTCGTCCGGGACGTCAGCCGCATCCACGTGATCGAGGAGGCCCGGCACGTCCGGTTCGCCCGGGAGGAGATCGTCCGCAGCATGCGGGGACTCGGCCGGGCGCGGCTGGCGGCGCACCGGCTCACCGCGGCGCTGACGGCGACCGCCCCGATCGGCTTCATGATCGACCCCGAGGTCTACCGGTGCGTCGGGCTCGAACCGGCGGAGGGCCGGTCGATCGCCCTCGCGAACCCGCACCATCGGGAGACGCTCCTGTGGATGGGCGCGAAGATCATGCCGTTCCTGGAGGAGCTGGGCCTCGTGCAGGGCCCGGGCCGCGCGCTGTGGCGGCACACCGGCCTGGTGCGGTGAACGACCGCCGGGCCCTCGGACGTCCGGCGTCCAAGGGCCCGGCCGGCCGGGGCGGGGTCAGGCGCCGATGGCCCGCATCATCGGCTCCCAGTAGCGGTCCATCTCGGGGCGCCACGCCTCCCAGTTGTGCCAGCCGTCGTCGTAGACGTGGGACGTGACGGGGATGTCGAGGAGGTCGAGGCGGCGCAGGAACGACTCGGTGGTGCGGCCGCAGATGACCTCCTGCACCTGCACCGACTCCTCCTCGCCGGGTGCCGGACGGTCGTGCGGGCCGGGCAGGCCGGTGCGGCCGCTCGACACGAACAGGCCGACGCCGCGCAGGTTCCGGGCGAGCACCCACGGGTCGTGCGCGAGCCAGTTCGCGTCATGGACGCCCGGAATGCCCCAGACGTCCGTGGCGTCCTCGGTCTCGGTGTAGAGCGCCTGCGTCAGGACGAGCATGGTGGGGACGCCCGGCATCGTCATGTGCATCACGCCGCTGGACGCGGCGATGTACCGGAAGATCCCGGGACGGCGGCCCGCGTACGTCATCGCGCCGCCCGCACCCGACGAGATGCCCATCGCGGCGCGGGTCGTCCCGGCGTGGAAGTTGCGCTCCATGAGCTGGAGGACCTCGACGGTGTGGAACGTCTCCCACATCGGCGGTCCGCCCTCGCCGCCGTTGTACCAGTCGGTGTACGCGCCGTTGGCGGCTTCGGGCATGACGACCATGACGTCGTGGGGCGCGGCGTACCGCTCGATGTCGGTGCTGCGCGTCCACGACACGTAGTTGTCGCGGCCCCCGTGGTACGCGTACACGACGGGCCAGGTGCGCGCGGCGTCCGGCGTCCAGCTCTCCGGGACGATGATCCGCGTCTTGACCTGCTGCGCGAGGCTCGGCGTGTCGATGGTGACGTCGAACGTGCGGTCGTCCAGCCAGGTCTGGTCGACGATGCGCGCGCCGGTGTCGGCGGGCGCGAAGGACGGCGCGGCGATGGCCGGGACGGGTGACAGAGCGGGCACGACGGACAGCAGCGCGGCGCCCGCCGCGCCCGCGAGGAACCGTCGACGGCGCGCCTGCGCGCGCGTGAGGTGGGTCATGCGGAGGAAGCTAGGTGCGCCCGCGGGAGGCGGCCCCTGACGCGGGCAACGAAAGACGCACACCCGATTGCGCGCCACGCGCATGGACGAGCCCCGCCCGATGGACGTCGGCCGGGCGGCGGGCGGCAGGCGCCGGGCGGCAGGCGGCAGACGGCAGGCGGCGGGCGGTGAGCGTGTGCGGGAGGGGGTCAGTCGGTGGCGGCGAGGGTTTCGAGGACCTGGTCGCCGTACTTCGCCAGCTTGTTCTCGCCGACGCCGCTCACGCCGCCGAGTTCGGCGAGGGTCGTGGGGTGCACGGTGGCGATCTCGCGGAGCGTGGCGTCGTGGAAGATCACGTAGGCCGGGACGCCCTGTTCCTTCGCGGTCGCGGCGCGCCAGGCGCGGAGCCGCTCGAAGAGCGGTGCGGCCTCGGCGGGCAGCTCGACGGGCGCCTTGCGGTCCTTCGCGGACTTGGCGGCCTTCGCGGCGGTCCGTTCGGGTTCGCGGCGCATCATCACCTGGCGGCCGCCGCGCAGCACCTCGGCGCTCGCGTCGGTGAGGACGAGCGTCCCGTGGTTGCTCTCGACGGCGATCAGCCCCTGGGCGAGGAGCTGCCGGACGACGCCGCGCCATTCGACGTCGCGGAGCTCGGTGCCGATCCCGAACGTCTTCAGGGAGTCGTGGTCGAACTGGATGATCTTCGCGTTCTTCTTCCCGACCAGGATGTCGATGACGTGCCCGGCGCCGAACTTCTGCCGCCGCTCCCGGTCGAGCCGCACGACCGTCGAGAGCACCTTCTGGGCCGGGACGGTCGCGTCCCAGGTCTCGGGCGGGGTGATGCACGTGTCGCAGTTGCCGCACGGTTCGGCGTCCTGCCCGAAGTAGTTCAGCAGCTGGACGCGGCGGCACCCGGGCGTCTCGCACAGCGCGAGCATCGCGTCGAGGTGGGCGGCCTGCCGGCGCCGGAACGCCGCGTCGCCCTCCCCGGAGTCGATCATCTTGCGCAGGTTGACGACGTCCTGCAGGCCGTAGGCGAGCCAGGCCGTGGACGGGAGCCCGTCGCGGCCCGCGCGTCCGGTCTCCTGGTAGTAGCCCTCGACGGACTTGGGCAGGTCGAGGTGGGCGACGAACCGGACGTCCGGTTTGTCGATGCCCATGCCGAACGCGATCGTCGCGACGACGACGAGCCCGTCCTCCCGCAGGAACCGGGACTGGTTCGCCGCGCGCGTCTCGGCGTCCAGCCCCGCGTGGTACGGGACGGCCTCGATGCCGTTGTCGGTGAGGAACTGCGCGTGCTTCTCCACCGAGTTGCGCGACAGGCAGTACACGATGCCCGCGTCGCCCTGGTGCTCGGTCTGCAGGAGCCGCAGGAGCTGGCGTTTCGCGTCGGTCTTCGGCTCGATGCGGTACTGGATGTTCGGACGGTCGAAGCTCGCGACGAAGTGCTTCGCCCGTTCGAGGTCGAGCCGGGACGCGATCTCGGCGCGGGTCGCCTCGGTCGCCGTCGCGGTGAGGGCGATGCGCGGGACGTCGGGCCAGCGTTCGTGCAGCCCGGACAGCATCAGGTAGTCGGGCCGGAAGTCGTGCCCCCACTGCGACACGCAGTGCGCCTCGTCGATCGCGAACAGCGAGACGTCGCCGCGGTCGAGCAGCTCGACGGTCGCGGGGAGCCGCAGCCGCTCGGGCGCGAGGTAGAGCAGGTCGAGCTCGCCCTGCACGAACTGCGCCTCGACGATGCGGCGCTCGTCCAGGTCCTGGGTGGAGTTGAGGAAGCCCGCGCGGACGCCGAGGGCGCGCAGGGCGTCCACCTGGTCCTGCATGAGGGCGATCAGCGGGGAGATCACGATGCCGGTGCCCTTCCGGACCAGCGCCGGGATCTGGTAGCACAGCGACTTCCCGCCGCCCGTCGGCATCAGGACCAGCGCGTCCCCGCCGGAGACCACGTGCTCGACGATGTCGCGCTGGCCGTCCCGGAACGTGTCGTAGCCGAACACGCGCCGCAACGTCTCGTCGATCTCGTCCGTCACGAAGGACTCGGGAGTCTCGGGGGAGGACATTCGCCCATACTAGGAGCCGCCGCCGACACGTCGCGTCACTTCGCCACCTTGTGGATAACCTCCGCGGTCAGGTCGTCGAGGCCGTCCGCGACGTGCGCGGCGAGCGCCAGGGCGTCCGGCGCGGGCGGGTGCGCGGGCCGCGGGATCGCGATCACCCGCATCCCGGCGGCGTGCGCGGAGCGCAGGCCGTTGGACGAGTCCTCGATCGCGACGCACGCCTCCGCGGGCACCCCGAGCTGCGCGGCGACCATCAGGTAGCCGTCCGGTGCCGGTTTGCCCCGGTCGACCTCCTCGGTGGAGACGGTCGCGGGGAACAGCGCGTCGACGCCGAGCCGTCCGAGGACGAGGTCGATCAACGCGCGCGGGGACGAGCTGGCGAGGCCCAGCGGACGGATCGCGGCCATCCGGCGGACGGCGTCCTGCGCGCCCGGCAGGACGGGCATGTGCTCGGCGTACCGCTGCGACATCCGGTCGATCACCGCGTACGCGACGTCGTCCGCGGACACCCCGCCGACCAGGTCGGACGCGATGTACTCGGCCCACTCGTCGGTGCTCATGCCCATCAGCCGCTCCTGCGTGTCCGGCAGCCAGCGCCCGCCGAGGTCGGCGACGTAGGCCCGCCGGACGTCCTCCCAGACGGGCTCGGAGTCGATCAGGACCCCGTCCAGGTCGAACACGATGGCCTGCAGGGGCATGGTCGTCCTCCGGGTTTCCTGTGGGTGATCCGGTGTTTCGGGTGTCGCGCGGGCGCGCGCGGGCGGCCTCGGCGTTCTCGATGGGTACCCGGGGCGAGGGGGGCGGAACCCGATTCGGGCGAATGCTGATTTTTCGGTACTCGCTGGGGGGTGTCTGGCATGGTGGGTTTCCTCCGTACCCCCTCCGGAGTCACAGCAGAGGAGCTCTGCACATGGTTTTCGTCGGATTCCTCCTGGTAGCGGCGGCGATCACGGTCGGAGCGGGCGTCCTGCTCGCCAACACCGACCCCGCCGGACTGGTCGTCTTCGGCCAGGACGTGCCCGGCGTCGGCAACGAATGGCAGGTGTTCGTCGCCGGAGCCGCCGTCGCGGCCGTCTTCGTCATCGGCATGATGTTCACGTTCATGGGCGCCGGACGCATCCTGCGCGCCCGCCGCGACCTGCGCGACCTGCGCGAGGAGCACGAGGAATCGCTCACCACCCTCGAGATGGAGAAGCGGCGCCTCGAGCGCGAACTCGCGCGCGTCCGCCAGGGCGAGGGCGCGGCGCCGTCCGCCGGGCGGCAGCCCGGCCGCCCCGGCCCCCAGGTGTGGCCGCCGCGCCCCGCGCCCGCCCCCGCCGGCCGGGGGCCGTCCGCCGCGTCGCCCTTCTTCGACCGGAACGAATGAGGCCGTCTCCTACCTGACGGTGACCGACGCACCCCGCAGAATCCCCGCACGGACTGATGGCGGCCCCGGGGTCGGCCGCGCACCCTGGTGATGTGCGCATTCTTCTCAAGGTGGGCATCACCGCGGTCGCCCTGTGGGCCGCCACCGCGCTGATCCACGGCATCACCGTCCAGGGCGTCTCGGGCGTCGGCGACACCGCCGGCGGACGTGCGCTGACCCTCCTCGGCGTCGCCGTCGTCTTCGGCATCGTCAACGCGATCATCAAGCCGATCGTCAAGACGTTGGGCTGCGCCTTCTACGTGCTGACCCTCGGCCTCATCGGCCTCGTCGTCAACGCGCTGCTGCTCTGGCTGACCAGCGAGGTCGCCGCGCGCCTCGAACTCCCCTTCCACGTCGACGGCTTCTGGCCCGCCTTCTGGGGCGCGATCGTCGTCGGCGTCGTCGGCTGGGTGCTGAACCTGTTCGTGGGCGACGACGACTGACCGCCCGCCCGGCCCCGCCGGCCGCCCGACCCCGCCCGAGGACGCCCGCCCGCTCCTCGGGCGGTTCGCGTTACCGGGCCCCGTCGTCGTCGCCGGGCGTCGCCGCGTCGGGGTGGGACGTCCCCGCGCCGCGGCCGGTCGTGGACGGTTCGTCGGGGGTTGCCGCGTCGGGGTGGGACGTCCCCGCGCCGCGGCCGGTCGTGGACGGTTCGTCGGGGATCGCGGCGTCGGGGTGGGACGTTCCCGCGCCGCGGCCGGTCGTGGACGGTTCGTCGGTCGTCGCGTCGTCGGGCATTGCGTCCACGCGGGTCTCGTCCGCGAGGGTCGGTTCGTCGGGTGTCGAGTGTTCGGGCGTCGTGTCCACGCGGGTCTCGTCCGCGAACGTCAGGTCGTGGGCCGTCGCATCCGCGAGCGTCGCGTCTTCGGGAGCCGGGTCCTCGGGAGCCGCGTCCGTGCGGGTCGCGTCTGCGAGCGTCGCGTCTTCAGGCGTCGGGACCTCGGGGGCGGGGTCTGCCGCCGTCGGTTCGTCGGGGGTCGCGTCCGTGCGGGTCTCGTCGTTGGACGGGGCGTCCCCGAAGGTGACGTCCCTCGGGTCCTTCACCGCCGAGTCGTCCAGTGGCGTATCCGCGTTGGGCGCGTCCTCGGACGCCGGTTCGCCGGACGCAGGTTCGCCGGGCGGCACGTCCACGGACGCCGCGTCCTCCGGCGTCGCGTCTTCGGGGTGCGGGGCGCGGGGCGTGGCGGCGGCCCGGTTGAGCGGACCGCGGGTCAGGCGGTCGGCGGGCTCCTCGCCGGCGTACTCGCGGTGGGCGGGCGGCGTCGCGCCGGTCGGGCCGACCAGGACCCAGCGGTGGGTGCGGACGGCGCCGACGAGGAAGTCCGCGTCCCGGACGTCGCCCGCGGTGATCAGCGCGTCGAACTCGGCGTCGTCCAGCGCGAGGCCCGCGGCGACGGGCGTCCCGACGACCACGTCGGCGGTGCGCAGGAGGACGTCGCCTTCGGGGGCGCGGCCGTCCAGGTACGCGGTGAGCTCCTCGATGCGGGCCATCGCGCGGGACTGGTGCGCGGCGATCGCGTCCGGCTCGACCGACGGGTCGGAACCGCAGATCTCCTCGACGTGCTCCCGCGCGCGCGCCTCCGCTTCCTCGGCGGCCTGCAGTTCGGCGTCACGCGCGGTGAACTCGTCCTGCGTCTCCGTGGAGCGGCGCTCCAGCTCGGCCGACGCCTCCGCCGCGCGCCGCGCCGCCTCCTCGGCGGCCGCGCCCTCCCGCTCGGCCACGGCGAGGGCCTCCTCCCGCGCGGCCCGCGCCGCCTCCGCACGCTCCTCGATCTTCCGCGCGGCCTGCTTCGCGACCCGGGCCTCCAGCCCCGCCTCCGTCGCGCGATGCACCGCCTCCGCCGCGAGACGCGCCTGCTCACGATGGTCGGCGTCCGCGCGCTCCCGCTCCGTCGCGAGCCAGGCGAGCTCCTCGCCGAGCCGCTGCTGCGCCTCCCGCGCCGCCCCGATCCGGGCACTCCCGTCGGTGACGAACTGGTCGAGCCCGCGCCGCAGCCGGTCGGCCTCCTCCGCCGCGTGCTTGGCCTCCGCCGCCCGCTTCGCCGCCTCGTCCGCCTCCCGCCGCCGCGCCTTCACCTCGGCGCGCATGCTCCGCAGCCCGGACGGCGGCGACGCCACGTGCAGCCGCTGACCCAGCGACATCTTCTTCTGCATCGCCGACAGGGCCGACTCCGCCGACACCAGCCGGTAGTAGCTCGCGTGCCCCTCCGCCGCCGCGTCCGCGTCCGCCGCCACCGCCCGTTCGGCTTCGCGGACCGCCGCCGGCAGCGCCTCCCGCGCCCGCTGCAACTCGTCGGCCAGCGACTCCTCCGTCTGCCGCGCCGCCTGCATCTCGCCCTGGGCGACCTGCGCCCGCTGGGAGAGCTCCGTGCACCGCGCGTGCGCCGCGTCCGCCACGCGGGTCAGCTCCCCGGCCTGCGCGGACGCCGTGTCCGCGACGGCCTGCAGCCGCTCCGCCTCCGCCCGGGGGCCCGCCAGTTCCGCCTCGGCCGCACGCTGCTCGACGTCCAGCCGCTCGGCCTCCGCCGACGCCTCGGCCGCCGCGCCCGCCGCGACCTCCGCCGCGCCCCGCGCCTCCTCGATCGCCTCGACCAGCGCCGCCCGCTCCGCCTCGAACGCCTCCCGCCGCCGCACGTCCGCGGCCCGCACCGACTCGAGCGTCGCGTGGTCGCGCGGCCACTGCTCCAGCCACATCAACCCGCGCCGGAGCATCCGCAGCTCCGTCTCCCACGACTGCCGCCACGCCGCCCCGGCCGCCCGCAGCACCGCGCCGCGCACCCACGTCTCCGGCGCGGACGGCACCGGCAGCTCCTGCGCCCGCGTGACGTCCGGCACCCGCTTGAACTCGACGGTCCCCGTCGGCGGCTTCGGCCGCGCCGGCGGCTTGCGGGGCGGCTCGGGCGGCGCGTCCCCCGGCTCGGTGTCCACGGCCAGCGCGAACACCCCGGCGTCGTCCTCGAACGCGCGCAGCACCGCGGCCGCCTGCAGCGCCGTCGGAGCCAGCACGAGGGCCCGCTCGCCGCCCGCGAGCATGCCGTCCACGACCTCCCGGACGGCCGCCGCCACGTGTGCCTCACCGGCCACGGACACGATGCGGACATCGTCCGTCTCAACCCGCGATTCGACGACGAACCGGGCGAGGGCATCCCAATCCCCGACGACCCGCCGCTCGCGGAACGCTCGCAGTGCCGCGAGTTGGGCCGCCCAGCCGACCGTCCCCTCGCCGCGCGGCGACTCCTCGAGCCGCTCGTAGACGTCGATCAGCGCCGCGCACACCCGCTCGACGCCCTCGTCGAACCCCCCGGGCCCGTGACCCGCGCCCCCCGAGCCCCCATCCCCGCCGCCGTGGTCGCCGGTGCCGCCGGACGCCCGGTCGCCGTCGGCGTCGCCGATCTCCGAGCCGGTCGAGGGCAGGTCGTCGTCGGCGCCCTCTCCGGGCTGTGCGGGACCGGCGTCGCCGTGTTCGGGCTCGCGTACACCTTCCGGGACCAGGCCGGTGCCGGACGCACTGGGCACCGCAGGCTCGCTCACGGTGTCGTCCTCCGGCTGCCCGCCGGTCACCGCAGGCACGTCAGCCGCCGCTCCGGTGCCAGCCGCGCCGTCGTCGGCGTCCTCCCAAGGTTCGACGTCCGCCTCGATGGCCTCTTCCCCGGCCGACGGTGTGCCGGACGTCCCGTGGTGGGGCGCTCGCGCATCTGCGGGGCCGTCAGGTGTGCGAAGGTCAACACCCGTCGATGCCGCCACGGGTGGGGTCTGTGCGTCGCTGTCGTCCGTGTTCGTGGTGTCGGTCGTCTCGTGGTGCGGCAGTCCCGGGTCTTCGGGGGCGTCGTGTTCGCGAAGGCCGACGCTCTCCGAGGTCGTCGCGGGATGATCGTCCTTGCTGATGCTCGGTCCCGCCTTGGGGGTGCCGGTGTCGTCACGTGCGGGCTCGCGTGCGCGTTCCGGGGCCGGGGTGGCGCCGGGCGTGCTGGGGGCCGCTGGTTCGCTCGTGGGGGCGTTCTCCGGCTGGCTGCCGGTTGCCGCGGGTACGTTCGTCGCCGCTTCGGGGACGGCCGGGGCGTCGTCGGTGTCGTCCCAAGGTTCGACGTCGGCGTCAACGGACTCGCCGGCCTCTTCCTCGGCGGTGACGGCCGGTGCCTCGGTGTCGGCGTCCTCGGGGGCCGTTGCGGGCATCGGGATGCCGGTGTCGCCGGGCGCTGGCTCGGCGTCCGGCGGGGCAGCCTCGGGGGCCTCCGGGGTCGGTAGGGGGAATACGGCCGTGGGGATCTCGGACTCGGGGACGTACGTGGGGACGGCCTCGTCCCCCGGTTCGCTCGTTGATTTGTTCACCGACGCCATCCCCGTCCCGATCGACCTCGCGGCCGTTTCTCTCCTCTTCTGCTCGTGTCTAACGTCTCACATCCGCCGATAGTGCGGTCGCGTGATGATCTTCACGGACGGACGAGGTCAGTGCGGGTTGGTCGCGAGGAGTTCGGCGAGCAGGTCGTCGAGGGTGACGATGCCCGTGAACTCTCCTTCGGCGTCGTTGACGACGGCGAGCGGGGCGCGGGTTCGGCGGAGCCGGCTGACGGCGTCGAGGACCGTGGTCTCGGCGGTGAGGACGGGCGCGGGATGTGCGAGGTCGGCGGCGCGGCGTTCGCCGTTCGGTTCGGTGATCGCCGCTCGGACGTGCACGATGCCGGGGACGTCGGGCCCGCGGACGAGCAGCCTGCTGTGCCCGCTCGCGGTGGCGACGCGCCGGATCTGTGCGGCGGTCGCGTCCGGGGCGATCGTGGTGACGGACGTCGCGGGGACGACGAGGCGGCCCACGGTGACCTCGCGCGCGGAGATGGCTCGGCGCAGGAGTTCGTGATCGTGCCTGCCGATGAGTCCGAGGCGTCGGGATTCGCCGAGGAGGTGGCTCAGCCGGGCCGGGTCGGTGTGGTCGTCGAGTTCGTCCTTCGGCGTGACGCGGATGAGGCGCAGCAGGGCGTTCGTCGTCGCGTTGAGCGACGCCAGGACGGGACGCGAGACCTTCGCGAACGCGCGGAACGGGAGCGCGAGGATGAGCGCGGCCCTCTCGGGGTGCGCGATCGCCCAGGACTTGGGGGCCATCTCGCCGATGACCATGTGCAGGAACGTGACGACCGCGAGCGCGCACGCGAGGGCGATCGCCTTCGATCCGGCTTCGGGGACGCCGAGGGCGTGCAGCGGCGGTTCGAGGAAGTGCTCGAAGGCGGGTTCGGTGACGATGGCGAGGCCGAGCGAGCACATCGTGATGCCGAACTGGGCGCCCGCGAGCATCAGCGACAGTTCGCGGACGCCCGCGAGGGCCGCGACGGCGGGCCGGCTGCCGGAGGCGGCGGCCCGTTCGAGCTGGGGACGGCCCGCGGCGACGAGCGCGAACTCGGCGGCGACGAAGAAGCCGTTGCCGGCGAGGAGCAGGACGGTGATCAGGAGGGTGGTCAGCGGGTCCATGCGGCCTCCTGGTTCACGGCCTCCCGACGCCCGGTCCCCGGACGACCGTCCTCCCGACGACCGTCCTCACGACGGTCGCCCGCAGGAGCCCCGGCACCCGCAGGAGCAGCACCCGCGGAAGCCCCGGCCCCCGCGGCCTCCGAGGCGACCGGCGCCTCCTCCCCGTCCCCCACCAAGCTGATCTTCACCTTCTGCGCCACCCGTCGCGCGATCGAGACGACCTCGAGTTCGACCCGGCCGCGGTCGCCGGGGACGCGGGGCGTCGCCGGGAGGCCGAGGTCGAGGGTGAGGCGGTCGCCGGGGGTGGGGAGGCGGCGGAGTTCGGCCATGACGAGTCCGCCGAGGGTGTCGTAGGAGTCGCCTTCGGGGAGGGTGAGGCCGATGAGGCGGGAGACCTCGTCGACGCGCAGGCCCGCGTCGACGAGCCAGGAGCCGTCGGGCGCGGACGTCGGGGCGTCCTCGTGGGCGTCGGTCTCGTCGGCGATCTCGCCGACGAGTTCCTCGGCGACGTCCTCGAAGGTGAGGATGCCGGCGAGGCCGCCGTACTCGTCGACGACGCACGCGAACTCCTCGCCGGTCTCGCGCATCTGCTCGATGACGCCGTACAGCGGCTGGCTGCCGGGGACGAGCAGGGCGGGACGGGCGATGCGGGCGAGGGGCGTCGCGGGGTCGAGGGCGTCGTCGGCGACTTCGCGGACGCCGGCGACGCCGACGATGTCGTCGACCTCGGTGCCGTAGACGGGGTAGGTGCTGTGGCCGGTCTCGCGGATGAGGGCGACCAGGTCCCCGGCGGTGGCGTCGGCGGCCATCGAGCGGACCTGGGGCCTCGGCACCATGACCTCGTCGGCCGTCCGGTCGCCGAACGACAGGGCGCGTTCGAGGAGGCCGGAGAGGTCGGCGGGCAGGTGCCCGGAACTGTGCGACTTGCCGATGATGTCGCCGAGTTCTTCCAGGGTCGCGCCGCTGTGCAGTTCTTCGACGGGTTCGACGCCGAGGGCGCGGAGGAGCCGTTCGGCGGAACGGTCGAACAGCCGGATCAGCGGCCCGAAGATCGTCAGGTAGACGAGCGTGGACGCGGCCAGCGCGCGCGCCAGGGATTCGGCGCGGGCGAGCGCGAGGTTCTTCGGGAACAGTTCGCCGAGGAGCATCTGGATGAGCGTCGCGAGGACGAATCCGGTGGCGAGGGCGATCGCTCCGGTGGCGCCTTCGGGGATTCCGGTGACGGCGAGGAGCGGTTCGATGAGTTCGGCGAGGGCCGGTTTGGCGATGAAGCCGACCACGAGGGTCGTCATCGTGATGCCCAGCTGGGCGCCGGAGAGCATGAACGACACGCGGCCGATGACCTTCACGGCCCGTTTGGCGGAGGTGTCGCCGCGTGCGGCGGCCTGCTCGAGCGTCGCGCGGTCGGCGGCGACGAAGGCGAATTCCTGTGCGACGAAATAGCCGGTGGCGGCGGTGAGGACGACCACCGCGAGCACACCCAGTACAGCGCTTACCACGATGCACCGGGTCTATGACTGGGGTCCGACACTGCGGACTCACTGCTCCTTTCAGTCGGGGCTCATCTGGGTAACGCCATCTTGCGCCATGACGTTCCCGGTGGAAAGAGTACGGCCACGGCTTTCGAACGCCGGAAGCCGTGGGGCCGCGGGAGGGTGCCTGTGGAGAAAGAAGCTTGTCTCGCCTAGTGTCACGGATCACACTTGATGGGGAGTGTCTGCCCGATCCTGGTGCGATCCGTGCTCCCAGACGCACGGGCGGGCGACGCGCCCCCACGGGGACCTAGAGAAGACGCGGGGCTGACGTGGACGAGAGCGGGGCCGGGGCCGCCGCGCCCATGAGCCGGGAGGGGGTCGACCATGCCCTGCGCGGGCTCGAATCGGAACGCGACCGCATCTCGGCGTCGCTGGTCGATCTGGAGGGGCACGAGGGGCTGCGGCTGCTGAAGGGCGCGCGTCTGACGGGGGAGACGTACCGGCGCTGGGAGGCGGCGCGGGCGCGGCTGACGCTGCTGTGGCGGCTGTTCGAGGCGTACCGGGGGGTGCTGGACGAGGCGGCGGGGCTGCGCGACCGGTCGTCCGGTGCGGACGTGGCGGTGCTGGCGGAGCTGTCGGGGCTGCTGTCGGGCGCGTCGGTGCCGCTGCCGGACGGCGAGGTGCCGCTGGCGGACCGGACGCTGCTGGGGCCGCGCGAGCGGAGCGTCTCGCTGGACGAGGCGGTGGCGCTGATGTCGGAGGCGTTCGCGTTCGTGGCGCGGGAGGTCGCGGCGGCGGACGCGGCGTGGTCGGCGCTGCTGCTGCCGCTGGAGGAGGCGGAGGCGCAGTGGCGGGACGCGGCGAAGCTGGCGCACGCGCTGGACGGCACGCGGCATCCGGAGCTCGACCGGCTGGGCCGTGAGCTGACGGCGCTGGGCCGGGTGGTGCGCACCGATCCGCTGTCGCTGGTGCGGGACGGCCGCGCGGACACCTCGCGGCTCGACCGGCTGTGCGGGACGCTGCGGGCGCTGGCCGACGAGCTGGCGGGCGTCACGCGGATGCGGGACGGCTACGAGGCGGTGGCGGCGCAGCTCGCGGAGTCGATCGCGGAGGTCGAGCGGGTCGAGGGGGAGGCGGCCGAGGCGTACGCGACGGTGCGGCTGAAGATCGGGTCGTCGACGCTGCCGGAGCCGGCGCGGGACCTGGCGGCGGGGCTGCGGGACCGGCTGGCGGCGCTGGAGCGGCTGCGGGAGGCGGGCCGCTGGGTGGAGCTGGCGGGGCGGGTGGCGCAGCTGGAGCGGGCGGCGGAGGACGCGCTGGAGCGGGCGCGCAGCGATCTGCGGCTGAGCACGGGCCTGCTGGACCGGCGGGCGGAGCTGCGGGGGCGTCTCGACGCGTACCGGGCGAAGGCGGCGCGGCTGGGGCTGGCGGAGGACGAGCGGCTCGGCGCGCTGTACGAGGAGGCCCGGGACGTGCTGTGGACGGCGCCGTGCGATCTGCGCCGGGCGACGGCGCTGCTGGCGGAGTACCAGCGGACGATCCGGGAGGGTGAGGCCGCCCGATGATCCGGTGCGCCCAGCCCGGCTGTACGGGCGTCGTGGACGAGGACGGCTTCTGCGACGTCTGCGGCATGGCGCCCCCGGACGAGCCGCCCCCGGAATCCGCCCCGTCCGCCGCGCCCGCGCCCGCCCCGGCGACGACGCCGGGCTCGTCCTCCGGCTCGTCCCTCGGCTCGGCGGCGACGATGCCGGGCGGCGCGCGCGGGCCGCGCACCCTGCACGGGCCAGGCGGGACGCTGGGTTCGGGGGCGTCGTCGGGCGGGAGCGGCTCCGGGCGCCGCGGGATGCTGGGCGCCGGCCTGGTGGAGGTGCCGCCCGTCCCGGCGCGCGACCCGGCGTCGGCCATCATGCGGGACCCGGTGGTGCCGGAGAACCGGCGGTTCTGCAGCCGGTGCGGGGAGCAGGTGGGGCGGAGCCGCGACGGGCGCCCGGGGCGCACGGAGGGGTTCTGCGCGCGCTGCGGGCACGCGTTCTCGTTCACGCCGAAGCTGCACCCCGGGGATCTGCTCGGCGGGCAGTACGAGGTGCTCGGCTGCCTGGCGCACGGCGGGCTCGGCTGGGTGTACCTGGCGCGCGACCACAACGTCAGCGGCCGGTGGGTGGTGCTGAAGGGCCTGCTGGACGCCGGGGACGCGGATTCGCTCGCGGCGGCGGCGGCCGAGCGGGCGTTCCTCGCGGAGGTCGAGCACCCCAACATCGTCAAGATCTACAACTTCGTGCGGCACGGCGACTCCGGCTACATCGTGATGGAGTACGTGGGCGGCCGGTCGCTGAAGGACATCCTGCTGAGCCGCCGCGACGAGGAGGGCGAGGACGCGGCGCTGCCGCTCGGGCAGGTGATCGCGTACGGGCTGGAGGTGCTGAGCGCGCTCGGCTACCTGCACGGGGTGGGGCTGCTGTACTGCGACTTCAAGCCCGACAACGCGATCCAGTCGGAGGAGCAGCTGAAGCTGATCGACCTCGGCGGGGTGCGGCGGGTTTTCGACGTGGACGGGCCGGTGTTCGGCACGCCGGGCTACCAGGCGCCGGAGGTGGCGTCGCAGGGCCCGTCGGTCGCGTCGGACCTCTACACGGTGGGCCGGACGCTGGCGGTGCTGAGCTTCCCGTTCCGCGGGTACACGGCGCGGCACCTGCGGAGCCTGCCGCCGCGCCACGAGGTGCCGCTGTTCGAGCGGTACGAGTCGTACCACCGGGTGCTGCGGCGCGCGACGCACCCGGACCCGTCCCGCCGGTTCCGGAGCGCGGCGGAGATGGCGGACCAGCTGACCGGGGTGCTCCGCGAGGTGCTGTCGGCGGAGGACGGACGGCCGCGCCCGGCGCCGTCGCCGGAGTTCGGGCCCGAGCAGTACACGGCGGGCGCGGAGGTGGAGGCGGCGCGGCCGGGGGGCGCGGCGCCCGCGCGGGTGCTGCGGGTGCCGGAGCCGGCCGCGGCGGCGGCCGCGCTGCCCGCGCCGCTGGTCCCGGCGGCGGATCCGGCGTCGGCGTTCCTCGCGGGGCTGACCGCCCGCGACCCGGGCGACCTGGCGGCCGCGCTGAGCGCGGCGCCGGTCGCGTCGCCCGAGGTGAAGCTGGCGCTGGCGCGCGCGCGGATCGGGCTGGGCGACCCGGACGGCGCGGCGGCCCTGCTCGACGAGATCGAGGAGGAGCGGCCGGGCGACTGGCGGGTCGACTGGTACCGGGGGGTGCGGGCGCTGGCGGGCGGCGACGCGGCGACGGCGGCGCGCACGTTCAACGGCCTGTACGACCTGATGCCGGGCGAGCAGGCGCCGAAGCTGGCGCTGGCGTTCTGCCACGAGTGCCGGGGCGACGCGGCGGCCGCCGGGCCCTACTACGAGACGGTGTGGCGGACCGATCCGACGCACGTCAGCGCGGCGTTCGGGCTGGCGCGCGTCCGGCTCGCGGCGGCGGACCGGGCGGGCGCGGAGCGGGTGCTGGACGCGGTGCCGCGCATCTCCAGCGACTACCTGGCGGCGCAGCTCGCGGCGGTCGCGGCGACGGTGCGGGGCCGGGAGCCGGGCGCGCTGTCGGCGGCGGCGCTGCTGGCGGCGGGGCGGCGGCTGGAGTCGCTGCGGCTGGACACCGAGCGGCGCGCGGCGTTCACGGCGGAGGTGCTGGAGGCGGCGCTGGCGTGGGTGCGGGCGGGCGCGGGCGGGTCCGGGTCGGTCGCGGCGCGGTTCCGGTCCGGCCGGAGGCTGCTCGGGACGCCGCTGCGAGAGCCCGCTCTGCGCGCGCGCCTGGAGGAGACGTACCGGCTGCTCGCCAAGCTGGCGGACGGGTGGGACGTCCGGCACGCGATGGTCCAGCGGGCCAACGCCGTCCGCCCGAGAACGCTGCTGTAGCCGATGACGCGCCCCACGCCCTCGCCGCCCGCGCCGCCCTCGCCGTCCGCGCCGCCGTCGCCGTCCGCGCCGCCTCCGCCCCGCCCCCCGTCCCCGACCAGGGAGCCCGCCCGATGAGCGACCTTCCCGAGTTCCGGATCAGCGTCGACCAGAACCCGTACCTGCCGGACGGCGGACGGGACATGCACGCGATCGTGTCCGTGGAGGCGCGGGCGCCCGGCGGGGCCGGCACCGGGACGGGCGCCGAGGCGGCCGAGGTGATCGTCATCGACACGTCCGGGTCGATGTCGTTCGGCGGCAAGATGGCGGCGGCGAAGCGGGCGGCGGTCACGGCGGTCGACGTGCTGCGCGACGGCGTGCACTTCGCGGTCGTCGCGGGCGCCAACCGGCCCCGGATGATCTTCCCGCAGGGGGAGCGGCTGGTGCGCGCGGACGAGCGGACGCGGCAGAGCGCGGCGCGCGCCGTCCGGCGGCTGGACGCGGCGGGCGGGACGGCGATCGGGTCGTGGCTGCGGCTCGCGGACCGGCTGCTGGCGGGGCACGACGGCGCGGTGCGGCACGCGATCCTGCTGACGGACGGCAAGAACCAGCACGAGTCGGCGGACGAGCTGGACGCGGCGCTGCGGCAGTGCGAGGGCCGGTTCGTGTGCGACGCGCGCGGCGTCGGCACGGACTGGGAGGTCGCGGAGTTGCGCAAGATCGCGTCGGCGCTGCTGGGCGGGTTCCTGGACGTGCCCGACCCGGCCGACCTGGAGGCGGACTTCCGGGCGATGGCGCGCGCCGCGATGGGCAAGCGGGTCGCGGACGTGGCGCTGCGGGTGTGGACGCCGCAGGCCGCCGAGCTGCGGTTCCTGAAGCAGATGGTCCCGGCGGTCGAGGACCTGACGGCGCGCCGCGTCGCGTCCGGGGAGCGGACGGGCGACTACCCGGTGGGCGCGTGGGGCAGCGAGGCGCGCGAGTACCACCTGTGCGTGCGGGTCCCGGCGGGCGGGATCGGGCAGCGGATGCGGGCGGCGTGGGTGAAGCTGGTCGCGCCGGACGGCGCGGTGCTGGCGTCCGGGAACGTGCTGGCCGAGTGGACGGACGACGAGGCGCGGTCCACCCGGATCAACCGGCGGGTCGCGCACCACACGGGGCAGTCGGAGCTGGCGGAGGCGGTGCGGGAGGGGCTGGAGGCGCGCCGGGCCGGGGACGAGGAGACGGCGACGCGGCGGCTCGGCCGGGCGGTGGTGCTGGCGCGCGAGGTGGGGAACGAACAGATCGCGGGGCTGCTGGACCGGGTGGTGGAGGTGGTGGACGGCGAGTCGGGGACGGTGCGGCTGCGGTCGGGCGTGGCGAAGGCGGACGAGATGGCGCTCGACACCCGGTCGGTGCGGACGGTCAGGACGGTGCGGACACGGCCCGGTCCGGCGAGAGATCATGTCAGCGAACCGGATCAATCCGGCCGATCGGACGAGGCGGGCCGGGCCGAGCAGGCGGGGCCGCCGGGAGAGGCGGGGAGCTGAGGCCATGCCGGTATGCCCGATCGGTCACCGGTCCGAGGACGCCGAGTACTGCGACGTGTGCGGCCGTCCGATGGACGCGACGATCCCCGCGAGCACGATCGCCGGGTTCTGCCGCAACTGCGGGGCGGCGCGGACCCCGGACGCCCGGTTCTGCGAGAGCTGCGGCACGCGGTTCGAGGATCCGCGGCGGCCGGAGCCCGACGCGTCCACCGGCCACCGGGGCATCCCGCGCATTCCGGGCCCGCGGCCGCCGGTCAGCGCGCCGCAGGGCTGGGTCGCCGTGGTCAACGCCGACCGCGCCTACTACAACTCCGTGATCGCCGAGCTGGGCCCCGACGCGCCCGACCTGGAGTTCCCGCCGTACTGCCCCGAGCGCCGGATCCCGCTGCGCGACGGCGAGGTGTGGATCGGGCGGCGCAGCGCGTCCCGCGGCATCGCCCCGGCGATCGACCTCGGCGAGCCGCCCGCCGACCCCGGCGTGTCGCACCTGCACGCCGTCCTCAACGCGCGCGCGGACGGCACCTGGACGCTCACCGACCACGGCGCGCGCAACGGCACCACCATGAACGGCGAGGTCGAGCCGCTGAAGGCGATGGTGCCGGTGCCCGTCGGGGACGGCGACCGCATCCACGTGGGCGCCTGGACGACGATCACGCTGACCAGGCGGGGCGGGCCATGACCCTCACTCCCCCGCGCGACCCCGCGCCCGGCGAACCCGCCGAGCCGTCCGAGCCGTCCGCGTCGTCCACGCGGCCTGCGCCGCCCGCGCCGTCCGGGGCGTCACGGACGGGCTGGACGCAGCGGACGCTCAGCACGATCCCCGGGCGGATCCGCCTGCAGCTCGCGCTCGTCCTGCTCGCGCAGGCGGGGCTGCTCGCGGTGCTCGCCGTCGCGGTCGACGACGCCCGCGACTCCGTCCGGATGATCGGGCACGAGGAGGGCCCGCAGGTCGTCGCCACCGGCACCCTGTACTTCGCGCTCAGCGACATGGACGCGCAGGTGTCGAACGTCCTGCTCATCGGCGACGACCACGACCTCGGCATCGGGCGGGCGGAGAGCCTGCGGATCTACGAGGCCCGCCGGGCGCAGGCGGACGCGGCGGCGGTGCAGGCCGCGCAGCTTGCCGGCGGCGACCCCGCGCTGCGCCGCACCGTCCAGGACGTCCTGGACGGCCTCGGCCGGTACGAGCGGCTCGTCGGCCGGGCGCTGCAGCTCAGCGAGCAGGCGGGGCACCCGCCGGGGGAGCTGCCGCCGGACGTCGTCGACGCGTACCGGCAGGCGACCGACCTGATGAAGCTGGAGATCCTGCCGAAGGCGTACAACATCACGCTCGACAGCGGCGCGAGCGTCCAGATGTCGTACGAGACGGAACGTTCGGACGTCCTGGCAGGGAGGGCGTGGCTGCTGCTGCTGGGCGTGGCGTCCCTGGGCCTTCTGCTCGCGCTCCAGGTCTACCTGGCGCGCACGTTCCGGCGCCTGCTGAACCCCGCGCTCGTCCTGGCGACGGCCGGGACGGTCGTGCTCACCGCCGTGGGCGCCGCGCTGCTGACCGCGCACGCCGGGCACATCGAGCGGGCGAAGGAGGACGGGTTCGACTCGCTCCTCGCGCTGTCCCGGGCCCGCGCGATCAGCCACAACGCGTTCGCCGACGAGAGCCGCTTCCTGCTCGACCCCGGCCGCGCCGACACCTACGACCAGGTGTACCTCGACAAGTCGCTGTCGGTCGTCTACCCCGACATGGGCGACCGTCCGCTGAACCTGGAGAACTACTACGCGGCGCTCCAGGGCGCGCTCTCCGCGTACGAGCCGGGCATCGGGCAGGACGTCCCGTTCCTCGGCTTCTTCGGGGACGCGGCGAGCGCCGCCCGGCGGGGGCGCGAGGCCGACGCGCTGGAGCGGACCCTGGAGGCGTACCTGGCGGTCCAGCGGACCGACGAGGAGATCCGGCGGCGCACGGCCGAGGGGGACCGGGCCGCCGCCATCGCCCTGCGGATGGACCGCACCGCCGGCGCCCTGCACGACTTCGCCGCCTACGACGCCGCCCTGGACGCGCTGACGTCGGTGCACCGGGACGCGTTCGACGACGCGATCGCCGCCGCCGACGGCGGGCTGCGCGGCTGGACCGCCGTCCCGGCCGCCGCCGTCGCCGCGATCGCGCTGCTCGCCGTCGCCGGCGTCCGGCCCCGGCTCGCCGAGTTCCGCTGACCGAGTCACCAGGACCCAGGAGGACCCCGTGCGCGCGACCCCACCCGCCGCTCCGGCCCTCGCCGCCGCCCTCGCCGTCCTGCTGGTCGCCGGCTGCGGCATCGGCGGCCCGCAGCGGCGCACCATCGCCGACAACCACCGGCTGGTCATCGGGGTGAAGGAGGACCAGCCGGGCCTCGGCGTCAAGCGCCCCGACGGGACGTACGCGGGGTTCGACGTCGACGTCGCCACCTACATCGCGGGGCGGCTCGGCGTGCCGCCCGAGCGGATCGCGTTCACCACCACGAACTCGTCCGTCCGCGAGGAGGCGCTCGCCGAGGGCCGCGTCGACATGATCGTCGCGACGTACTCGATCACCGCGACGCGCAAGCGGAAGGTCGCGTTCGCCGGGCCGTACTACGTGGCCCACCAGGACACGCTCGTCCGTCCCGGGCTGCCGGGCGTCGACGACGTCCGGGACCTCGCGGGGCGGGAGATCTGCGCGGTGACGGGGTCGAACTCGTGGCGGCGCGTCATCGAGGAGCGCGAGGTCGCGGCCGTGCCCGTCCGGTACCCGACGTACGGGGCGTGCATGGAGGCCCTCGCGCGCGGCGACCTCGACGCCGTCTCGACCGACGACCTCATCCTCGCGGGGTTCGCCGGGGACGGGCCGGGCCGGATCATCAACGACCCGTTCACGGACGAGAAGTACGGCGTCGGGGTGCGCAAGGGCGACCTGGAGGGGTGCGCGGCCGTGAACCGCGCGATCACCCGGATGTACCAGGACGGGACGGCGGAGCGGCTGCTGCGCAAGTGGTTCGGCGAGTCGGGACTCGCGCTGACCACGAGCGTCCCCCAGTTCGAGGGCTGCTCGTGACGCCCGTCCCGGCTACGGACCCGGGCGGCCGCGGGATCAGCCGCGGGTCGTGGACGGCATGGCGGCGAGGGCCTCGCGCAGCGTGTCGTGGACCGGCACGTACTTGTCGACTCCGGTGATGCTGAAGACGCGCTGGACGCGCTGCGGGAGCGCGACGAGCGCCAGGTGGGCGTCGCGCTCCAGGGCCCGCCGGTTCGCGATGACGATCACGTTGAGGCCGGTGGAGTCGCAGAACGTGACCTCGCGCATGTCGATGACGACCGGGCCGCCCGCGTCCACGACCCCGAGCAGCGTCTCCTCGAAGCGTTCGCGGGACACCACGTCGATGTCGCCCTTGACCCGGACGAGGGTGCAGCGGTCGTCCCGCATGAGGTTGATGTCGAAGTCCATGGTCACCTCCACGCGCCCCTGCTCAACGAGGTCCCCCCGGGGCCTCTCAGGTGACTCCTCAGCATTACCTACTCGGCGCCCGCATTCCAAGGCTTGCCGGTGAAAGGGCCAGGTCGCCCGAGCTTGTCCCCGGGACCGTAACACGCCCGGAGGGGGGTGCGGCGCACCGCCGCGGGCAAAAACTTACTCAGCAGAAACTTACCTTACAGTAATGAATGGCCCCGCGGATTGGATGCCGCGTCCAATGGGATGGATCTCACAGAACCGGCGCCGCCTCCCGGGAACTCTCTTCCGCGCGGCCCCTGACCAGGACCGGGACCATTTCGCCCTCACCCCGTGGTGAGAAAATCGGGGCGGTCGCACGGGCGGGGATCGACCCGGGCGTTACAGTGGCGTTGGCGAAATCGGGAGGCTGGATGTTCTACACGTTCATGACGCGCGTGGTGCGTCCGATCCTCTGGCTGCTTTTCCGCCCCAAGGTGGAGGGCGGGGAGAACGTGCCGAGCTACGGGCCCCTCATCGTCGCCAGCAACCACCTGTCGTT
Source organism: Spirillospora sp. NPDC052242 (assembly GCF_040679555.1). NCBI lineage: Bacteria > Bacillati > Actinomycetota > Actinomycetes > Streptosporangiales > Thermomonosporaceae > Spirillospora > Spirillospora sp. NPDC052242. The sequence continues at coordinate 23,309 of NZ_JBFAUZ010000035.1, forward strand.
CATCGACAGCTTCATCATCCCGCTCGCGGTGCCGCGCCCGGTGACCTACATCGCCAAGGCCGACTACTTCGAGGGCGGCGGGCTGAAGAAGCGCTTCGTCCGCTGGTTCCTCACGAACCTCGGGCACGTCCCGGTCCGGCGCGGCGCCCGGCGCGCCGCCATGGGCGCCCTCGAGCAGGCCGCCGACGTGCTCGGCAACAGCGGCGCGTTCGCCGTCTACCCCGAGGGCACCCGCTCCCAGGACGGGCGCCTCTACCGCGGCCGCACCGGCATCGGCTGGCTCGTCCTGGAGTCCGGCGCGCGCGTCCTGCCCGTCGGCCTGGAGGGCACCGAGAAGATCCAGCCGATCGGCGCCGCCTGGCCGCGCTTCTTCGGCCCGCGCCCCACCGTCCGCATCGGCCCCCCGATGGACTTCTCCCACTACGCCGACCTGCCCCCGGCGAAGGCCCGCCGCGCCATCACCGACGAGATCGTCGAGACCATCCAGAAGCTCTCCGGGCAGGACTACGCCGGCTGCTACAACGAGCGCGCCGACCACCAGGCGTGACCACCGACGCTCCGGCCGGACCTGCCGTGCCGGGCGTGTCGCCGGGCCGGTTTCGCCCGCCCTGCCCGTAAGGTCGCGGGCATGGCGCACCGGCTCCTCCCGCTCGTCCTCGCGGCGGCCCTGACCGCCGCGGCGGTGTCCGCGTGCGGCGGCGACGAACCCGCCCGGACGTCCGGCGGCGGCGGGAGCGTCGCGGTAGCGGGCATCGGCTACACCTCCGACCAGCTCGCCCAGGCGCTGCTCACCGAGCTGACCGGCTACCAGCGCGGCGGCGACCCCGACCTCGGCGAGTACGGGACGCTCCGCGCCATCCGCAACGCCGCGCGCCTCCAGGACGGCGTGGAGCTCGACAAGCCCCGCTGCGGGAACGGCGCGGGCGGCCCCGGCGGGCGGATCCCCGCGAACGTCCCGGCCGCGCTCGTCACGTTCGCCAAGGGCAACGGCCAGACCGCGACCCAGACCCTCATGGCGATGCCGGCGGACGAGGCCGAGGAGCAGGTCAACGCGCGCGTCCCGTCCGGCTGCCTCACCTTCCGGACGCGGATCGGGTCGAAGTGGGCCGAGCACCGCGTCACCGAGTCGCCGCGCGGCGCGATCGGCCAGGGCTCCCGCACCGTCGGCGTCACGACGCTCGCCGGGACCGGCCACACGAAGGCGTGGTACGTCGTCTTCCGGGGCCGCGACTACCTCGCGACGATCACCGTCGTCGGGCCGAACGCGACCCGCGACGAGGCCGAGCGCATCGCCGCCGAGGCCCGCGAGCACGCGGGCCGATTCCTCCCCTGACACCCGCGGTGCCCAGCGGATAATCTTCCCCTAAGCGGCAGTGCGGACGATGGGCGGGAGAACTGTTGATCGGCAGGCAGGGCCGGGTCACCGGCAAGATCGGCCCCGGGCTCGTCGGCGAGGTCATGATCCCGATCCGCGGCGGCGTCGAGGCCTTCTACGCGCACCCCGTCGACCCCCGCGACGAGATCCCGGTCGGCACCCTCGTCATCGTCGTCGAGCACCAGCCCCCGCGAACCGTCTACGTGGCCCCCGCCTTCGGCTGACCCGAGGGCCGCACCGGGACGACGGGCACGCATCGGGACGCGCGGCATGCACCGGAAACGCGGCATGCGCGGCACCCGCCGGGAACGGGCGATCACGCACGGGTGAACATTCGTCCCGTTCGCCGGGAACTTCCGCGATGGCAGAACCGTTCGCGCGTCCGCCGCGTCCTATCGGTAACGCGGACGAGCCCTCCCGTACCGGGCCCGCCGCCCGAGCACGGAAGGGGGCCGGATGGCCATAATCATCGGCGCCGTCGTCGTCGGAATCATCGTCCTGATCATCCTGTTCAAGCTCATCTGGAAGGTGGCCGAGCCGAACGAGGCGCTGATCATCTCGGGGCTCGGGGCGCGGTCGAAGTCCGAGACGGGGCTCGACAGCCTCGGCTTCAAGATCGTCACCGGGAAGGGCACCGCGGTGCTCCCCGGCTTCCAGACCTCCCGCCGGCTGCGCCTGGACAGCCGCGCCGGCAACCTCGAGGTCCAGTGCGTCACCCAGCAGGGCATCCCGGTGCACGTCCGCGGCGTCGTCATCTACAAGGTCGGCGACGACCTCGTCTCGATCGCGAACGCGGCCCGCCGGTTCCTGGAGCAGCAGGCGTCCATGGACGGCGCCATCCACGAGCTGTTCACCGGCCACCTGCGCTCGATCATCGGCAACCTCACCGTCGAGGACCTCATCCTCAACCGGGAGCGGCTGACCAGCGAGACCCGCATGTCGGCCGCGGACGAGATGAGCAAGCTCGGCCTGATCGTCGACTCCCTCCAGATACAGGAGATCGACGACGAGACCGGCTACATCGTCAACCTCGGCCGCCCGCACGCCGCCCGCGTCGCGTCCGCGGCCCGCATCGCCGAGGCGGAGCGCAACCAGGAGGCGACCCGCCGCGAGCAGGAGACCGAGCGGGAGAACGCCGCCGTCATCCGCGACACCGAGATCAAGAAGGCCGAGTACAACGGTGAGGTGAAGCAGGCGGAGCAGCAGGCCCGCCAGGAGGTCATCCTCCGCGAGACCCGCAACGCCGAGCTGGAGGCGGAGCGCACCGAGAAGCGGCTCGAGTCGGAGATCCGCAAGCCCGCCGACGCCCGCGCGTACGAGCAGGTCAAGCTGGCCGAGGCCCAGCGCGACGAGCGCATCGCCTACGCGGACGCCGCCAAGAAGGAGGCGGAGCGCCAGGCCGACGCGACCCGCGTCATGGGCGAGGCCCAGGCGGACGCCATCCGCCAGAAGGGCCTCGCCGAGGCCGCGGCCATCAAGGCCCGCGCGGAGGCCCTCGCCGAGAACACCGACGCGGTCATCGCGCAGCAGCTCGCGGAGAAGTGGCCGGAGATCGTCGAGGCGGGCGCCGAGGTGTTCGGCAACGTCGACAACATGGTGGTCCTGAACGGCGCCCAGGGCGTCGAGGACATGCTCGCCAAGGCCCTCACGCTCGGCGGCACCGGCCTCGGCGTCGCCCGCCAGCTCCTCGGCAACCTCAACGCGACGCCCGCCGCGCAGCCCGCGGTCAACGGCCACGCCCCCGACAAGCCCGTCCCCGCGGAGATCCCGAAGCCCGCGCCCCCCAAGGAAGACTGACCCGACCCACAGAGGCCCCCGGCCACCGGCCGGGGGCCTCCGCACGTCCTAACCGGCGAGCACGTCCGTGGCCGCCCGCAGCCGCCGGTAGTGGTCGGTGTGGACGTCCCGGAACCCCGGGTACGGTTCCGCGGCGGCCGGATCCGGGGTCAGGACGGCCGCCCGCCGATCGGACTCCTCGATGACGAGCGAAGCGAGGGCGATCATGCGCAGGTCGTCCGGCACCCGCTCCTTGAACCGGACGATCCGCCGCTCCCACAGGACGCCCGAGTTCCGGTCGATCTGCGCGAACGCCGTCCCGTGCACATCGACGAAGGACGAGTAGTTCGCCGCGTGGTTCACCGCTTGCGGAATGTTGATCGATACCTTGGCGCACCGCAGAACGCCGCGCCGGACGTCGTAGAAGTAGCCGTATCGCTGGTGCAGCTCGTCGTCCAGCCCGCGCGGGAACTGGTCCCAGAACTCGCCGTACGGGTGGTCGGAGAAATCGAACCCGGTGCGCCCGACGACCCGTCCGTCCGGCCGCACGACCACGCACGAACGGTAGATCGACAGGCCGGACGTCGCCGCCGGTCCGACCTCCTCCATCTCCGCGAAGTCGACGAAGAACAGCGGAGTGCCGTCGGGGTTCTCGAACCGGAACACGATCCGCGGCGCGATCCGCGCGGACGAGCCGAGGGCCTCGGCGAGCCCGTCGACACGGGCCGGATGCACGATCTCGCGCACCCGCGCGACGATCGCGCCGTCCGGTGCCGTGACCTGCGAGCAGGACGCGTTGCCCCGCCACCGGGCGTACAGGATCGACGTCTTCAGGACGTCGGCCGGGGTCTCCGCGGACCAGTCACCGTGCTCGATCGGCTCCGCGTCGACGACGCCCTCAAGCCCTTCCGGCCCGGCGAACAGGACGGGCAGCCGCCCCGGCTGCGCACGCGCGCCCGCCCAGCCGAAGACGGCGAACAGGACCACCGCGACCGCGCAGGCGATGTGCGCCGCGGGCCAGAGCTGCGTGCCGGCCGACGACGAGGGGAGCGTGCGGCGTCGAGCGACCAAGCTACACAAATCGTGAAATCGTCTCCAGTTTCGGTTATTCATGAAGTGCGAATAAGGGATGTCCGAAATTCGCATCGGGGGTGCGGACCGACCCGGAAGATCATTATGAGGTAGGATGTCCCATGTCCAGGATGGAGGGTTTATGGCGGAGTGCGAGTTCGATGCGGACGTCGCCGCGTGGTTGGGGGCGCGGGCGCTCGATCCGACGGCCGCGGACGCGTCGGTCGAGGGGGCGCGGCGGCACTCGGCCGCGGTGAACGACCGGTCGCGGGCGCTGCTCGCGGACCCGTTCGTCCCGGCGGACGAGCGCGACGAACGGATCGACACCCCGGACGGGTCCGTGCCCCTGCGGGTGATCGAGCCCGCGAACCGTGTCGACGGGGCCACGATCCTGTTCTTCCACGGCGGCGGGTGGATCGCCGGGGACATGCGCACGCACCTGCAGCACATGCGCCGCCTCGCCGCCGGGACCGGACGGACGGTCGTCGGCGTCGACTACCGGCTCGCCCCCGAGCACCCGTACCCGGCGGCGTTCGACGACTGCCTCGCCGCGACCCTGCACGTGGCCCGGGCGTCCGGGCCGGACGAGCGCGTCGCCGTCGCCGGGGACAGTGCGGGCGGCCAGCTCGCGGCGTCCGTCGCCATCGCCTGCCGGGACGCCGGGGTGCCGCTCGCGGGCCAGTTGCTGATCGTCCCGGTCCTGGACGTCGCGGGCGGCTACGCCGACCCGGCCGTGAACGCGCGGTACCCGTCCCGGGCGAAGCGGGCCGAGGGGTACGGGCTCACGTTGGACGGCATGCGCTGGTTCAGCGAGCTGTACGCGGGTCCCGGCGACGACTGGCGGGTGTCGCCGCTGCGCGCCGCCGACCTGGCGGGCGTCGCGCCCGCGATCGTGCACACCGCCGGGTACGACCCGCTGTGCGACGAGGGCGACGCGTACGCGGCGGCGCTGCGGGACGCCGGGGTCGCGGTGGTCCACCGGACGTGGCCCACGCTCAACCACGGGTTCTTCGGGCTCGGCGGCGTGTCGGCGGCGGCCGAGACCGCCGCCGCCCGCGCCACGGCCGACCTGCGCGACCTCCTCGACGGGTAGCCGCACGGAAAGAGGCCGGTCCCGTGGGGACCGGCCTCTTCCGCGTCACGTCAGCGCGACAGTGCCGCGGCGAAGCGGGCGGTGATCCACTGGGGGTCGGTGATGGCGGTGCCGACGACGACCGATGTCGCGCCCGCCTCGATCGCGGCGGCGGCGGCGTCGGGCGAGTGGTAGCGGCCCTCGGCGATGAGCAGCGCGTCGGGGAGCGCGGCGCGCAGCGCGCGGACGAGGCCGATGTCCGGACCGTCCGGCACCGGGCCGGGGCCGGTGTAGCCGGCCAGGGTCGTGGCGATCATGTCCGCGCCCGCCTCGGCCGCCGCGACACCCTCGTCGAGCGTTGCGACGTCCGCCATGAACAGCGCTCCCGCGTCGTGGACGGCGGCGATCGAGTCGGCCACCGGGCGTCCGTCCGGGCGGGGACGGGACGTGGCGTCGGCCGCGACGACCGACGCGCCCGCGGCGACCACCGCGCGGGCCGCTTCGACGGTCGGGGTGATGAACACGCCGTCCGTCCCGTCCTTGGTGAGGCCGATGACGGGCACGGCGACCGCGTCCGCGATGGCGGCGACGTCCGCGACGCCGCCGACGCCGCCGCAGCGGATCGCGACGGCGCCGCCCGCCTCGGCGGCCCGCGCCGACCGGGTGAGGGCGGCGGTGTCGCGCAGCGGGTGCCCGTGCCCGGCCTGGCACGACACGATCAGCCGGCCCCGGACGAGCGCGGCGAACTCCTCGGGCGTCACGAATCCTCCATGGTTCGGGCGAGCAGGGCGGCGCCGGTGAGCGGCGCGTCGGTGCCTAGGGCGGCGGGCAGGATCGGGGTCGCGCGCAGCGGCGGCAGCGCCTCCGCGCGGAATGCGGCGGCGACCGCGTCGAGGAACGGCGCGCCGAGCTGCGCGACGCCGCCGCCGATCACGACGGCGTCCGGGTCGAGGACGGCGAGGACCCCGGCGAGCGCCCGGCCGAGCAGCGTCCCGGCCCGGCCGGGGTCCCCGGTGGCCGCGATGGCCGGGCCGGAGACGGCGGCCTCCAGGTGGTCGCGGCGCCCGCAGCCGCACGGCACCGGCCCCCGTTCGGGAACCAGCAGGTGCGCGAGTTCCCCGGCGGTGCCGTGCGCCCCGTGGTCGAGCCGTCCGCCGGTGGTGAGCGCGCCCCCGACGCCCGTCCCGACCGACACGTGCAGGACGCGGTGGAACCCGGCGCCCGCGCCGCGCCGGGCCTCGCCGAGCCCCATGGCCCGGACGTCGTTCGCGACCGCGACGGGCAGGCCCGTCAGGTCCGCGAGCGCCTCCCGCACCGGCGTCCCCGACCAGCCGGGCAGCACGTCGGTCGCGGACACGACGCGCCCGGACGCCGGGTCGACGACCCCCGGAGCCCCGACCCCGAGCCCCCGCACCCCGAGCGCCCGCAGCCGTTCGCCGGTCCCGCCGGATGGGCCGACGCCGGTGGTCCGGCCGTCCCCGGGCGGTGTGCCGCCGGTGCCGCGGTCGGCGGGGCGGTCGTCCGGCGTTTCGGTCCGGGGTTCGCCGCGCGAGGGGCGGTCGGCTCCGGCCGTGGGGGCGCCGCGGTCGGCGTCGTGCGGAAGGCCGCCGCCCGGGGGTCGGCTCTCGTCGCGGGCGTTCTCGGCGAGGTCGTCCAGCAGCCGGGCGGCGGCGGCGAGGACGGCCTGCCCGCCGCCCTCGGGAGTTGGGACGCGGCCGCGGTGCAGGACCGTTCCCTCCGCGTCCGCCAGCGCGGCGGCGATCTTGGTGCCGCCGATGTCGAGCGCGGCGTACCGGACGGCGGTCACAGCAGGCCCGCGGCGACCAGCCGCTCGCGCACGCGTCCGGTCTCGGTCGCGTCCAGCTGCACCTGCGGCGGCGCGGTGACCGGGTGGTCGATGACGCCGAGGAGGTGCAGCGCGGCCTTGAACGCGCCGAGCGCCGACGAGCCACGGCCCATCCGGTCGGTCGCGCCCGCGTTGACGATGTCGAACAGGCGCAGCAGCCGCTCCTGCTCGGCGCGGGCGTCGTCCCACCGGCCCGCGAGGCAGTGCCGGTACAGCCGGACGTACCCGGCGGGGTCGACGTTGCCGAGGCCCGGGACGACCCCGTGGACGCCCATCGCGACGGCGGTGTCGACGGTCAGTTCGGCGCCGGTGAGGACGCTGAACCCGTCGATCCCGGCGTCGCGCTGCGCGAGGAGGAGGGTGCGCAGGGCGCCGTCGTCGCCGCTGGAGTCCTTGACGCCCGCGAGGACGCCCTCGACGGCGAGCCGCAGCAGCATCGCGCCGTCCAGCTTCGAGTGGACGGACACCGGCAGGTCGTAGGCGTAGACGGGGACGGGCACGGCGGCGGCGACGCGCCGCAGGTGGTCCTCGATTTCGGCCGGGTGGGTGCGGGTGTAGAAGGGGGCGGTCACGACGATCCCGGCGCAGCCGGCCTCGGCGGCGGTGCGGGCGTGCTCGATCACCCGGGGGGTGGTCATGTCGATGACGCCGCCGAGGACGGGCACCCGCCCCGCGGCGTGCTTGACCGCGGTCTCCAGGACGGTCCGCCGGTGCCCGTCGGGGAGGAACGCGACCTCGCTCGTCGAGCCCAGCACGAACAGGCCGTCCACGCCGGCGCCGATGAGGTGGTCGACGAGCCGTTCCAGGGACGGCACGTCCACGTCGAGGCCGGGGGTCAGCGGGGTGCAGACGGGCGGCACGACGCCACCGAGCCGGGTGGGGGCGGGGGCGGGAGCGGTGGTCACGGCTTCTCCTGGGAGGCGGTCGGGACGGTGAGGTCGGACGGGTCGGTGACGGGGTGCAGGCACCGGTACCGGTGCAGCGGATCGGACGCGGCGGTGAAATCGGGCATCGCGTCGGCGCACGCGTCGGTGGCGCGGGGGCAGCGGGTGCGGAACGGGCAGCCGGACGGGGGGCGGACGGCCGAGGGGACGGGCCCGTCGAGCCGGATCGGCTCCATCGGGTCGAGCAGGCTCGGCGTCGCGGACAGCAGCGCGCGGGTGTACGGGTGGCGGGTGCCGTCGGCGGCGACCGTCCGGGCGGGCGCGTCCTCGACGATCCGGCCGAGGTACATCGTCACGATGCGGTCGGACATGCGGCGGACGGTCTGGATGTCGTGGGAGACGAACACCATCGACAGGCCGAGCCGGTCCTTGAGGTCGAGCAGCAGGTTGAGGATCTGCGCCCGGACGGACACGTCGAGCGCCGACGTGGGTTCGTCGGCGACGAGCAGGGCCGGGTCGAGCATCAGCGCGCGGGCGATCGCGACGCGCTGCCGCTGCCCGCCGGACAGTTGCGCGGGCAGCGCGGCGGCCGTCGACGGCGGCAGCCCCACGAGCGACATCAGTTCCCGGACGCGCTCGTCCCGTTCGGCGGGCGTGCCGCGTTTGTGCACGTCGAGGGGGTCGCGGAGGATGGTGCGGACGGGCAGCCGCCGGTTGAGGGCGGTGGCGGGGTCCTGGAAGACCATCCCGACGGCCGCGCCGATCCGGGCGGCCCGCTCGGCGCGGCCGAGCCCGCCGAGGTCGTCCCCCTCGAACAGGACGGTGCCGGACGTGGGCCGCAGCAGCCCGACGAGCACCTTCGCGAGCGTCGACTTGCCGCACCCGGACTCGCCGACGATCCCGACGGTCTCGCCGGGCGCGATCGCGAGGTCGGCGCCGGTCAGCGCGTGCACGACGTCCCGCCGGAAGGGGGAGCCGCCGCGCGCGGGGAGCCGCACGTGCACGTCGCGGAGTTCCATCACGGGGGTGGTCATCGCTGCTCTCCCGTCTCGGCCGGAACCTGCCCGGCCACGTCGTCGGCCAGTGCGTCGGCCGGGTGGTGGCAGGCGAACGCGTGCCCTTCCGGGGTGCCGGACGGCTCGGGCCGCCGGGCGCACGCGGCGGTCGCCGCCGCGCACCGGTCGGCGAACCGGCAGCCCGGCGGGAAGCCGGACGGGGACGGCACGACGCCCGGGATCTGCACGGGCCGCGCGTCCGGGGTCTCCAGCGACAGCACCGCGCCGAGCAGGCCGCGCGCGTAGTGGTGGCGGGGCGCGGCGACGACCCGGGAGGTGACGCCCGCCTCGGCGACCTGCCCGCCGTACATGACGACGACGCGGTCGGTGACGTCGGCGACGAGCGCGAGGTCGTGCGAGACGAGGATGAGCGCGAAGCCGAGTTCCTCGCGGAGCCGCAGCAGCAGCCGCATGACCTCGGCCTGGACGGTGACGTCGAGCGCGGTGGTCGGCTCGTCGGCGACGACGAGGCGCGGGTCCCGCGACAGCGCCATCGCGATCAGCACTCGCTGCCGCTGGCCGCCGGACAGCTCGTGCGGGTAGCTGCGGAGCGTCCGGTGCGGGTCGAGGCCGACGAGGGTCAGCAGTTCCTCGGGGGTGCGGGTGCCGCCGCGGCGGGTGAGCTGCCGGAGCTGCGCGCGGATCGTCATCGCCGGGTTCAGCGACGACAGCGCGTCCTGGTAGATCATCGCCATGTCGTGGCCGAGCAGCCCGCGCCGCTCGCGGGCGGGCATGGTCCGCAGGTCGCGGCCGTCGAACAGCAGCCGCCCGCCGAGCCGCGCCGCCCGCGGCTCCAGCCCCATGATCGCGAGACTGGTGAGGCTCTTGCCGCAGCCGCTCTCGCCGACGAGCCCGACGACCTCGCCGGGACGCACGTCCAGCGACACCCCGTCGACGACGTTCACGTCGCCGTAGCGGTCGGGGAAGGCGATGGTGAGGTCCTCGACGCGCAGCAGCGGCTCGCCCTCGGGGAGGGGGCGGGCGCGTTCGGTGAGGCGCCGCCCGGCCTCGTGCAGGCCGTCGCTCAGCACCCGCGCCGGTTCGCCGGACGGCGCCGCCGTGCGGCCGCCGTCGCTGTCCTTGCCGTCGCTGTCCTTGCCCCCGTCGTTCTTGCCCCCGTCGTCCTTGCCGCCGGCCCGGTCGGCGGGCGCGGCCCAGGCGTCCGAGATGCCCTCGGACAGGATGTTCAGCACCAGCACCGTGACGAGGATGAACAGGCCGGGGAAGAACGTCGCCCACCAGCCGCCGGACAGGACGAGCGCCTTGCCGTAGGCGATGACGCTGCCCCAGGACGGGTCGGGGTCCTGCACGCCCGCGCCGATGAACGACAGGCTCGCCTCGAACACGATCGCGTTCGCGACGATGATCGTGACGAAGACCAGGACGGGCGCCGCGCAGTTGATCAGCACGTGGCGGCGCAGGATGTGCGCGCGCCCGGCGCCGATGATCTGCTCGGCGGCGACGTAGTCCTCGCCGTACTGCGACATGACGTTGGCGCGGACGACCCGCGCGACCTGCGGCACGTACAGGAACGCGATCGTGCAGACCAGCACCGGCAGGCTCTTGCCGAACACGGTGACGATCACCGCGGCGAGCGCGACGGCCGGGAACGCCATCACGACGTCGAGGCACCGCATGACCAGTTCGTCCACGGCGCGGTGCGAGGTCGCCGCGAGCGAGCCGAGCAGCGCCCCGACGACGAGCGCCAGCAGCGCGGCGCCGAGGCCGATGGCGAGCGACCAGCGCGCCCCGTGCATGACGCGGGCGAAGACGTCCCGGCCGACCCGGTCGGTGCCGAACCAGTGGTCGGCGGACGGCGCCTGCCCGGCGACGCCCGTGGTGAGCGGGTCGTGCCCGCTGATCAGCGGGGCGCACAGCGCCGCCAGCACGATCAGCAGGAGTATCGCCAGCGCCGCCCGGGACGCCGGCCGCAGCCGGCGCACCGCGCCGGTCGCCGCACCGAGCGGTCCGCTCATCGCGTCGCTCCCTTCAGCCGCGGGTTCGCGAACAGGTACAGGACGTCCACCAGCAGGTTCACCAGCAGGAAGCTGACCGCGACGCACAGCACGACGCCCTGCACGAGGGCGAGGTCCCCGGCGGTGACGGCCTGCATGATGAGCGTGCCGAGGCCGGGCAGCCCGAAGATCGCCTCGATGACGACCGTGCCGCTGAGCAGGTAGCCGATCTGCAGGCCGAGGACGGTCAGCGGGGTGATGAGCGCGTTGCGCAGCACGTTGCGCGCGACGACGACCGACCGCGGGAGCCCGCCGCCGATCGCCGTCCGGACGTAGTCGCGGTCGAGTTCCTCGACCATCGCGGTGCGCACTACGCGGGCGAGCTGCGAGCCGACGGGCAGCGCCACCGCGACCGCGGGGAGCGCGAGGCTGCGCAGCCACTCGCTCACCGAGTCGGCCGGGTTGACGTAGCCGCCGGTCGGGAACCAGCCGAGGCGCAGCGCGAACCACTGGATCAGCAGGATGCCGAGCCAGAACGACGGCATCGCGACACCGGCCATGGACAGCGCGCGGATGGCCTGGTCGGGCCAGCGGTCCCGGAACAGCGCCGCCGTGACGCCCAGCGCGAGGGCGACGAGCACGCCGAGCAGCACCGACAGCACCGCGAGCTGGAGCGTCAGCGGGAACGCGGTCGAGACCGCCTCGGTGACCGGACGGCTCGGCGCCGCCGTCACCCCGAGGTCGCCCCGCACCAGGTCGCCGAGGAACCGGGCGTACCGGACGGGCAGGGGGTCGTTCAGTCCGTGCTCCGCCGCGTACGCGGCGCGCGCCTCGGGCGTGGAGCCCTCGCCGAGGGCGTTGTAGGCGGGGTCGCTCGGAGAGAACCTCAGGACGACGAAGACGAGCAGCGTGACGCCCAGCACCATCGGTACCAGGAGCAGCAGCCGGCCCAGCGCCATCCGCAGGATCGTGGCCATGGATCGATGTCCGTTTCGTCTGCGGTCAGGCGGTCACGCGCGGCCGACGTCGAGGAACGACAGGCCGGTCGTGGCGAGCGGCCGGAAGCCGGACAGCGCGTCGCCGTTCCAGGCGGTCGGCAGCTTGCGGTGGAAGATCGGGTAGAGCGCGGCCTGCTCGGCGACGATGTTCATCGCCTCGGCCCACATCCGCTTCCGCGCGGCGGCGTCGGTCTCGCGGGCGGCGTCGTCGAGCAGTTCGACGACCTTCTTCGCCTCGGCCGTCCCGGAGTTGTAGCTGCGGGTCTCCGGCCAGGTCCCGACGTAGAACCAGCGCATCAGCAGGTCGACGTCGTTGCCGAACACCGACGGGTCGCCGGGCGCGGCCATGACCTGGTACTTGCCGTTGTCGACCTTGTTGGCGTACTGGCCGCCGGACTGCCCGACGTTCAGCGTCGTCCGCACGCCGATGGCGTCCCAGCTCTGCTTGATCAGCGGGACGCAGTCCTTGACGAAGTCGGTGTCGGTGGTGACGAGCTCGACTTCGAGGCCGCTCACGCCCGCGTCCTGGAGCAGCTTCTTCGCCTTCGCCGGGTCGTGCGCGTACACCGTGGACGCCCGCGCGTAGTCGGGGTGGCTCTCGGGCAGGAACCCGGTCGCGGCGGCGGCGTTGCCGAGCAGCGCCGTCTCGATCATCTTGTCGGTGTCGATCGCGTACTGCAGCGCCTGCCGCACGCGGACGTCGTCGAACGGCTTCTTCTTGCAGTTGAACATCAGGAACAGCAGCCCGAAGCTCTGCACGGATTGGACGTCCATGGTCTTCGACAGTTCCTTGACGTTCAGGTACGGGACGGCCTCGATCGCCTGGACGCGCTCGGACTGCAGGGCGGTGACGCGCGCGGACGGGTCGGTGATGAGCAGCCACGTCATCGTCGGGACCTTCGCGGGCCGCGGCCCGTTGTACCCGTCGAACTTCTCGAACTTCAGGCCGCTGCCGGCGTTCGCGGCGGTCAGCCGGAACGGCCCGGACCCGACGGGCAGCGCGTCGAACTTCTTCTGGTCCGCCTCGACGATCTTCTTCGGGACGATCCGGACGATCGACAGCCGCTCGGCGAACAGCGCGAACGCGTACTTGAGCTTGAACTCGACGGTCCGGGCGTCGACCTTCTTCACGCCGTCGAGGAACGGGAGGAACTGCGCGAACAGCGACTCGTTGTCGGGGTCGAGCACCCGCTCGAAGCTGAACACGACGTCGTCGGCGGTGACCTCCGACCCGTCGTGGAAGGCGGCGCCGTCCCGGATCGTCACCCGGTAGGTGGTGTCGTCGACCTGCTCGGGGTCGGCCTTGGCGAGCGCGTTGAACGGCTTGCGGGTGACCGGGTCGAGGTCGACGAGCGGTTCGAGGACGTGCTGGTTCGCGGCGGTGGCGACCGCGCTGGAGGACGTCATCGGGTCGAAGCCGCCGGACAGCGCGTAGGAGAGGGCGGCCTGGATGCCGGTCCCGTTCCCGGAGCCGCCGGTCGAGGACGGTCCGCTGCAGGCCGACAGGCTCGCGGTGATGGCCGCGGCGGCGCCGAGCATGCCGGTGTAGCGCAGGAAGTCGCGGCGGTCGAGGCCGCCGCCGCGCGGGAGATCGGTCACGTCGTCTCCAGGGGTCGGAGGGGTGGGAGGGCGACGGGGAGAAGGGATGTAGGACATCCAACGTCACTTGTCGGTGTACCGTAGGCGTCGGCAACGGCCCGGTCAAGTGTCGAGCCGGCCGCGGCGCCCGGGACGAACCCGGGCGCACCGGACGCGAAGGGGGAACGGGACGCGATGACCGCCGGTCGCACGCGTGGACGCACCACGAGCAGCCGCAACAGCCGCACCGAGGAGGTGCAGCAGCGGGTCAAGCAGCTCATCCTCGAGCGCGGCCTCGCCGTCGGCGACCCGATGCCCACCGAGTTCGAGCTCGTCGAGGAACTGGACGTCAGCCGCAACTCGCTCCGCGAGGCCCTCAAGGCCCTCCAGGCTGTCGGGATCGTGGAGATCCGGCACGGTTTCGGGATGTACGTCGGCAGCATGTCGCTCGGCGCGCTGGTCGACGAGCTGACCTTCCACGCCCGCATCTCCAAGCGGCAGGGCCGCGATGACCTCGCGCACCTCGTCGACATCCGCGAGATCCTCGAGCGCGGCCTCATCGACCAGGTCATCGACCGCGGCCTGAACTCCGGCACCCCCGAACTCGACGAGGTCATGCGCCGGATGGAGGCGGAGGCCGACGCGGGGCAGGTCACCCCCGAGACCGACCGGCTGTTCCACGAGCTGCTCTACCGGCCGCTCGCGAACCCGATCGTCAACCAGCTCCTCGGCGCGTTCTGGGACGTCTACCGCACCCTGCAGCACGACCTCGCCCCGGTCGTCCAGGAGGCGCACGACGTGGCCGAACGGCACCGCGACATCTACGACGCGCTGCGCGCGGGCGACCGGTCGGCCGCCGCCGCCGCGATGGCGGCCCACTTCCGCGGCATCCGCGACCGCCTCGAACTCGGCGCCGCCGGGAACTGACGCCCCGCCGACGGGTCAGGTGGGCCGTCCTACGAACCGCTCAGGTGGTGGAAGCCCGCGCCAGGCCCCCGCGAATCTTCCGCCGCGGCCGCTCCGCGGCGTCCTCGCGGCCTTCCACCGGGACGTCCTTCGGCGGGACGCGCACCTCGATGCGCCCGTCCTGGATCCGCGTCTCGTAGCAGGGCTCCGGCGAACTGGCCGGACCGCGCACGATGCCGCCGTCCTCCAGCCGGAAGGTGCTGCCGTGCCAGGGGCACGTGACGCACCCGTCCTCGAAGGACCCCTCGTCGAGCGGGCCGCCCATGTGGGTGCAGGTGGCGGCCAGCGCGAACACCCGCCCGCCGTCCCGGTACAGCAGGATCGGCGTCCCGTCGGCCTCGACCCGGCGGGGCGCGCCCTCGGCGAGGTCGGCGTCGTCCAGCAGCGGCGTCCACGCCTCCGGGTCCTGCTGCCACGCGGTGCGGTTGACGTTGACGCCCTGGACGAACGACAGGTGCCCGCCCAGGTAACCGCCGATGCCCAGCACGCCGGCCCCGGCGTACCCGAGCGCCCGGCCCGCCCGGCGGTTGCCGCGCCCGCGCATCACCATCGATGCCACGAACAGGCTCAGCGCCGTGCTGTTGGCCATCGCGTGGACCAGCCCCACCCGCCGCTCCGCGCCGAGGGTGTCGGACCAGTCGTTCGCCCCGGTCAGCGCGGTCGGCACCGCGCTGACGATCCCGACCTTCACCAGCAGGTCCGCCGCGGGCTCGGCGGCGCGCCCGCCGATGGCGTCCAGCAGCGCGGCCATGTTCCACGCGCCGATCGTGACGTCGGTGAGCGCCGGGTGCAGTGGATGCCCGAGACTCGTCCCGCTGAGCAGGTTGCGGATCGCCCGCGGCCGCACCGCCCGTCCGGCGGCCTTGGAGACGGGCTTCGCGACGCCGTCGAGCGCCTCCATCTCCCCCAGTCGACGCGCTGCCCGGTGCGGCATGCTCATTTCGCCCTCCCCGTTCACGGTGGTCACGCTCGGTGGTCGCCCTGCCTCGTTCATCGCCTCCCTATCCGGCAGACGCGCAGGAAAACCCCAAAGCCCACCGGCAGGCCGCCGTCCGAGGGTTGACGCGGCCGCCGTCCCCGCCTAACTTCACCCCGCAAGAGGACATCCCATGTCCCATATCGGAGGTAAGACATGCCCCCGCACCCCCGAGCCGCGGCCGTCGCCACGGCCGCCGTCGCCGCCCTCGCCCTCCTCGCCCCGCCCGCCCACGCCGCCACCGGCCAGTCGGCCACCGTCACGCAGGACTGCACGTCCGGCCGTATCCAGGAAACGGTCGTCAACGACACGGCGGCCGCCACGACCTTCACCCTCACCTGGCCCGGCCAGGGAACCTGGACCGCCCGCGTCGCCCCCGGCGACCGCGCCCACTTCCACTTCACCAAGCCGTCCGGCACCGCCTACACGTTCCGCACGACGACCCCGCAGGGCTTCGACCAGACCGACTCCGGCGTCCTCGACTGCTCGAACGCGCTCAGCGTCCGCGCCGCCATGGACTGCGCCGCCCCGCATCGCCTCCGCCTGCTTCTCGACAACCGCTCGGAGACCACCAGGCGGTTCACCGTCGCGTGGCCCGGCCGCACCGGCTCCCCCTGGACCGTCGACGTCCCCGCCCGCTCCGGCCACGACGGCCTCTACTGGACGGTCCCCGACGGAACCCCGTACACGTTCAACGTGTCGTCGGGCTCCTGGTCCCGCACCGTCTCGGGCACCTCGGGGTGCGGCGTCCAGTCCGGCGAGCCGGGCATGAACGCCAAGACCGTCCTCACGACCTCCACGGTCATCGACGGCCTCGGCAAGCCCGCGAAGTCCGTCCGCATCCCCGGCCTCGCCGTCGCCAACGACGGGACGATCGTCGCCGTCATGGACGCCCGCGTCGACGGCAGCTACGACCTCGGCGGCGGCACGAACAACATCCAGATCGCGATGACCCGCAGCACCGACGGCGGCGCGACCTGGACGACCCCGAAGATCATCGCGAAGCCGGCGACGACCTCGCAGGGCTACGGCGACCCGAGCCTCCTCGTCGACCGCACCACCGGCAAGATCTTCTGCTTCTTCACGTACGCCCCGAAACCCGGCGTCGGCTTCTGGGGCTCCACGCCGGGCGACACGTCCGAGACGTCCACCACCAACACCCACATCACCTACATCACCTCGACCGACGGCGGCGCCTCCTGGAGCGCCCCGGTCGACCTGAACCCGCACGTCCGCAAGCCCGACTGGGCGGGCATGTTCGCCTCCTCAGGCCACGGCGTCCAGCTCGACTCCGGCCGCCTCGTCCAGCCGATCGTCTACATGGACTCAGGCGGCGCCACCCACGCCGCGAACATCTACTCCGACGACCACGGCGCCAGCTGGCACAACGGCACCACCGCCGCCTCCGGCGTCAACGAGAGCAAGCTGATCCAGCGCTCCACCGGCCGCGTCGCGCAGAACATGCGCCACAACGCGGGCGGCGACCGCTGGTACGCGATGGCCGACGACGTCACCGCCCCGTGGGGCACCGCCTGGAAGAGCGGCCTGATCGACCCGGGCAACAACGGCGACGAGATCTCGTACCTGCGGCCCGGCGCGGGCACCCCGTCCCTCACGGACGTCGCCCTGCACAGCAACACCGCCGACACGTCCCGCACCGACCTGACCGTCCGCCTCAGCCGCGACGACGGCGCGAGCTGGCCGCACCACGCCCTCCTCAAGCCCGGCGCGTCCGGCTACTCCACCCTCGCCGTCCTCCCCGACGGCTCCGTCGCCGCCCTCCACGAGATCGGCGACACCGGCGGCATCGTCTTCACCCGCTTCACCCTCCCCTGGCTAGAGAACTGACACCCCGCCCCACGAGGCCCGGCCGGACCACCCGTCCGGCCGGGCCTCCCGCCTTCAGGGGGTCAGGCGATGCACGTGGCACCGGCCCGCGGGCAGAGTCTTCTCGGCGTTGTGCACGACGTGCTCGTGGTGGGTGAAGACGATGACCTGGAACCGGTCAGCCATGCCGTCGAGAACGTGGAGCGCAGCGTCGGTGCGCGCCTCGTCGAACGTCATGAAGATGTCGTCCACGGCGATGGGCAGCGTGTTGCCCGCGTCCGCGTGACGCTCGAGGGTGGCGAGACGCAGCGCGAGATACAGCTGGTCGCGGGTGCCCTCGCTCAGTTCGCCGGGCGTGCGCGGGTGGCCGCCGGACGTGCGGGCCCGAACGCTCGGGCGCTCCTCGTCCGACAGCTCCAGCCCGCTGTATCGGCCGAGGCTCAGCTGCTCGAACAGTGCCGAGGCTCGGGCCAGCACGGAGTCCTGGTCGCTGTGGCGGTATTCCTCCATGCAGGCGACGATGGCGAGCCGCGCGGTCTCCAACCGCAGGTACTCCTCGGCGTCGTCGGCCAGGGCGGCGCAGATCTGCGCGAACTCCTGCTCGGCCCGCGCGGCGTCTCCGCTGCCGTCGAGGCCGTCAAGGTGCCTGCGTGCATCCGCCAGCCGCCCGGCCGAGTCGTCCTTGCGCTCCTCCAGTCCGGCGATGTCGTCGCGGAGTTCGGCCAGCTCGCTTCCCAGGTCGTCCAGAGAGCACTGCTCCGCCTGCTCGACGAGAACGTCGAGTTCACGTCCCCTGGGCAGCGACTTCTGCACGGACATCAGCGCGGACGCCTGCTCACGCAGTTCCTCGGCCCTGCGCACGGCGGCTTCGAGTTCCTGGAACGAACCGACCTCTACCCGTTCGGCGAAGTCCTGCAGCCGGCCGTCGACACCCCGGAGTTCCGCCTCTCCCTGTTCGAGTTCGCCGGACAGCTTCTGGCGGTTCTCCTGCAACTCGTCCCGTCGGCGCGCGGAGTTCCGGTGCTCCCGCAGGTCCCGTGCCAGCGTCTCGACCGCCTGTTCCCAGCCGAGCGGAGTCGTGGGGACATCCCGGCGGCATGCCCGAAGCGTGTCCTGCAGCAGCCGCTCGAACTCCCCGATCCGCTGCTCGTCCCGTGCGGCACCGCGTTCGATCCGCTCTGCCTCGTCGACGTCCTTCGCGACCTCGAGCAGGCTCTCCACATCGGCGAGGGCGGTGTCGAGGTCGCGCTCGGCGGGCAGCCCGGCACCTGTCAGGAACTGCCGCCATGTCCGTGCGTGCTCGTCGCGTTCCCGTTCGGCGACGGCCACGGCTGCTTCGGCGTCGGCCAGCTCGGCTTCGGCTCTGCCGAGCTCCTGTTCCGCCTCCGCGCGTCGCGCCACGGCGGAGCGATGCTCGGCGAGCCGGGCGTCGCCCGCCTCCAGCAGTTCCGCGAGGTGCGCGAGGAGGGCCGACGGGCGGTCGCCGCTCTGCCGGCCGTCCTGCGCGGGCCGGAGGAGGTGCTCGAGCCTCGCGGCGTGCTCGGCGAGCCGCTCGCCGCGGCGGTCCAGCTCGATGCGCGTTTCGGCCAGGGTCCGGGCCATGTCCTTGAGCCGGTCGACGTCGGCGACGAGGGCCGATGCACCGCCGATCGCGGGTGCGTCGGCCGGGAACGTCTCCCAAAGGCCCGCCCAGTCCTGCCGGGTGCGCGTCCGGGCGGCCGCCAGCTCGGCGAGCCGTTCCCGGTGCCGGGGGATCAGCGCCTCGAGTGCGGCGATCCGCTCGTCGAGGGCGGTGCGGGACGCGACGAGCTTCGCGTGCCGCACCATGCCGTCAGCGGCTTCGTCGGCCTCCCGGACGGCGGCGCGCAGCGACGCGCGGTGGGCCGGGTCGTCCGAGAGCACGGCGATCAGCTCGTCGCGCCCGGCCCGCAGTGCGCGCAGCTGGTCATGCGACGGCACGGTGAGGCCGGAGGTCAGCCCGGAGAGCTTCGCGCGGCATTCGTCCAGTTCGCGCTGCGCACGGCCGACCTCCTTGTCGAGGTCGCGTTCCTCCTGGGCGAGTTCGTCGTCCCGCGCCTCGACCTCGGCCAGCCGCTCCCCGGACGGGAGGCGCAGGTGCAGGAGGTCGGCGGGCGCCATGTCGGGAAGAGCGAGCCCCGCCACGAGCTGCCGGAACCGGAGTTCCTGCTGCTCGTGGCCGATCTCGGCGTCGGTCATGGTCGTGAGCAGGTCCCGGGGAACGGCGTCGAGCGCGGCCTGCAGTTCGGAGACGTCCTCGAGCGGCGGAAGCTCGGCGAGCTGCTTGCCCGCCTGCTCGCGCGCGTGCCGGCGCCGCTCCGCCTCGCCGCGAGCGAGGCGCAGGGCGTCCCGGCGTGCGATGCCTTGATCGCGCAGCTCCTTGACCTTCGCGAGAAGGGCGCGGGGGACCCGGTACAACGCGGTATCCGTGAGGGAGGCGTCAGGGTGCACGGTGCGCAGCCGCGCTTCGGCCCGTGTCCGCAGCAGCTCGGCTTCACCTGTGCCCGACCGTTGCCCGTCCACCGCCTCCAGTATCGCCAGAACCTCCCGGTTCAGCCGGTCGATGGACGCACCGTGCCGCAGCAGGGTTTCGTCCACCTCGACCTCCGCGAGACGCGCATCGATGTCGGCGAGCGCCGCGGTGTGCGCCTTCGCCATCCCCAGGCGCTCGCTCCGTTCCGTGAACAGGCCGGGCGCCTGCTCGCGGATGTCGTCGGGGGCGGCGGGGCCGTCCGCGCGGATCGCCGCGATGCGCTGCTCGACTTCGCGACGTTCGTCGAGGGCCGGGAGGTGCGCCTTGAGCAGTTGCAACATCTGCTCGCGTTGCCGCGCGTTCCTCAGATCGGCGGAGACGTTCGCGAGTTCGAGTTCGGCGTCGGCCACGGCGCGTTCGGCGTCCCGGTACTGCTCGGGACGCAGGGTTGCGGCCTGAACGTCCTGCCGAGCGTTTCTCAGTCGCCCCAGACCGGCGTTCACGCTCGGCTTGTGGCCTCGCCGCAGATACAACGCCTTCTGGCGCTCTTCGATCACCTCCAGGAGAGTGTTCAACCGCATGCCCGACCGGGCGGCGGCCATGAGCTGGGCCAGGTCGCCCTCTCCCGAGGAGAGCAGTTCGCCGCCCCTGCGCAGCTCATCGCTGCCGAGCGCGAACTCGGTGACGAAGGTCTGGCGGCCGACGTCGCCGAGGAAGGGTGCGAGTGCGTCTTCGCCGAGCGGCTCTCCGGCGGCGTCCACGAGGGAGTTCTTGCGCTTCTTCCTCCGGACGATCTCGAGCGCGACCCCCTCGGTCGTCGACAGCCGGGCGCCCAGCCGCGTACTGCCGCCGTGCGCGAACGCGTACCGGCAGTTGTGATCGATGCCGTACAGCAGCTGGTCCAGCGCACTGAGCGTGGTGGACTTGCCGGCCTCATTGGCGCCGTGCACCAGATGGACGCCCGGCGCGCCCAGGCCGTCCAGGCTCCGGCCCTCGAACCGGCCGTAGGCGATGAGGTCGAGACGTTCGATGCGCATGCCGGTCACCGGGCTTCCTGCAGAAGGGACTCCACGAGCTGGTACGCCTCCTCGGCCGTCCGCTCCAGCCACTGCGGATCGGACGGGGCGATGCCGTGGGCGCCCTTGATCTCGTCGGGGATGGCACCGAAGACCGGGTGCCGCTCGAGCTTCCTGCCGAGCCCGCCGGTCTCGGAGCCGAGGCTCTTCAGCGTGCGACGCAGATCGGCGAGGAGACCGGCCCTGTCGGCGTCGGTCAGATCCTCATGGGCGGTCTCGTACTTCACCTTCTCGAGCCAGACGTTGGGCTGGTAATTCGCCGCGGCGCGCAGCTCGTTGCGCATCTGGTCGCGTTCCCGCCACAGGGCCGCATGCGCGGACGTGCGCCCCGTGAAGGTGACGCGCACGGCGACCAGCTTGTCGTCAGGCAGCCTCTGGAACTCCTGCTGGGCGAGGCTGAGGGCCTGGTCCGTGTCGTCGACGCCGGTGAGATCGACGGTGAGGTGCTCCCAGCGGGTGACGTCCAGGACATGGGGTTCGACCGACTGCACCTTGAGGTCGTCGTCCACCGTGACGATCGTGCATCCCTTGGGCCCGGTCTCCCTGGCGTGGCGCCCCTGGATGTTGCCGGGGTAGACGATCCACGGCTCGCTCCGGACGATCTCACGGCTGTGGACGTGCCCGAGCGCCCAGTAGTCGTAGCCGCGCGCCTCGAGATCGGTCACCGTGCACGGCGCGTACCGCGCGTGGTCGCGGCGGCCGTCGAGGGCGGTATGGAGGAGCCCGACGTTGAAAAGGCCACCGCGCCGGGCCGGATAGCTCGCCGCGAGGTTCTCGCTCAGGTCCCAGCGGGCGAAGCCTTGGCCGTGGACCACCAAGCCGATCCCCTCCTCCGTGAGGGTGTCGGGCACGTCGGTCCGGAAGACGTGGAGGTTCTTCGGCGGCTTCAGGTGCCGCATCGTCCGGTTCTTGGCGTCGTGGTTGCCCGAGACCATGAACACGGGGATGCCCGCCTCTCCCAGGCGGGCCATCTGCCTGCCGAAGTAGAGCCCGGTCTGGTAGTCGTTCCATTCACCGTCGTAGACGTCGCCCGCCAGCAGGACGGCGTCCACGGGCGTTTCGAGTGCGAGCCGGACGAGGTTGTCCAGCGCGCGCCGGGGGGCGAGCCGCAGGTCCTCGGCGGGGGCGCCCTCGTAGCGGGACAGGCCCCGCAGCGGGCTGTCGATGTGCAGGTCGGCGGCGTGCAGAAGCTTCATGCGTCTTCCTTCCGGGGAAAGCTGGAAGACGGTGGACGGGCCGCGCGCGGCCCGCCGATCCGTCAGGAGGAGACCTTGGCCCGCGCCGCCTCGGACAGCAGCGGGTTCGTCATCGCGA
Organism: Spirillospora sp. NPDC052242; assembly: GCF_040679555.1. Taxonomy (NCBI): domain Bacteria; kingdom Bacillati; phylum Actinomycetota; class Actinomycetes; order Streptosporangiales; family Thermomonosporaceae; genus Spirillospora; species Spirillospora sp. NPDC052242. The sequence continues at coordinate 45,569 of NZ_JBFAUZ010000035.1, forward strand.
CGATCTTGGGACGGAACTCGCCCCGGGCGCACACGATCCCGGTGGTGTTCTCGCCGGGCGCGAGCGTCGTGGCGGCGATCTGGTCCTCGTACTCGCCGAGCGCCGTGGTCGTGTCGTGCTTGCTGTTCTCGGTGTCGGTCAGCGAGAAGTACAGCGGGTTGACCTCGAGGTTCTCCTCGGTCTGGTTGGTGACGGTCACCTTCACGCAGGACAGCGGGTCGCCGGTGCTCAGCATGCTCTTGCGCGCCTTGGCGCGCTTCGCCTGCAGCTTGATCGGAACGGGCTCGGCCGTGCCGCCGTCCGCGGACTCGCCGCCGCCTCCTCCGGCGGCCTTCTGGTCTTCCTCGGCGGGCTGGACGGGCACGGGCTCCGTCGCGAGCTCGCACCCGGCGGTCAGGACGGCCGCGAGGCCGACGCACAGGACGATCTTGCGCATGGGTTCTCCTTGAGGTGCGGGCGCGTACGCCGCGCGGAATGGGGTGTTCGAGATGCGGGCCCGTCGCCCGTTCGGTGCTTGAGGCGTCCGGACGAGCGACGGGCGAGGGACGTGACCGGTCAGGTCCAGGCGGCGAGGAGCTCGCGGAACTCCTCGGCGTCGATGACCGTGATGCCGTGGCCGTCGTTCCGGTACCGCTCGGCCTTCGCGAGCTTCCCGGTTTTCGCCGCGCCCGGAGCGAGCCGGCGGAAGTCGATCTCCCCGACCACCAGCAGATCGACCGACGTGGTGACGTCGCGGACGGCCTGGGCGCCGAGCGCGGCGATCCGCTGCTCGGCGACCGGGCGGGTCATGCCGTTGATCGTTCCGGTGAAGCAGACGGTGCGGCCGTAGAACGGGTTGTCCGGGTCGGCGTCGGGGTCGGCGCCGGGCGGCGGCTTGCGTACCGGCCCCCGGTGCTTGCAGGCCCGGCGGTTCCCGCCGCGGTAGGAACCCATCTGGACCCGGTGGGCGCCGAGGAGCCGATCGAGTTCGGACGTGCCGTGCCGCCGGAGCGCGGCGAGCATCACCTCGGCCGCGGCGCGCGCGTCGGCGGCGGCGTCGTGGTGCCGGGCCGGCTCGATGCCCAGCACGCCGGCCAGCACGGGGAGCTTGTACGAGAGCATCCCGTCCCAGACCCGGCGTGCGACCACCAGCGTGCAGGCGTACTCCAGGTCGGGGACGGCCGAGCCGCTCGCCCGGCACGCGTCGGCGAGGACTCCCACGTCGAACGCCGCGTTGTGCGCCACGAACGGGTCACCGGCGGCGAACTCCGTGATCTGGCCGAGCACCCGCTGCCAGGGAGGCGCGTCCGCCACGCGGGCCGCGGTGATGCCGTGGATCGCGACGTTCATCGGGTCGAAGCGGCCGTGCCCGTCCGGCGGCCTGATCAGCGTCGACCACTCTTCGACGATCTCTCCCTCCTTCACCCGGACGAGTCCCACCGCGCAGGGGCTCCCGCGGAAGGAGTTCGCCGTCTCGAAGTCGATCGCCACCCAGCTGCTCATGTCTGCTCCTCGGGTCGAGCACCGCTGAAAGCATCACCATGAGAGCATGACGTGAAAGCACTGTCAAACGACTAACGAAAGACGAGATGTGTATAGTGGTGGTAGTCGTGAAAGCTGAGCAGGATGGTCCGATGTCATCGCAGTCAGAGCAGTTGACCGCCGCCGAGATTTCCCGGCTCGCGGGCGTGACTCGTGCGACCGTCAGCAACTGGCGCCGCCGTCACTCCGACTTTCCGCAGCCCAGTGGCGGAACCGAGGGCAGCCCCACCTACGACCGGCGGCAGATTGAGAAGTGGCTGGACGCGCGCGGCCGGCTGCCGGCGCGGTCTCCCCGGGACGACCTGCGCGCCGGGCTCCGCGGTCGCCCATCGCGCGACGGCGAGGCCGTGGCCCTGTTCGCCGCCCACCTGGCCGGACTGGACGAGCGGAAACGCGCCGGGGTCGCGGCGCTCACCGACGGCGAACTCGGCAAGCTGTGCGAGGACGCCTCGGGCCGGTCGGACGTCCCGCCCTCACTGCTGCGCTCGGCGGCGGAGGTCACCGTGCGGGAGGGCGCCTTCGCCGCCCTCACCGTGGTCGAGGAGCTCTCGGAGGCGCCCGTCGGCGTCCGCGGGCTCCACGGGACCCCGGCGGGCGTCGCCGAAACGATGGCGGGTCTCGCCGTGAGCGGCGGCCGGGCCCGCAGCGTCCTCGACCCGGCCTGCGGCGGCGGGCGCCTGCTCGCCGCGGCCGCGGCGCGGCTCGCCCCCGGAGCCGACGTCCACGGACAGGAGTTCCGTCCAGTGGCGGCCGCGCAGGCCGAGGCCCGGATCCGGGAGGAGGCGCCCGGCGTCTCCGTGACCGTCAGGGTCGGCGACAGCCTGCGCGACGACGCCTTCCCCGATCTCCGCGTGGACGCCGTGGTGTGCAACCCGCCGTACGGCGACCGCGACTGGGGGCACGACGAACTGGCCCTCGACGAGCGCTGGGCGTACGGGGTGCCGCCGCGCGGCGAACCCGAAATGGTCTGGGTCCAGCACGCCCTGGCGCACCTGAACGAGGGCGGGCACGCGGTGCTCCTGCTGCCGCCCGCCACCGCGTCACGCTCGTCCGGGCGCCGGATCCGCAAGGAACTGCTGCGGCGGGGAGCCGTCCGCGCGGTCATCGCGCTCCCGCCCGGGCTCGCGGTGCCGTTCCACATCGGCCTCCACCTGTGGGTTCTTCGACGCCCAGAGGACGATCGCCCCGCCACCGACCTCGTCCTCCTCATGGACACGACCGACGAGGTGTCGGCCGACGCGCAGGAGTCCAAGCCCGACGAGGGCGCCCTCCGCGAGACGATCCTGCGCACCTGGGAGGCGTTCGCCGCCGATCCCGAAGGCTTCGACCCCGTCCCCGGACGGGCGCAGACCGTCCCCGCCATCGACCTGCTCGACGACCTGATCGACCTCACCCCCGCCCGGCACGTCCGGTCCGCACCGGCCATCGAGCCGGATGCCGCCGCCCGCCACCTCGCGGACGTCACGCGCCTGCTCGCCGCCGAAGTGGCGGCGCTGGCGGAGTCCGCCAAGCTCGGCACATGGGAACCGGCCGGGCACGCCAACCGCACCTGGCGCACCGCGACCGTCGCCGACCTCGTCCGAGGACGCGCCGTCGCGCTCCACCGCGGGGTGCGGGGATCGTCCGACGAACCGACCCCCGCCGAACTGCTGAAGCGCCGCATCCTGCGAGCACGCGACCTGATAGCGGGAGCCGAGGCCGGCGGCGATCCACGCGAGATCCCCCTAGCCGAACCGACGATCGTCCAAGGCGGAGACGTCCTGCTCGCCCAGGCCGTCACTCCGCAGGGCGTGGCCGCCCGCGTGGCGGGGGAGCAGGACGCCGGATGCCTGCTCGGCAGTCACGTGTACCTGCTGAGACCCGACCCCGAACGCCTCGACTCGTGGTTCCTCGCGGGTTTCGTGAGCGCGGCCGACAACGTCGCCCAGGCGACCACGGGCACCTCGTCGCACACGCTGGTCGCGTCCCGGTTGCGGGTCCCACTGCTTCCCCTGCCGGAGCAGCGGACGTATGGCCGCGCGTTCCGGATCGTCCACGACCTGCGCTCCGCCGCCCGCACCACCGCCGCCCGCGCGGCCGAAGCGGCGGACCTGCTGACCACCGGACTCACCAGCGGAGCGCTACTTCCGCCGGAGCGAGAATCCCCGGAATGACGGGCGCGACCCACTGCCCGTAGAGGAAACTTGAGAATCCCACTCCCCGGCCGGCTCGGGACCACAGGAGAAGAGAACCTTTGGACACCGCCAAGCACACCGAACTGGTGAACCACGCCTGGTCGGTCGCCGACCTGCTGCGCGGCGACTTCAAGCAGTCGGACTACGGCAAGGTCATCCTGCCGTTCACGCTGCTGCGGCGCCTGGAGACCGTCCTCGAACCCACCCGGGACGAGGTTCTGCAGACGGTCGAGCGGTTCAAGGGCGGAGGCATCGACACGGACGCCTTCCTCCGGCGCGCGTCGGGCCAGTCGTTCTACAACACGACGTCCTACACGCTCCGCAAGATCTCCGGCGACCCCGAGCACGCGGCGACGAACCTGGCCGCCTACGTCGCCGGCTTCTCCCCGAACGCGCGCGAGGTGCTGGACAAGTACCGCTTCACCGAGCAGGTCGAGCGGCTGGACGGCGCGAAGCTGCTGTACAAGGTCGTGGGACGCTTCGCGGACCTGGACGTCCGTCCGGAAGTGGTCTCGAACCACCAGATGGGCTACTTCTTCGAGGACCTCATCCGGCGCTTCTCCGAACTCTCGAACGAGACGGCCGGTGAGCACTTCACCCCGCGCGAGGTCATCAAGCTGATGGTGAACCTCCTCATCGCCCCGGACGCCGACGCGCTCAGCGTCCCGGGCGTCGTCCGCAAGGTCCTCGACCCGGCCTGCGGCACGGGCGGGATGCTCAGCACGGCGGAGGAGTACATCACCGAGCTGAACCCGGACGCCAACGTCGAGGTGTACGGGCAGGAGCTCAACCCCGAGTCGTGGGCGATCTGCCGATCGGACCTGATGATCAAGGGCCAGGACCCGGACAACATCGCGTTCGGCAACTCGTTCAGCGACGACGGCCACCGCAACGAGACGTTCGACTACCTGCTCGCCAACCCGCCGTTCGGCGTGGAGTGGAAGAAGGTCAAGGACGAGGTCGAGTTCGAGCACGAGCGTCTCGGCGACTCCGGACGCTTCGGCGCCGGGTTGCCGCGCATCAACGACGGCTCGTTCCTGTTCCTGCAGCACATGATCTCGAAGATGAAGCCGGTGGAGAAAGGCGGCAGCCGGATCGCCATCGTCTTCAACGGCTCCCCGCTGTTCACCGGCGCCGCCGAGTCCGGCGAGTCGCGTATCCGCCAGTGGATCATCGAGAACGACTGGCTCGAAGCGATCGTCGCCCTGCCCGACCAGCTCTTCTACAACACCGGGATCTCCACGTACTTCTGGATCGTCACGAACCGCAAGGACGTCGACCACCGGGGCAAGGTGGTTCTCCTCGACGCCCGCGACTACTGGCAGAAGATGCGCAAGTCCCTCGGCGACAAGCGCAAGGAGATCGGCGACGGCGAGAACGGACGCCCGAACCACATCGCCGAGCTGACGCAGCTCTACAGCGAGGCCCTCCACGTCGCGAAGGACCCCGAGCACCCCCTGCACGCCAAGGTGAAGGTCTTCGACAACCAGGACTTCGGCTACCGGCGCATCACCGTCGAACGCCCCCTCAAGCTCCGCTTCGAGCTGACCGAGGAAACCCTCGCAGCCCTCGAAGCCGCCAAGCCCGTCCAGAAGCTGGACGACACCGAAGGCTTCATCGACGCGCTCCGCCCCCTCCTCGGCTCGACGTGGCCGACCAAGTTCGACGCCCTCAACGCCCTCATGGGCGCGGTCGTTGACGCCGGCCTCCACTGGCCCACCGGCGCCCCGTTCGCCAAGGCCGTCCGCGACACCATCGGCGTCCGCGACCCCGAAGGCGAGGTCCAGAAGGATCGAAAGGGCACCATCGAGCCGGACACCGACCTCCGCGACTACGAGAACGTCCCGCTCGACGAGGACGTCGAGGACTACCTGAAGCGCGAAGTCCTCCCCCACGTCCCCGACGCCTGGATCGACCACACGAAGACGAAGATGGGCTACGAAATCCCCTTCACCCGCCACTTCTACGTCTACAAGCCTCCCCGCCCGTTGTCGGAGATCGACGCAGAACTGAAGACCCTCGAAGTTGAAATCCAGCAGCTCCTCAGCGAGGTGACAGAATGATGCATAAAGAAGTTCGCCTGAAATTTAATTATCGAGTTATAGACCGGCGGGCTGGTTGCGATCAGCCGCCTTTGCTTGCCGTATCAATACATCATGGGGTTGTGCCGCGTCATCAGCTAACGAACGATCTTCCTCGTGCGGAAGATTTGAGAGATTATAAGCTCTGTGAGCCGGGTGACATAGTGCTTAATCGTATGCGTGCATTCCAGGGGGCGATCGGACTTAGTAGTGAGCGAGGTCTGGTCAGCCCAGACTATATGGTCTTGCGCCCTCGAGATGGAGTCGAAGCGCGTTACCTGCACCATCTATTCCGATCCGCATGGTTTGTTGGAGAGATGTCCTCACGTCTGCGCGGAATTGGTGGCACAGAAAATGGGTCAGTTCGCACGCCGCGGATAAATCCGGAAGACTTGGCGAACATACGCGTCACGCTCCCTTCGTTGGAGGGGCAGCGGCGCATCGCCGACTTCCTCGACGCCGAGACCGCCCGGATCAACCGCATTATTGAAGTCCAAGGCCAGCTTATGGCGACTCTCGAAGAACGGGAGGTGGCGTATCTCGATGCACGGATAGATCAGCTCGTGGCGGAGTCGAGTTCGGCTCCTCTAAGGCGATTTATATGGAGCGTCGACCAGGGCGTTAGCCCTCAATGTGATGCAGTTCCGGCCGCCGAAGGCGAATGGGGGGTTTTGAGGGTTAGCTGCCTTCGGCCTGGTCACTTTATGTCGGAGGAAAATAAGCGGCTTCCTGATGACATCGAACCGCACCGAGAAGGTGAGGTGCGAGAAGGTGATCTACTGATCACGCGCGCCAATACACCTGCACTCGTAGGTTCGACGGCCGTCGTGAAAAATGTCCGCCCAAAGCTTCTCTTGTCGGACAAGATATTCCGCGTACGGCTTTCAGGTGCAATGCTGCCGGAGTATGTGTCTACTGTTGCTCGAGGGAGTCGTATTCGCGCCCTTTGTGCAGCTTCATCAAATGGCGCTTCGCAATCAATGGCGAATATTCGATTTGAGGAAATCAAGGCATGGCCGGTGCCGGTGATTGATCTGAATGCGCAACGTGAGTTCGTTGCCGAGGTCGCGATAAATGGCCGCAAGATCGAAGATCTTCGTCCACGTGTTGTGTCGCAAATCAAGTTGCTGGAGGAGCGGCGGCGGGCGTTGATTACGGCTGCGGTGACCGGGCAGTTCGATGTGTCCACGGCCTCGGGGCGTGGGGTTACGGAGTAGGGCATGAGTCCTGTGCACCATGAGCGGGCGTTCGGGGACGCGATCGTTGCGGCGATGGTCGAGCGTGGGTGGCGGGAAGGGGATCCGCGCGACTATCGGACGGAACTCGGGCTCGACACGGGTGAGCTGTACAAGTTCATCGGGGAGAGCCAGGCCGAGAGCTGGGAGCGGCTGCTCGGGCTCTACGGGAATGATCCCGACGCCGCGCAGCTCGGGTTCGCGAAGCGGCTGGATCAGGCCATTGCGCAGGACGGTGTTCTCTCCGTGCTTCGGAGCGGGGTGAAGGATCGCGGGGTTCTGATCCGGCTCGCGTACTTCAAGCCGGATCTCGTGCTCGATGAATCCGTGTTGGCCGGGTACCGGGCCAACCGGCTGACGGTCGTCCGGGAACTGGAGTACGCGACCAAGCAGGCGGACAAGGGGAACCGGCTTGATCTGGCCTTGTTCCTCAACGGGATTCCGGTCGCGACGGCCGAGCTCAAGAACCCGCTGACCGGGCAGGGGGTCGAGGAGGCCAAGAAGCAGTATCGGGCCGACCGCGACCCGACCGAGCTGATCTTCCGGCAGCGGGTGGTGGCGAACTTCGCCGTCGATCCCGATCTCGTGTTCGTCGCGACGCAGTTGCGGGGGCGGAAGACGCGGTTCCTGCCGTTCAACACCGGGTCCGAGGGGCCGGGCCTGCCGGGCGGGGCGGGGAACCCGGCTCCGGCCAAGGCGGGGACGTACTCGACGTCGTACCTCTGGGAGCAGGTCTGGCAGCGGGACGACTGGCTGGAGATGCTCCAGCGGTTCGTGCACGAGCAGAAGGCCAAGAGCGCCGGCGGACGGACGACCAAGACGCTGATCTTCCCGCGCTACCACCAGTGGGACGTCGTGAAGAAGCTGACCGCGCATGCCGGACGGCATGGCGCGGGGCGGAACTACCTCGTGATGGCGTCGGCCGGGTCCGGGAAGTCGAACACGATCGCGTGGCTGGCGCATCGGCTGTCGTCGCTGCACACGTCGACCAACGTGAACGAGCTGGATCCGGAGGCGGTGGCGGCGGGGCTGAAGGCCGGTGTTCCGGTCTTCGACAAGGTCATCGTGATCACCGACCGGCGGAACCTGGACGCGCAGTTGCGCGAGACGATCGGGTCGTTCGAGCAGACGGCCGGGCTCGTCGTGAAGATCGACGAGAAGGTCGGCGCGAAGTCCGAGCAGCTCGCGAAGGCCCTGTCGCAGCACGCCGGGAAGATCGTCACGGTGACGCTGCAGACGTTCCCGGCACTGATCGACTTCCTGAAGCGCAACCCGACCGAGATCGCCGGGAGCCGGTTCGCGATCGTCGTGGACGAGGCGCACTCGTCCCAGTCGGGGGACGCGGCGACGGCCGTGAAGTCGGCACTGAGGGACCTCGGGCTCGACGCCGACTCGGACGACGAGGGCGCGACCACCGTCGAGGCGAAGCTCGGGCGGAAGGCGGCGGAGCGGTCGCAGGCGTCGAACCTGTCGTACTTCGCGTTCACCGCGACGCCGAAGAGCAAGACGCTCGAACTGTTCGGGACGATGGACACCGTGGACGGCAAGCCCACGTACCGTCCGTTCCACACGTACTCGATGCGGCAGGCGATCGAGGAAGGGTTCATCCTCGACCCGCTGCGGACGTACGTCACGTACGGGACGTACTGGAAGCTCGTCAACAAGAACCCGGACGAGCGCGAGGTGGACCCGTCCAAGGCGAACACGCTGCTGGCGCGGTACGCGGTGACGCACCCGTCGACCGTGGCTCAGCAGGCGAAGGTCATCGTGGAGCATTTCCGCGCCCACACGCACGGCCGGCTCGGCGGACGGGCGAAGGCGATGGTGGTGACCGCGTCCCGGCAGAGCGCCGTCCAGATGTCGCGCGCGATCAAGCAGCACGTGAAGGACATGGGCTACGGCATCGGCGTGCTGGTGGCTTTCTCCGGCTCCTTGACCTACGAGGGCGAGGAGGTCACCGAGCCGAAGGAGAACGGCGGGCTGGCGGAGAGCGCCCTCCCGAAGGCGTTCGCGTACACGCGGGCGGACGACATCGGGACGCAGGTCGGGCAGCCCGAGTACCGGATCCTGGTCGTCGCGGAGAAGTACCAGACCGGGTTCGACCAGCCCTTGCTGACGACGATGTACGTCAACAAGAAGCTGTCGGGCATCTCTGCCGTCCAGACGCTGTCGCGGCTCAACCGGACGGCGGAGCGCAAGACGCAGACGGACCTGGCGGTCCTCGACTTCGTCAACGAGGCCGAGGACATCCAGGCGGCGTTCCGTCCGTACCACGAAGAGGCGATGACGCTCCCGTCGGACCCGAACCTGCTCTACACGGCGCAGAGTCGCGTGATGGCCGCGCAGATCCTCACGAACGACGAGATGGACGCGTTCGTCTCCGCGTACCTGGAGGCGGAGGAGAAGGCGGGCGGGTCCCAGGAGAAGTGGAAGAAGCTGCACGCCGAGCTGTACCGGCTGCTGGCCCCGGCCGTCGAGCGCTTCACCGCCCTGGTGGACGGTGACGAGGACGACCGCGAGACCGCCGAGGACTTCCGGGCGGACCTGAACGACTACGTCCGCAAGTACGGGTTCCTGGCGCAGATCATCCCCTACCAGGACGCCGAACTGGAGCGGCTCTACCTCTACGGGCGGCACCTGCTGAACCGGTTGCCCCGGCGGTCCGATGGCGGGGTGGACGTCGGTGAGATCGACCTCAGCCACATGCGGGTCGACAAGACCGGCGAGCATGACATCAGCCTCAAGCCCGAGGGGCCGGAGGTCGTGCCGGGCTTCGGCGACGGATCGGGCGGTGCCAAGGATCCGGAGAAGTCCCTCCTTTCCGAACTGATCGAGAAGTTCAACGCCAAGTTCGGGACCGACTTCACCGAGGCGGATTTCGTCAAGCCGTTCGAGGAGGCGATGGCGGATCCGAAGGTGAAGGCCGCCGCGGTCGCCAACAACGATGTCGAGAACTTCGGCGTCGTCTTCGACAAGAAGTTCGAAGAGAAGATGATGGACCACATCGACACGACGGCGAACCTCGGCCGGCAGTACTTCGGGCAGGACCCCGAGTTCAGGTCGGCGCTGAACAGCCGGGCCCGCCGGGCGGCCTGGCAGTTGCTGCGGGAACAGGCCGGGGTGGCCTGAGCCGCGTCCGTTTCACAGGCTTATCCAGCCGTCCGCCGTGGAATCGGCGGGCGGCTGGACACGCGTTCCACGCCGCCGCGAAACTGACCGGGCAGGCGGGCAAATGCGAGCACAGGCGGAGAAAACATGCCGGTCAGGACCATCGCCGGGCGCTACGAGTTGATCAAGGAAATCGATTCGGGAGGCATGGGCGTCGTCTGGCGCGGATACGACTCGGTCCTCGACCGGGAAGTCGCGGTCAAGGTCATCCATCCGAGGATGTTGATGACGTCCGAGCTCGTCGGCGAACTGGCCGAGCGTTTCCGCCGGGAGGCGCGGATCACCGCCCGCATCCGGCATCACGGTGTCCCGCAGGTGTACGACGCGGTTCTCGACGCGGACTCCGCCGACCGCCTGTACCTCGTCATGGAGTACATCCACGGGACCGGCCTGCGGGCCTACATCGACCCGGCCGATCCGCTGCCGGTGGCGTGGGCAGCGGCCGTGGTGGCGCAGATCGCCACGGTGCTGTCGCACGCCCACGCGATCCCCGTCGTCCACCGGGACCTGAAGCCCGGGAACGTCCTGGTGACCTTCGACGGGACGGTCAAGGTCCTCGACTTCGGCATCGCGGCGATCCTCCGCCGGGACGTCACCAAGATCACCGCGACCGGCCAGCCGCTGGGCACCAACCACTACATGTCCCCCGAACAGGTCATGGCCGCCAAGGTGACCCCGCAGAGCGACCTCTACGCGCTGGGCTGCATCCTGCACGAGCTGATCGCGGGCAGGCCCGTCTTCGACGCAGAGGGGCAGTACCGGCTGTGGAAGCAGCACATGCACGGGCACCCCACGCCGCTGCGCCAGCTTCGCTCCGACGTGCACGGCGAACTGGAAACGCTCGTCCTGGACCTGCTGAAGAAGAAGCCCGAGCAGCGTCCCGCCGACGCCTACGAGGTCTACGACCGGCTGCTGCCGTTCCTGCCGCCGGAGGGGTCGGCCATGCCCGGGACGAGCGAACGCCTGCTCACCATTCCCGACCCGACCGTCATGTACCGGAGGCCCAACGAGCCGCGCCGGCGTGAACGTCAGCCGGTCGCGGTCGCGGTCGCGGCGCCGCAGACGGTGTCGGACGCGCCGACCACCCCGCCGACGCAGCTTCGCAACGCCCTCGGCGACGCGCTCAAGGAGTCCTTCGAACTGCTGGAGGACGCCCGGTTCGCGCAGGCCGCCGACGTCCTGCAAGCGGTCATCACGCCCGCGGCGAAGGCGCTCGGCTCCGAGAATCCCGAGCTGCTCAAGGTGCGTTTCCAGCGTGCGCTGGTGCTCTTCCTCGGCGGTGATTCCCGCAGCGTGGTCGCTGAGTTCGACGCCCTCGCCGACGCGTACGCCCGCACCGTCGGACCGTCCAGCGACATGGCGCTCCAGTCCAGGCGTTACGCCGCGGACTGCCGCGCCAACCTCGGCCAGAGCGCCACGGCGCTCGAGGAATTCCAGAACCTGCTCACGGACGTCGCGGAAGCCGACAGCGACGCCTGTGACCTCGCCCTGGACGTGCGGTACAGCATCGGCATGCTGCACTACTCCGAGGGAGACAAGGCGGCGGCCGAGGACGTCTTCGAGGCGCTCCACCAAGACCACCTCGTCATCAACGGCCCGAACGACGACCGCACCCGCGAGGTCGCCGAAATCCTCGCCCGCATCCGAGCCGACGAGGGGTGAGGCGGCGGGCCTTGAGGCGGGGCGGGGTCATGCCGGGCGACCGACGTAGCGGTCACCGGCGAACCGGCGCAGCGACGCCCGGAGGTGCGGGACGTCCTGCGGGCCGACCATGGCCCCGGCCTCGCGCGAGCATGCCGTCCGGCAATCGGCGCCCGTCGACGAGACGGTGCCCCGCGCGGTACTAGAGGACGACCTTCCTGCCCCGCCCTACATCACGAGCCCGTCGGCGCGCACGGTGAGGCGGCAAGCAGTGACATCAGTGCCACGGAGCCCAATCCACCATGCCAGCAATCCCCGGCCGCCCAGGTAGGACGGCTGGGGAGGAGGTATCGCTGTTCAGCGCTCGTCCGAGGCCGCCCGGACGGCCTCGCGGAGGGCGGTGCGGGAGAGCAGGAGGACCGGCCCGTCCGGGTCCTTGCTGTCCCGGACCGCCACTGTGCCGGAGAGACTCGCCAACTCAACGCAGTCACCGCCGTTGGATCCGCTCCGAGTCGCCTTGCGCCATTCGGCGTTTTTCAGGTCCATCTTTCTTGGACCACCTTTCTAATCAGATCACGCGACATCTGCTCCGTTAGTGCCTGTGATCGGAGGGTCATCAGGCTCCGAGCAAGCACGGCGAGGTCTGCGGGGTCGTCTGTTGTGAGGGCACGAACAGCCGTTTCGATGTATGCGATCTCACTTCGATCTTCCATCGTCGCAAGAACGAACGCGCCCATGTTTCCGTCATGCTCGCCGCTTTCCAACACTACTTGAACGGTGATGTTGGGCAACATGCTCAGCTCGATCAGGTGCTCGAGCTGCTCCTTCATCGTCTCGGCAGTGCCGACCGGCCGACGGAGTACCTGCTCGTCGAGCAGCATCACCAGGCACGCTGGCGCGTCGGTGTCCTCGGGCTTCCGGGAGAGGATGGCCTGGCGGGTGATGCGAGCTTCGGCGGCTTCTTTGTTGTTGTGCAGGATCGCCAGCGCGTATGCGGGCGTCTGTGCCAGGCCAGGGACCACTGCATGCTGCCAGGTGATGATCATCGTGGCATCGGCCTCGATCTGAGGCCAGTCGAACCAGACCGGCACCGGGTGTCCGTCCTTGTTCAGGTCCTCCCAGAGGTTGATGAGCGCACCACCCGCGTCGAGATGATCATCAACGATCTCCACGAACGATCGGGTTGCCCGCTTCTTGCCGTTCTCGATCTTGCTTACCTGTGGGCCGCTCACCTGCGTTAGGTGAGCGATCGTCTCCTGCTTGACCCCTTTGCCCTCCCGCATGCGCCGCATTTGGCGGCCGAGGGCTACGAGAGCGGGGGACTCTTGGGAGCGTCGAGTGCGCCGAGGGGACATGCCTTCTGCCTCTCGCTGGAAGCTTCCGAGCTGGTCGCCGATCTTCCTCTATCTGCCACTTGCTGGCGGCAACTGAATTGTACGCCGGAATGTGGCCCACTGTGTGCTGTACGCCACACACAGTGATGGGAGCCTGGTCATGATCGAGGCGACGCAAGCGGAGATGGTGGTCAAACGACACCTCAAGTCAGTCGCGGAGGTTCGGGGGTTCATACGGCTCGCGCTCGCGCCGTCCGGGGTGGACGACTTCGTCCCGTGCCTGGTCGCGAGTGAGCTGGTCACGAACGCGATCCGGCACACCACCGGGCCGGACGACGTCATGTTCCGGATCGGGCACAACGAGGACGGCTCGCTCTGGATGGAGGTGCAGGACTCCCACTGGGAGGAGCCGCGCGTGCAGCGGGCCGACCTGGACGGCGAGTCCGGGCGCGGCCTGTTCGTCGTCGAGCAGTACACGCGGTATTGGGGCGTGCGGCCACTGTCCGGCAACACCGGCAAGGTCGTCTTCGCGGTTCTGAACCCGTGAGGCCGCCGCGAAGGGGCGGCCCCGCGCACCCCGTGCCGTCCCTTCGCATCGTCTGATCGGCGTGACCGGTCGTCCCGGTGTCGCGGCCCGGGACGGCGAGGCGGCCGCAGCCGTCCCCGCCCGGCGCGTCCGGGAAGTGTCCGCCGAGTCCGTTGCGCCGCCCGCTCCGACCGTCCGTCCGTCCCGTGTCTTCGGACGGGGCGCGGGAGCGGTGTTCGGCGGGAGTCAGTGCGAGCCCCGCGAAGCCGTGTTCGGGACGCCGTCGGCGGCGACGGCGCCAGCACCAGGACGTCCGGGGCCTGATCGACAATCGGAGGTTCGACCTATGTACAGCACAACAGCCGACGGGGCCTTCCCGGTGTGGCTCGACCGCGATCTCGAACTCGTCCAGGCGGAGCTGGCGCGCCGGTTTCCCGGTGTCCCGTGCTGGTTCGGGGAGTTCACGGGGGCGTGGTGGGCCATGATCGGTGACCGCCTTCTGGAGGCGGCGAGCCCGTTCGTCCTCGCGGACATGATCCGAGCGGCGCTCGCCGCGCACCGGAGCCCGGCCCCGCCCCGTCCGGCGCCGCCACCCCGATCCCGTCCGGCACCCCGATCTCGTCCGGCTCCCCGCCCGGAGCCTCGGGCCCGGTCGGTGCCCCGGCGGCGGCCGCCGACCCGCCACGCCGCCGCCCGTCCGTCCGGCGGCTTCTTCGGACGCCTCCGGGGCCGCCTCGGCCTCGCGACACCGGCGCGCTGAGGACCCGGCCATCGTCCCCGAACCCCCGCTCGGGGACGCCGCCGACGAGCAGGTTCCCGGACCGACGGGCTCGCCCGGCGACTCTCGCGTCGCGGTGCGGCACGCCGGGGAACCTGTCGTCGCCGGGGTCCAGCGCGTTCGGGCACATCCTCCCCGGACCGCGTATTCGCCCAGCTCCGGACGCCACCCGGCGACCATCGGGGAGGTTCGTCCATCCCCGGGGCAGTCCGCCCGGTCGCCCACCACACCACCGACGTCCCGCACGTCCGGACCCGTCCGCCCACGTCGCGTGCGGCCCCCTGTCCTGCTCGTCCGGCATTGCCCGCCCCCGAAGCGGCCGACCAACACTGGTCGGACCGGCACGTCTTCGGCGGCCATGACCGGCCCCTTCCGGGGAATCGTGACCCGGTCGCGCAGTAGCCGGTCGGCCAACGCGCTCGGATCTGACGAGTAGGCGGCCTCGGAGGACGAACGTCGCACGCCAACACCCGTCCCGCCGAGCCCCGTCCGCCACCCGGCACCCTGGCCGCCCGGTTCGTCCCGCCCGTCCTCCGCGCCACACCGGTCGACAAGACCGTGGCCGCCCGCCACAGCACGCGGCGGGTCGGGCACGTCAGGGGAGTCGGGTCGCGTCGGGGTATGGCGTCCGCTTGATTGAATAGATATACCTGTTCATTTGCTTCGGAGGTGGGCGTGCGGTCGTTGCAGCCGGGGGACCCCGCGTGGGTCGGGCCGTACCGCGTGCTCGCCCGGCTCGGGGCGGGCGGGATGGGGGTCGTCTATCTCGCCCGGTCGCCGGGTGCCCGGTTGGCCGCGCTGAAGGTCGTCCGGCGGGAGTTCGCCGACGATGCGGCCTTCCGGGCGCGGTTCCGCCGCGAGGTCGCCGCCGCCAAGAAGGTGAGCGGGATCTACACGGCTCCGGTGCTGGACGCCGACGCCGATGCGCCGCAGCCGTGGTTCGCCGCCGGGTACGTCCCCGCGCCCACGCTGAGCGAGGCGGTCGCGAGGGGCGGGCCGCTGTCCGAGGCCGCGGTCCGGGCGCTGGGCGCGGGACTGGCGGAGGCGCTGCGGGCGATCCACGGGGCCGGGCTGGTGCACCGCGATCTGAAGCCCGGCAACATCCTGCTGGCCGAGGACGGCCCCAAGATCATCGACTTCGGGATCGCCAAGACCACCGACGCCACGCGGGTCACCCGCACCGGGGCCGTGATCGGCACGCTGGCCTACATGGCCCCCGAGCAGATCGCCGAAAGCAAGGACGCGGGGCCCGCGGCGGACGTGTTCTCGCTCGCGGGCGTGCTGGTCTACGCGGCCACGGGCGCCAAGCCGTTCGGCGAGCGCGACTCGGCCGCGGTGCTCTACGAGGTCATGTACGAGGAGCCGTCCCTTGACGGCGTGCCCGCGTCACTGCGCGGACTGCTGGGCGCCTGCCTGGCCAAGGAGCCGACCGGACGTCCCGGGCTGGAGGCCGTGCTCGCGGAGCTGACCCCCGCCGATCCCACGGCGTTGACCTCGCCCGCGCTGCGCCGGGAGGTGGCGGCCAGGGAGGCCGAGGCGACCCGGGTGGCGTCGCAGCCGGTCACGCCGCCCCCGCCGCCGCTGCGGGTCGATGACACGGAGGCGGGCAAGGTCGGACGGCGCCGCCTCCTGGGGCTGGCCGCCGCGGTCGCCGTGGCCGGGATCGGCGCGGGGACGACGGGCTGGGCGATGACCCGTGGGAACTCCAAGCCCGGCACGCCCGCCGAGCCCGCTCCCCGCGCGACCGCCCTCGCCGCGGCGCCCCCGCCCGCGTGGACGTTCGTCCCGCCTCGTCCCGTCAGCGGGACGTCCGTGATCCTGGTGGCGGGCGGTGTCGTGCTGTGGGGCGGCGAAGGGGAGATGTACGGGGTGGACGCCGCCTCGGGGCGGCAACTGTGGACGTACGAGAAGGCCAACCCCGCGTATTCGGGCAACCTCGCCCGCGGATCGAGGCTCGTCGTCCTCGGCGGCGTGGTCGGCGACTTCGAGGACCAGACGATCACGCTGGTCGACGCCCGGACCGGCAGGGCCACGAACCTTCCCACGCCGCGCGGCGTCCACCCCTCGTTCGTCCCCGGTGTGGTCGGCGACACGATCCTCGTGCGCGCCCCGGCGGACGCCTGGGGGCTGGACCTGGCCAGTGGCGAGATCCGGTGGCATCTCTCCGACGAGGGGCTGCTCTCCGGGACCGTCGACCAGACCGCCGTCTACCTCAGTACCGACCGGGCCCTCGCCGCCCTCGACCCCGTCACGGGCCGCGAACGCTGGTCCCGCACCTGGCCCCGGAGCGTCGGCGGCCGGGACGGGGCGAGCCTGGACCTCGCGGTCGCCGGCGGGCGGGTGTTCGGCAACTTCGGCGACACCCTCCAGGCGGTCGACACCGCCACCGGGCGGCCCGTGTGGTCGGTGGACACCGACGAGCAGTTCGACACCGTCGTCCCCGCGGGCGCCAACGTGATCTTCAAGAGCGAGGATCTCCGGGCCTACGACCAGGCGACCGGCGCCGCCCGCTGGACGCTGGCCGCCCCCGAGCCGTTCGCCGACGGGCGGGGCCGCGTCGCGGCGAGCGGCGGCGTCGTCGCGGCCGCCTTCAACGAACGGGAAGGCCCGGCCCAGGGCGTCCTCGTCGCCGGGACCGACGGCCGGACGCTGTGGACGCACCGGGGGCCGGCCGAGCCGCAGCACGGCTGGGACGTCGCGGTGTCCGGTTCGTCGGTCTTCGCGACCGACCACGAGCGGCTCTACCGCTTCGAGGCGGGACGATGACGGCGCTGGAGCCCGGCGACCCCGAACGCATCGGGCGGTACCGCCTGCTGCGGCGCCTGGGCGAGGGCGGCATGGGGGTGGTCTACCTGGGCGCGTCCCCGGCCGGACGGGCGGTGGCGATCAAGGTCGTGCGGCCCGAACTCGCTGGCGACCCCGACTTCCGCGCCAGGTTCCAGGGCGAGGTCGAGGCCGCCCAGAAGGTCAGCGGCGCGTTCACGAGTCCGGTCGTCGAAGCCGAACCGGACGGCACCGTCCCGTGGCTGGCGATCGCGTACGTCAACGGCCTCAGCCTGAAGGACGCGGTCGAACGGTACGGGCCCATGCCCGAGCCGCTGCTGCGCACCCTCGGCGCCGGGCTCGGCGAGGCCCTGGTCGCGATCCACGAGGCGGGCCTGCTGCACCGCGACCTCAAACCGGCCAACATCCTGCTCGCCAAGGACGGCCCCAAGGTCATCGACTTCGGCATCAGCAAGGCCGCCGACACCGCCACGCTCACCGCGGACGGCCGGTTCATCGGCTCGCCCGGCTACATGTCCCCCGAGCAGATCCACGGACGGCGCCTCACCTCGGCCGCCGACGTGTTCGCCTACGGCGCCGTGCTGGCCTTCGCCGCCACCGGCCGCCCGCCGTTCGGGACGGGCGCGGTCCCCGCGATCGTCCACCGGACCCTGCACGAAGAGCCCGACCTGCGCGGCGTCCCGGCGTCCCTGGCCCGGCTGGTGGCCGCCTGCCTCAGCCGGGACCCCGACCGGCGCCCGCCCGCGAAGCTGCTCCCGACGCTGACGGCCGCCGAGCCGGTCGCGCCCGGCTGGCTCCCGGGCGACATGGGCGAGGAGCTGCGGCAGCGGGAGGACACGCTCGTCCTGGACCTGCGAACGCTCGCCAGGGCCCGCACCCGGCGACGCCTCCTGGTCGGCGGGGCCGCCGCCTTCGGACTCGCCGCCATCGGCGGCGGCACCGCCGCGGCACTGGCCGCGACCCGGCCCGAGGAGCGGCACCGGCTCGCCCCGCCGACGCCGCTGTGGCGGACCACGATCGAAGACGAGGACGACGTCGGCCTCGTCGTCCGCCCCCGATCGATCATCACGGTCGCCCGCAAGGTCTTCGAGGACGACGTCCGCGGCTACTCGCTGGACACCGGACGGCAGACCTGGTCCGAGACCGGCCGGATGGTCGCCGGGCCCGATCTCATCTACACGCTGCCCGGCTCCCGCGGCACGGTCGTCGCCATGGACGACGCCCGGACGGTCAAGTGGACCTACGAGCCACCGGCGAAATACCGGTACCCCGAGCTCATGGCCCCGGCCAACGGCCTGCTCGCCCTCATCGGTGACCGAACGATCACCGGCCTGGACCCCGCCACCGGCCGCCCGCTCTGGACCCGCGAGTGGCCGCAGGCGTCGTCCGTCACGCGCTACGGCATCCAGGGCCGCACCCTCCTCGCCGGGACGATCAAGGAGGGAGGCGAGAGCCGGCACCTCGCGCTCGACATCACGACGGGCGCCGTCCGCTGGTCCCGTCCGCTCGAGACGATGCTCCTGATGCCGCGCGACGGCGACCTGATCTTCGCCGGTTCGTCCCGCACCACTCTCGACGCGCTGTCGACCGGCACCGGCCGGAAGGTCTGGAGCGCCGACCTCCCCGACGCCGCCCAGGACTCCGACGACGAGGACGCGCTCTTGCTCAACGTGAGGGCGGCCAACGGACTGGTCTACGTGAACGGCCCGACCGTCTACGCCCTGGACCCGTCCACTGGCCGGCCGCGGTGGACCTACACGCCGTCCTCACCCGGCGGCCAGACACGCCCCTTCCTGGCCAACGGGAAATACGTGTACATCATGGACGCCCCACGCCTCGTCGCCCTCGACGCCCGAACCGGCAGGCGAGTCTGGTCCGCCGACACCCCCGTGTCCGGCACCGCCCCACTGGTCACCGCCGGCGGGCTGATCTGCACCGGCGTGACGGGCTCGAACTCGGGCCTCTACGGCTGGGACGCCAGGACAGGACGACTCGTCTGGAACCACCCGGTAAGCACCCCCGTCTCCACCGAGCAATGGGTGTTCGACAGCGACGGCCCCACCCTCGCCGCCGCCCACGGCACCACCCTCCACGCCTTCCGCCTCGGCTGAGCCGCCCCGGGTCAGCGCGAGACAGGGCGGTGGTGGAGCAGGACGGCCCGGCCGTCGAGGGTCCGGGACTCGACCAGCCGCAGGTCGAACCGCCGTCCGGATTCGGGGAACAGCGCCTTGCCGCCGCCGAGGACGACCGGGTGCACCACGACCTGGTACTCGTCGATCAGTCCGTGCGCCGTGAGTTCGGCGGCCAGCGACGCGCCGCCCATCAGCAGCAGGTCCTTGCCCGGCTCGGCCTTGAGCGCGGTGACCTGCTCGACCAGGTTCGCGCCGTCGATGACCCGCGCGCCGTGCCCGGGATCGCGCAGCGTCCGCGAGAACACCACCTTGCGCGTACGCCGCCAGACCGGCGCGAACTTCAGGTCATGCGGGTCATCGGACATCGCCTCGGCGTTCGGCCAGTACCCGGACATCATCTCCCAGACCGGACGACCGTAGAGGAAGGTGTCGGCCCGCTCCACCAGCTCGAACGAGTGCGCCGACAGCTCCGCCCCCATGACGGGCCAGTCGAACTCACCGTTCGGCCCCTCGATGTAGCCGTCCAGCGAAACGTGAACGAAGTGGACGATCTTCCGCACGATCATGCTCCTCAGGTAGGGGCCCTCCTGGGCCCTGTCACCCTCTGATCGGAGCGGCACCCTCCCGTCTCGACATGCACGGCGAAAGTTTCTCCAAGTTTCAGCGCACCACGTCGTAGACGAGCTTCGTGACGCCGTTGGAGTAGGCGGCGGAATCCCGGAGCTTCAGGTTCTGCTCGTCCCGGTCCTCGCGGCTGAAGATGCTCTTCCCGGCTCCCAGCAGCACGGGGAACACGAGCAGGTTGTAGCGGTCGATCAGGTCCGCGTCGGCCAGGCGGCGGGCCAGCTCCGCGCTGCCGTGGATGAAGATCGCCCCGCCCTCCTCCCGCTTGAGCGCCGCGACGTCCTCGACCGAGCGCAGGACCGTGATCGGACCCCAGCCGTCGATCAGGTCGTCCTCCTTGAGCGTCCCGGACACGACGTACTTGGGAAGGTCCTGATAGGCCGCGTGGTCCTCGGACGCGGACCAGACCGGCGCGAAGGCGTCGTAACTGCGACGCCCGAACATCAGGGCCGTCGTCTCGGCCAGTTCCTCGCCTTTGAGCGAGTACGCCTCCGGCACGAACTCGGTCCGCATCACCCACCCGCCGCTGCGGTGGCCCTCCACCTGCCCGCCCGGCGAGTCCACCACGCCGTCGAGCGACATGAACCCCGTGTAGACCAGCTCTCGCGCCATCGTTCTTCCTCCTGGGTGATCTATCCGCCGCCCGCCGAACAGGCCCGGCTCTGCCGCTCCGCCGGCCCTCGTTCGCCGTGGCCGGCCTCGTTGGGATCACTATGGCGCCCGGCGATTACCGCATCTTTACGGTCCCCGCCCAGCCCGCCGTGACCCCGCCCGCGCGACCGTTCCGCTGCCGCCGCTGCTCTGGCCGTCAAGCGGAGGAAGATCCTCCGGCGGTCGGCCGCATGGCGGGCGTTCGGGTGCCGCACAATGTGCCCGGTGATGGAGATGCGTCCTGCGGTGAGCGCCGACCGTCCTGAGGTCGCCAGGATGGTGGAGGCCCGCTGTGCCTGGTTGGAGCGGCGGGGACTGGCGAGTTGGCGGGGCGCGCTGGACGAGTTGGTCGCACAGTGCGACAACCCGTTCGGGGACGTGTGGGTCCTGGAGGACGACGAGCATGGTGTCGTCGGCCAGATGCTGGTGCAGGAGCAGGGCCCGCCATGGGGATGGACGGACGAGGAGCGCGACGAGGCCGCGTTGTACCTGTCGGGATCGATCACCGACCCGGCTCTGCGGGCAGGGAAGCCGGGCACGGTGATGGCGTGGTGGGCGGTCGATCGGGCCGCGCGGCTGGAGGTGCCGTGGGTTCGGCGCCACTGCCACGTCGAGCGGCTGGCCCGCTACAACCGGACACAGGGGTTCGCGCTGGTGCGTGAAGAGCAACGGACGCACGCCCGGTTGTACATGATGGCGAGGCGGGCCGAGCGGCTCGACCTGTCGTCGTGGTTCGGAGTCAGGGCAGGAACGCCCTGACGGCCTGGTCGAGGGTGATGACCTCGACCAGCTTCGAGTGCGGTTCTTCGTGGTAGGGCTCGGTCTCCAGCGCGACGACGGCGGCCTTGAGACCGTCGGGGTCCAGCAGCCCCGCTTCGATCAGCGGCGATCCCTCGTTCAGGATGTGCCGCAGCAGCGGCAGCCCGTTGATGATGAGGGATTCCTCGACCAGTTCGGCGAAGCTCTCCCGCAGTTCGGGGTTGCAGGCGTCGTGGCTGAGCCCGAACGTGCCGAGGTGTCGGCGCTGTAGCTGTTTGAGTTCGCGCCAGTGGAACGGGAGTTGGTCGCCCAGTTCGATCAGCGCCGGGTGCGTGAACGGGTGCACCGGCCACAGCCCGGCGCGCAGAAGTGGCGGTGCGACGGTCTCCGCCGCCAGAAGGGTGATGCCCCCGGCCATGGCCGGGGGAGCGATGGCGTCGTCGCAGTACTCGATCGCGGCCAGGGCACGGGGGCCTAGCCAGGGCAGGGCGAGGTCGTCGGTTCGGTCGGCGGCGGCCTGCGCCGATTCGGCCGACCCGACCGCGACCATCTCGTCGCCGCCCAGGCCCGTCACCACCGTGTGCGCCCCCAGTGCGGCGATCAGGGCGTTCAGCTCGACGAAGTGCTGGTGCAGCGGCTCGTCGCAGGGGCTGACCAGCTCGCCGCGGACGCGGGCGCAGGACGGGCCGAACATCAGCCGATCGCGGGTGTCGACCCGGAGGTCGTGCGGCCCGAAGGGCACCCGGTCGCGCATCTCGGCCCGGCGCCTGATCTGCTGCTCGCGCCCAGGTCCGATGACGATCAACGTCGCGGTATCGATCTGCCCGGGCCAGCGCTTGGCCGCGCATGTGCCGATCGAGCCGGAGTCCAGCCCGCCGGTCAGGTGGCACACGGTTGCGAGCGGCTCCAGGGGGCGCGCGTCCAAGGCCGCGTCGATCCCCTCGACGAACGCGGTCAGCACGTCGGCTCCCTCGACGAGTTCGCGCGGTTCGGCATGCACGACGGGGTCTGGGTAGGTGATGACCAGGTCGCCGCCGAAGGTGGCCGTGGCCCGCTCCGTCAGCCGGCGGATTCCGCTGAAGGCGGTTTCGGCGGTGTAGCGGGGCTGGTAGATCAGCAGGCGGGTCGCTTCCTTGGGGTTGATCCCGGTTGCGAACGGCGCCAGGTCGGCCATGTCCCACGAGCCGTGCAGGATGCCGTCCCGGTGGGCGAGGAACAGTGGCGTCGACCGGTCCGCGCCGACGGTGACCCGCACCGGACGGCGAGGGGCGGTCTCGATCAGCACGTGATCGACCGGCCACCGCCGGGCCCGGGCGGCGATGTCATCGAGGACGTGCGGCATGACCGTTACCGGTGCCGGGGACGCGGCCGTCCGGCAGGGCACGCGCTCGCGGACGATGATCGCGGTGCGGGTGCCGTCGGTCGCGGCGAGGTGCTCGACCATCGGATGCGCGTAGGGCGTCACGCGGCCGCCGTCACCGGTCACGTACGAGGTTCCGTCCCATTTCCACGTCGGTGGGGCGTCCGGGTCGATTCGCAGTGTGAGCACAACCGTCTCCTCTCGTGCTCAGTTCACCGAGGGGTCCGGCCCAGGGCCGAACCCCTCTCGGTTCGACTGGTCGGCGGATCACACGGACGTCGTGTCGTAGGTCTTGGCCCCGTCGGACGACCCCGACTTCTTCTTGTAGGTGTTGCGGACCAGCGGCGTTTGAACGACGTGTCGCGACGCTCCCGCGAACAAGTGCTCGACGCTCCACGTCTCGTCGGCGGGCGGCCGGAACATCGCCGGCACGGTCGTCTCGCCGGGCGGACGGGTGCAACTGCCGTCCATCGGCATCTCCTCTCACAGGGGCCGGACGGGCCCGATCCGGTGGTTCCTCCACGTTCCGCCCCGGCCCGCGAGAGCATCAATGCCGCCGAGGCGGGCACCCCATTGCCACCGCCGTATTGCCGCCGACCGTGCGCTCCGGCAATGACGCGGCCGTTGCCGGTCAGGCCGATGCAGCAGGGCGCTACCGCTGGTTACGCTCGGGAGTGGGGGTGGGGCCGAGCTCGCCGGAGGTTGGCGTTGCCGCACACGATCAGTAGAGCCCGCCGCAAGCAGCTCGCCGAGCAGGCGCGCGGCATACGCGCCCGAGGGCAGCGCGGGCGCTGGCCGGTGGAGAAGATCGCCGCGCACATCCAGGCGCGGCTTCCCGAGGTACTGCCGCTTGAGGCGTGGCGATGGGCGTACGGCTGGACTCGAGCGGACGCCATCCGCGGCATCGCCGAGCTGTACCGGGCGGACGGGCTGGGCGTTCCGCCGGTGAACCCGGCGATGCTGTGCCGCTGGGAGCACGGTGCGTTCCCGCCCAGCCCGGAGTACGGCATGGCACTCTGCCGCCTCTACGACGCCACACCGGCCCAGTTGGGACTGTCCGATTGGGCGCGCCCGCCTGCCGACGACCAACGTCCGCAGTACGGTGCCTGGCAGAAGCGACCGGGACGGCGACCACGAATTGGAGTCTTCATGGCGGCTGGGAACCTCGCGGCCCTGCGCGAGAGCATCGAGCTGGCGCTGGAGGTCGAAGGTCCGTCCGGAGGCCCGCAGACCCGCGACAACCTGGCCGCGGCGCTCGCCCACTACGACCTGCGGTACTCCCGGTACGAGCCCGGCGTGCTCGCCGCCGAGGTGCACCGGTGCCGGACGCTCGTCAACGCCATGCTCCGGAACCCGCAGGCCGACGACGACCGGCGCGAGCTCCGCCGGATCGCCGGATGGCTGTCGGCCCTCGTCGGGAACCTGGCCTTCCACCTTGGGGACGAGGCCGCCGCGGACGTCCATCTGGCGACCGCCGCGCGGATCGGCGGCGACACCGCGGACCGGCGCCTGGCGTCCTGGGCGTTCGGAGCCCGCGCCATGATCGCCTACTACGGGGATCGCCATCCCGCCGCGGTCGAGCTGGCGCGGCACGCGTACTCGCTGGCCGAATCGCCGCTGTGGCAGGCGCAGATGCTCGCCTGGGGCCTGCTGCGCCCGACCGCCGCAGTCGGCTCCGGCTCCCGGGTCGAGGTCGCGCGCATCTCCGGGCGCGCGTTGGACGCCATGGACGCCGCACCCGACGGCGACGTTCCCGGCCGGTTCGGGTTCGACCGCGCCGAACTCGACATGCACCTGGCCGAGGCCGCGCTGCTCGCCGGGGACGCCGTTCGAGCCGCCCGGTACGCCGACGAATCGCTGCAGCACATCCCGCACGGACGTCCGGGCTGGGCGGCCGCCACGATCGTGCTGGCCCGCGCCGAGGCCGCCCAAGGACGCGGCGACGACGCGGCCGCCCTCGCCGCGTCGGTGCTCGATGCCATCGCCCCCGGCGCCCTACGAGCCACCAGCCGCGACCGCCTCAACGCCCTTCGCGCCGACCTGCGCCGCCCTCCCGGCACACCGAGCCGCCAGGTCATGGACCTCCACGCGCGGCTCGACTCGCTACCGCCGCTGGAGCCGGCCGGACGCCCGAGCAGCGAACCCAACGGCCACTGACGTCCGCGGCCGGGGCGGCCGGGCCGGTGGACCTTCGATGCCTTCCTCAATTACCTTTAACTCTAAAGACTTTGTTGTCAAAGGTAATGGAGGCGGCCGTGCCGCATATGACCGTGCACCTTCCGGAGGACCGGCTGGTGGGGAAGGAGGGCGAGCTCGTCGCCGCACTCACCGACGCGATCGTCGGCGTCTACGGCGACTGGGCCCGCGACCTCGTGAGCGTCCGGCTGGACGGCGTCCCCGCGGGGCGCTTCGCGCAGGGCGGCAAGGCCGTGGACGCGAACGCCTCCGTGATCCTGGGCGTTCGCGCCGGCGTCTTCGACCGCCCCGACGCCGCCGACATCACCGCGGCTCTCGGCGCCGCACTGACCGACGCGATCGTCGATGTCCTCGGCGACGAACTCCGCCCGGGCACCATGGTCGAGCTCGTCCCGTCCGCCCCCGAACGAACCTTCGTCGGCGGCGCCTTGGCGGTCTGACCGCACCACGGGGACGGCTCCGAGAGCGGCGCCGGGGGTGGGTGTTGGTACGGTGCGGGCATGGGGACGGGCAGTCTGTTTCTCTGACGTGCTTCTCGGGAGCGCGCACCCGTGACCGGTCGGGACGGCCGGTGGACGGGCTGGTCGCGCTTCCCTCGGTGAGTTCGTGACCCTTCAGGTACCGAGAACGGAGCACCCATCCATGTTCGACATTCGTGAGCACGCCGCCGTCCTGGACTCGCTCGAGCCGGACGGGCCGCTGGACGACCTCGAGCCGCTGCGGGCGATCGTCGGGGACGCGCGGGTCGTCGCCGTCGGCGAGGGCTGCCACTTCGTCCGCGAGTTCGGTGCGGCGCGGCGCCGGATCGTCCGGTTCCTCGCCGAGCGGTGCGGGTTCACCGTGCTGGCGTTCGAGTTCGGCTTCGCCGAGGGGTTCGCGCTCGACCGGTGGATCGGCGGCGCGGGCGAGGAGGGCGACCTGTCCGGGATGCCGGGGACGACGTTCGCCGGGCTGAACGGCGACATGGCGCGCTGGCTGCGGGCCCACAATCGGACGAGCGCGCACCCGGTGAGGTTCGCGGGCATCGACGTTCCGCAGGCGTGCGGCACCGTGCGTCCCGCGCTGGAGCCGGTCGCGGAGTACCTGCGGGAGGTCGATCCCGAGGCCGTGCCGCTCGTGGAAGAGGCGCTCGCGATCGACGGCCGGTTCGGCGGCTCGTCGATGGCGGAGGCGGCGCCCGCGTGGGGGAGGCTCGACCGGGACGTGCGGGAGCGGCTCACCACGGTGCTGGCGCGGCTGCTGCTGCGGGCGCGGGCGCTGGAGCCGCGGCACGTCGAACGGGCCGGGCGGGAGCGGTACGACGTGGCGGTGCGCATGATCGAGGCGGCGTGCCACACGGACTACATGTTCGCGACCATGCACGAGGTGTTCTCCGGGGGCGGGCTGCCGCTGGACACGTCCGTCCGGGACCGCTTCATGGCCGACTCGCTGCACTGGCACATGGAGCGCGCCGCACCGGACGACCGGTTCGTGGTGGTCGCGCACAACAACCATGTGCAGAAGGTGCCGATCTTCTACGGCGGCGAGATGTGGGCGTATCCGATGGGGCACTACCTGGCGCGCGCGCTGGGCGGCGACTACCGGGCGGTGGCGCTGACGCACACGGCGGGGAGCGTCCCGGAGATGCACCCCGACGGTTCGCAAGGGACCGGCTTCACGATGGTCGACACGCCGATGCCCGCGCCGCGTCCGGCCAGCGTGGAGGGGGCGCTGGTGGCGGCCGGCCTGGGCGGGGTGCCCACGTTGACGGACCTGCGGCCGTTCGCGGGCGGCCCGTTCCCGGACGCCGTCCGCAGCCAGAGCGAGGAGACGCCCATGCCCGTCGCGGACGCGTTCGACGCCGTCGTGTCGAGCCCGGCGGCGACGGCGGAGGTGACCCTCGCGTTCTGAAGCCGGGCGACGAAAGCCCGTGGTCGGCGCGGTCGTCCATGTGGGCGGGCGCTACGGGACGCGCCCGTCCCCGACTCTCCACTGCTCGACGTAGGCGTCACCGGCGAACCATTTCAGGCCCGTGTCGAGTGTTCCGCCGCCTTTGCGGACGAACAGGTCGCTGACCTTGCACACGAAGGTGCCGCCTTGGACGTTGCGGCCGATGGCGGGGCGATGCCCGTCCCGGAACCAGACGACGAGTTCGGAGTTCCTCCCGGAATAGAGCACGCTGATCTGGTGGACGGCGTCCCAGTCGATCACCTTCCGCCGACCCCTGCGGCCGGGGTCGAAGGTGAGCCCGCCGGGGTGCAGGGTGAGCCGCGGGGAACGGGACGTCCGGGAGCGGATGAAGAGGACGACGCCCACGCCCACCATGGCCAGTGCCGTGGAGCCCAGATGTTCCGTCCAGTTCGCCCCGCCGAAGATCTTGCTGTGCAGGAACAGGAGCGGTATGCCGATCAGCGCGTACGTCACCGGCATCAACACCGCGAGCACCGCGATCTCTTCGAGCGCGCCGAGCCGGAACTTGGTGAAGACCAGCTCGTCGACCTGCTCGGGGGCGGCGCCGGAGCGGCGGCGCGGGACGTCGAAGATCATGCGTGTCGTGGCGCCGGGCCGCGTCTCGACGCGGCGGAGCACGCCGTGGTGCCGGCCCGCCAGCACCTGCACGGTGTGGGTGCCGGGTGGGAGGTGGATCGTGGCTTGATCGCGGTGGTCGACGTTGTGCACCGAGGTGCCGTCGATGACGACGTCGAGTTTCTCCGCGCCGAGGTTCCAGATCGTGAGGCCGGCGTGTTCCGCTGATTCGCCGCTCTCGACGGCTGTGGTCGGTTCGGGTTCGGGTTCGGGCGGGAGCGGCCGGGTCGCGGTCTCGTCGAGCGCCGAGAGCCGGTCCAGGACGTCGCCGACCGCGGGGCGGTCGGCGGGGTCCTTGGCGAGGCACGCGGCGATCAGTTCCGCGAGCGGTTCGGTCACGCCCTCGAGATCCGGTTCGTCGTGGACGACCCGGTACAGGACGGCCTGGGCCGTCCCGGTCCCGAACGGGCTGCGGCCGGTCGCGGCGAACGCCAGCACCGCGCCGAACGAGAACACGTCGCCGGGCGGGCCGACCGTTCCGCCGTCGGCCTGTTCGGGGGACATGTACGACGGCGTCCCGATCAGGATCCGGGAGGCGGTCCCGGACGCGGCGTCCAGCGCGCGGGCGATGCCGAAGTCGATGACGCGCGGGCCGTCCTCGGCGAGGATCACGTTGGACGGTTTCAGGTCGCGGTGCACCAGCTCGCACGCGTGAATCGCGGAGAGCCCCTCGGCCAGGGCGGTCCCCAGCGGAATGATCCTCGAAAGCGGCAACGGGCCGTCCCGGGTGACGGCTTCTTCGAGTGAGGGGCCGGGAATGTACGCGGTGACCAGCCAGGGAGGATCGGCCTCGGTGTCGGCGTCGACCACCTGTGCGGTGTAGAAGCCGCCGACTCGGCGGGCCGCCTCCACCTCGCGTGTGAACCGGCGCCGGAATCCGTCGTCCTCGGCGAACTCCGGCCGCACCACCTTGACGGCGACCACCCGTCCGCCCCGGGACCGGCCGAGGAACACCCGCCCCATGCCGCCGCCGCCCAGCCGCTGCTCCAGCCGGTACCGGCCCACCGTGCGCGGGTCCCCTGGACGCAGCGGCTCCATGCGGAGACGTCCCCTCGGTGTCGTCGAGCCCGAACGAAACTCGAATCGGATCATTTCAGGCAACGAACCGGGAGTGAAGCCGTGGACCAGGGGGCTCGGTCCGGCTGTTCGACGTACCGGAACGCGAGGCCGCCGTGGTCGATGGTGAGCCGGTCCCGGGGGAGCGCCAGGGCGAGCAGCGTGAACAGCCCGCCGCCGAGCAGGCTGATCGCCGCCGCGCCGCCGATCTCGGCGGGCGTCCCGAGGCCATGGAGGACGGGCAGCGCGGACAGCGGGAGGAGGACGAACAGCCAGGTGACGAACAGCCCGGCCGTGAAGCCCTTGGACGCCTGCCACCGCCTTTCCCGCATGAAGACGATCTCGTCGACGCCTTCCGGGACGGCGATCGCTCGTGAGGCGGGGAGCCGTTCGAGGACGTCGCCGACGGTCGGGCGGGCTGATCAGCGCCATCGACTCTTCCACGGTCGGGGCCGCACGGGCAATCCGGTCGAGGCGACGGGACGCGTCAGGGCCAGGTCTCCTCGTCGCGTTCGACGACCGCGGCGACGGCCAGGTGCAGCAGGGCCGCCAGGTGCGGTTCGAGTTCGTCGGCGGGGACGGCGCCGACGAGGGCGGGGAGCATGATCCGGTCCCGGGCGGCCGCGGCGGCGAGCACCCGGACGGCCCAGCGCGCCGGGATCGGCACCTGCTCGATGTCCGGACGGACGCCGATGCCCGATGGGCGCTCGTCCAGGATCGTCCGGCACCAGACGGTGACGAGGCGTTCGACCGCGGCGGGGCCGCGGTGGACGGCGCGGGCGGTCAGGGCGCGGCTGCGGTGGTGCTCGCCGTAGACGGCGGCCGTCAGCGCCCGCCCGGCCAGCAGCCCGGCGTGCCAGTGGAGGGCGAGTTCGGCCGCCCTGTGCCGGATCGGCATCGCCGCCTCCCGTGGGTCGGTCGCAGAGGGTGGCGCGCGGGTGATCGTTCGCTCGTCGGGGGTCGGGCGATGCCTCCGCCGCCGTACCTTCTTGCCCGCAGCGCGCGGAGCGTTTCCCCGTGGTCGGCGACCTGGCCGGTTTCGGCCTGCACCGAAAGCGGTGGCGGGTTGAGGCGATTTGGGGCGATGGCTACCTTGATCACCTTCTCTTTCGCGGTTCCGCGAGTGTTCGCCGGAACTTCACCCCCTGGAGGACGTCCGTGCGTAAATGGCTCCTTGCCGGTTCGATATGCGCAGTGCTGGGCATCACCGGCTGTTCGGGCGGGGACGACTCCGGGACGTCCGCCGGGAGCGAGCAGACGACGTCCGCCGGGAGCGGCGAGGGCGGGAGCGGGCAGGGCGGGGGCGGCCAGGAGGCGGCGGCCGGGAACGACAAGGCGTCGATCACCGGGACGTGGCGCGGGCCCAAGACGGGTGCGAACAACGAGACGTTCGAGTTCCGCGGCGACGGGACGGTCACCCTCTCCAGCGACGGCGAGAGCTGCGACGGGACCGTCGAGCCCAAGGGCGGGGAGCGGACGTACGCCTTCCGGATCGACTGCGGCGCGGGAGCGTTCCCCGGCACCGCGGTGGTGTCCCCGGACGGGCAGACGATCACGCTCACCGACCCGGAGGGCGAGAAGAGCGACTACGGGCGCGTGTCCGGCTGACCCCGGACGGCGGCGGGGCCGCCCGTGTCTCGCGGGCGGCCCCCTCGTTCGTCCGGTTTCGGGCGGCCGGATGTCCGGTCGCTTTCCGGGCGCCGGCTACCCGACCGGGGTGAAGGCGCGGTGGAGGCGCTGGGTTCCGGCGCGGCTCGCGAAGGACGCGCCGTGCTTCAGCGTCGCGTCCGGGTCCTCGGGGTCGCTGACGAAGTACCAGTCGGCCTGCATCCGCCGCGGGGTCACGTCGATGAGGACGAACCCGTGGCTGTCGAGCTCGCAGAACTTCGCGTACGGGTTGTTGAGGTGCAGCACGCCCTCGGCGCCCCGCGAGATCGTGCGCGGCGGCAGGCCGAGCAGGTCGTCCAGGTTCGAGCTGGTGACGGACGAGCAGACGAGCTCGGTCGCGACCGGCGGGTGCCACGGGGCGGCGGTGCGGTCGACGCTCACCTCGGTCGCCCACGAGACGTGCACGTCGCCGGTGAGGAAGACGGTGTCGGTGATCCCGGCGTCCCGGATGTGGGTGAGCAGGTCGGTCCGGTCGGCCTGGTAGCCCTCCCACGCGTCGGCGTTGGGGCCGACGTGCGCGAGGAGGTCGCCGCCGCCGATCAGCTCGCCGAGGGCGTCGACGACCTCCTTCACCAGCCCCTGCAGGGAGACGGGGGTGATCATCACGGAGTTGCCGATGAGGTGCCACTGCGCGGTCGAGGCGCTGAGGCCGTCCTTGAGCCACTCCATCTGCGCGCGTCCGGTGAAGGTGCGGGACGGGTCGTCGAAGTCCTCCTCCGAGGACTGCTCGGAGCGGTGGCCGCGCAGGTCCAGCATCGTCAGGTCCGCCAGGCGTCCCCACTGGAACCGGCGGCGGATCCCGCCGCCGGGGCCGCGCCGGACCGGCATCCACTCGAAGTACGCGCGGTGCCCGGCGGCCTTGCGGGCCGCCCAGTCGCCCTCGGCGGCCGGGTCGTGGTCGCCGGAGCCGCCCTCCCAGTAGTCGTTGACGACCTCGTGGTCGTCCCAGGTCGCGACCCACGGCACCGCCGCGTGCAGCGCCCGGAGGTCCGGGTCGGTCTTGTACTGCGCGTGCCGCTGCCGGTAGTCCGCCAGGGACGTGATCTCCTTCGCGGGCCGGTGGGCCCGCACCCCGGCGTCGCCGCCCTCGTACAGGTAGTCCCCGACGTGCACGAACAGGTCGAGGTCGCCGCGCTCGGCGGCGTGCCGGTACGCCGCGAAGTGGCCCGCCGCGTAGTTCGAGCAGGACGCGAGGCCGAGGCGCAGCCCGTCCACCTCCGCGTCTGGGGCGGGCGCCGTGCGGGTGCGGCCGGCCGGGGAGGTCACGGGGCCGAGGCGGAACCGGTAGTGGTACCAGGTGTCCGGCTCCAGGCCGGTCGCCTCCACCTTGACCGTGTGGTCCGCGTCCGGCCCGGTGACGACCTCCCCGTCCCGGACGATCGTAGAGAACGCGGCGTCCGGGCTCATCTCCCAGCGCACGGTCACCTCCGGCCCGGCGCCGGACCCGGGGGCGCTCTCGGGGGTCGGCGTCACGCGCGTCCACAGCACCACGCCGTCCGGGAGCGGGTCGCCGGACGCGACACCGTGGGCGAACTCGGCGGACGCGGCCCCGGCGTGCGGGACCAGGACGCCCGAGGCGGCGACGGCGACGCCGGCGCCTCCGGCCGCGCGGAGGAAATCACGCCTGTCGAGGGGAACGATTCCGCTCATCTGAGCCCTTCATCCGGGGGGAGGCGCGGCGGCGGGCCGCGTGCCGCGGCCAGGCTCGGGCACCGACGGGAACGCCGTCCACCGGACGGGCGAACCACCACCGGACGCCAGGGGAACGACCGGTGGCCGCCGGGAGACCGGAGCCCGGACTGAGTGATCTCCCGGCAGGGCGTCCGCGTTACGCCGCAGGGCGGATGCGGATGACCGCGGCTCCGTCCTCGATGCCGACGACGCCGATGGTCACCGTGTTGACGACCGTCTCGCCGCCGGGAGGACAGGTCACGTCCATGCGGGCGGAGGTGCCCGCGCCCGGCCCGGTGAAGGTCGCGGAGCATCCGCCGCCGTCGCCGCTGCTGGCGAACCGCGACCCGGTCAGCGGCGCGACGAACGCGACGTCGCGGGCGCCGATCTCGGTGACCTCGATCGGGCCGAGCCCGAGCCGGTCCGGCATCGGGATCGTGACGGGGCCGGTCACCTTGATCTCGCAGGAGCCGTCGTCCGCGCACGCCCGGCGATCCTCGCCGTCCGCCGGGACGGGCATCGACGGGGACGGCGAGGCCGCGGGGGTGGCGGGGGCGGTGGTCGTGGGCGCGGCGGACGTCGGCCCGGCGGCGCGCTCGGAGTCCGGCTCGCCGGACGAACACGCCGCGAGCCCGAGGATCGCGGCCGCGGCGAGCGGAACGAGGACGAACGGGCGCGGCGCGGTGACGCTCTGCGAGGGGGTCATCGGGTCATCCAAGCCGGTCCGCGCCGGGACCGGTCCCGCTTTCCCCGCAATCAGGCCCGCGCCGCCGGGAAAGTCCTCGCTTGTCTGTTTTCGCGCGGGCGGCCGGGACGGCCTCTGCGCCGGTCGCATCGGGACCGGAAGCGGCCGGAACGCTCCACAAGGCGCGGAACCTTGCCAGTATATGCCGGTGAGATCATCGAGCCCCCGGGAGCCCCGCATGGCAGGACACCGCCGAGTTCTCCACGTCACCGCCTGGATCGCCGCCTTCTCCGGCCTGCTGATCACCCCCGCCCGGGCCGCCGCCGCCCCGGAGTGGACGACCTCGCCCACCCCGGCGCTCCAAGGGCTCGCCGTGCCCCTCGAGGTCGCGGCGGCGGGACCGCGCGCCGCCTGGATCACCGGGGTCGAGAACGCCACCGGTTCGGGCTCGCAGTTCATGCTCGCCTGGGACGGCCGGGAGTGGCGCCGACAGGACCTGCCGATCCCCGGCTCGACCTCGCTCGCCGACATCGCCGCCGCCGGGCCGCGCGCCGCCTGGGCGATCGGCACGAACTGGACCGAGGAGACCGGCTCCCGCCCCGTCGCGCTCCGCTGGGACGGCACCGCCTGGCGCGAGGTCGGCTACCCGGACGGGATCAGCCGCACCATCCCGCTGCCCTCGCCCTCCCCGCGGCTGGAGATCCTCTCGGCGGCGCCCGGCGGGCCCGCCTGGTCGATCGGGTACGACGAGGCGGCCGGCGAGTCCGTCGCCCTGCGCTTCGAGGGCGACCGGTGGGTCCGCCAAGACCTCCCGGTGAAGATGACCACGGCGCTGACCGTCGCGGTCCGGTCGCCCGGAGACGTGTGGATCTCCTGCATCTGCGAACCGCCGGGCGAGGGCCCCACCCAGGTGATGCTGCACTGGGACGGCGTCCGCTGGAACACCGTCCGGCACCCGAGCAGCGACGACACGTACGTGCTCGAGATCGTCCCCGTGTCGTCCAGGAGCGTGTGGGCGTACCGCGCGCCCGCCGTGTTCGAGCCCGCCCCCGAACTGCTGCACTGGAACGGGAGCACCTGGCGGTCGATCCCCGTCCCGGTGGAACCGGGCGTCGTCAACTTCAACGTCCTCGCCGACGACGGCGCGGGCGGCGCGCTGGTCGGGGTGAGCACGAACAACACGCCCGCGAACTACCTGCACTACAGCCGCGGCGAGTGGACGACCGAGAGCGGTCCCGGACGTCCCGGGGTCGGGGCCTGGGTGTACGACATGGCGCGCGTGCCGGGCACCCGCACGGTCTGGTCCGTCGGCCTGGTCTCCCCGCTCTCCGGCCCCGCCCTCGTCGAGCACCGCCGCTGACGCGCGTCCCGGCGGAGCGAGCGGGCGTACCCATCGCCGTCTGAGTAGCCGGACTCATGCCCCGGCCCGGCCCGGACCCGACGATGGGACGCACCGTTCCCTTCGACAGGAGCCCGGCCCATGTCGCACAACGCGCTCGCCCTCGGCCTCGCCGCCGTCGCCGCCACCGCCGGGGCGGTCCTGCTGGCCTTCGCGGACGTCACGGCCGAGGCCCTGCTCATGTTCGGGGTCGGAGTCCTCGGCTTCGTGTGGTTCGTCGTCCTGCTCACCGTCCCGTGGAACGTGTACTTCCAGGCCCGCCGGGTGGTGCGGGAGACCCGCATCAGCCGCGACCGGGGCATCGACGTGTCCGCCGGGAACGAGGCCGAGGCCCGCCGGATCGCCCGCCGGGTCCGCGCGGCCGCGATCGGCGCGCACGTCGTCACCGCGGCCGCCGTCGCCGTGATGACCTACTTCTGGGGCGAGACGTTCGGGTACTACATCTCCGGCCTCTTCCTGCTGAGCACGCTCTTCCGGCCGGCGCAGGCATGGTTCGTCCACCTCCGCAAACGGCTCGGCACGATGCTCCGGGAGACGCACCACCCCCGCGACGACGTCCTCGCCCTCATCGAGCGCGTCGCGTTCCTGGAGGGACGGGCCGAAGCGGCGCGCCTCGCCGTCGAGCAGCTCCACCAGGCCGACCACACGCTGAACCACCGTCTGGAGGCCGTCGGCACGACCGCGTCCCGCAGCGCCGACGAGCTGAACCGCAGGGTCGAGGCCCTCGGCCGCCGGTTCGAGGACGCGATCTCCCGGCTCACCGACGACCAGGAGGTCATCGCCGGGATCAAGGCGTTCCTCCGCCTCCTGCGCACCGACCCCGCGTCGTGATCCGCCGCGTCCCGTCCGGGTAGGGGGACGGGCGTCCGGGCATCCTCTGGACGTGCGCGTCGCGACCGCCGGCATCCGGCCGTTCCGCCCCGGCGACGCCCGGCACGTCGCCGGGATCGTCCGGCGGTGCCTGCACGCGGTGAACGGCCGCGACTACCCGCCCGACGTCATCGACCGGATGTGCGCGCGCTTCACGGCCGAACGGTTCGTCGAACTGTCGGCGTCCCGCCGCATCTACGTCGCCGACGACGGCCGCGTCGTCGGCACCGTCTCCCGCGACGGCAACCGGGTCTACTCCCTGTTCGTCGATCCGGGCGCGGCGGGCCGGGGCATCGGCCGCCGGCTCCTGCGCCACGTCGAGACGCTCGCCGCCCGCGAGGGCCACGCCCACATGGAGACCGGCGCCACCGTCACCGCCCACACCTTCTACCTGCGCCTCGGCTACCGCGACGTCCACGACACCGACACCGAGTTCGGCACCGACTACCTCCTCCGCAAACCCCTCCCCCCGGCGGAACGCCGTTGACCGGCCATGGCGGATCGGCGAAGCTACCGTTGATCAACACCGTGCGACCGTTCGGAGGGCTGCGATGCGTCGACCCCACGGGGAGGGTCGGTGACCGCGACGCTGGTGGACCGGCAGTGGGAGACGGCCCGGCTGACCGAGGCGCTCGACCGGACCGTGCACGACGGGACGCCCGAGGTTCTCCTG
The DNA here is from genome assembly GCF_040679555.1 of Spirillospora sp. NPDC052242. Classification (NCBI taxonomy): domain Bacteria; kingdom Bacillati; phylum Actinomycetota; class Actinomycetes; order Streptosporangiales; family Thermomonosporaceae; genus Spirillospora; species Spirillospora sp. NPDC052242. The sequence continues at coordinate 81,120 of NZ_JBFAUZ010000035.1, forward strand.
CTGCGCGGTGAGGCGGGCGTCGGCAAGTCGCGGCTTCTGCACCACTTCGTGGACTTGATGACCGAACGGCACGCCGAGGCGGGGCTGCTCGCCGGTTACGGCCAGGCGATGATGAACTCGCTGGGCTCCGACGCCTACCAGGCCGTCCGCGACTGCCTGCGGACCCTCACGCAGCGGGCCGAGCGCACCGGCTCCCGCGCGACGCTGGCCCGGGTCGCGGAGTCCTTCCGGCTGCACGCCCCCGACTGGATCGAGTCGGTGCCGGTCGTCGGAAAGCTGCTGGCCGCCGGCATCCTGACCGGACGGACGCTGCTGGAGTCCGGCGACGACGCGGGCGGCGCGGGCGGCGCGGACGCCATGGACAGCCGCCTCGACCAGCTCGCCGAGGTCGTGAACGGGCTGGTCGAGGGCGGGCCCGTCCTGCTCGTCCTGGACGACCTGCACTGGGCGGACACCGCCACCATCGACCTCGTCATGCGGCTGGCGCTCCAGGTGCGCGGCCCCCTGCTGCTCGTGCTCGCCTACCGGCCCGACGACCTGCAGACCCAGGAGAACGCCGACGGGCACCCGCTGCGCCGGGCGGTCTACCGGCTGCGCCGGTACAGCGAGAACTGCTTCGAGATCGACCTCGAACGCCTGTCGCGGGACCACACCGAGGAACTCGTCCGCGTCGCGGCCGGGGGATCGGTCCTGCCGCCCGGGACCCTGGAGCGGATCCTGCGGGAGAGCGACGGGAACCCGCTGTTCGCCGAGTCGCTGCTCCGGGTCGGCGACGGCGCGCGCCGGGAGCGGCGGCCGGAGAGCATGCCGAGGCAGATCAAGGCGATCCTGGAGGAGCGCCTGTCCTACCTGTCGGCCGCCGACCAGCGGCTCCTGGAGGCGGCCGCGCTGATCGGGTACTCGTTCGAGGTCGACTACCTCGCGGCGCTGGTCCGGATGGACGTCGACGACGTGTACGAGCGGCTCGACGTCCTGCTGAACGAGTTCGGGCTGGTGCGGCCGGACGACCCGCGCGGCGCCCGCGACCGTTACGCCGTCCATCACCCGCTGCTCGCCGAGGTGCTGCGCGAGCGCGGCGCCGCCAACGCCCCGCGCTGGCAGCGCATGCACGCGAGGCTGCTGGAGGCCCTCGACCGGGAGGGCGAGTGGGACGACGAACTGTGGGTGCGGGCGGTCGCCGTCGCGGTCGGCGCCGGGCGCGCCGACCGGGCCCGCGAGCTGGCACTGGAGGCGGCGCGGCGCCAGTTCCAGCTCGGCGCGGTGTCGAAGGCCCGCGAGCTCGCCCAGGTCGCCGCCGAGGGGGCCGTCCCGGCGTCGCGGCGGGCGGCGTTCCGGCTCCTCGCCGAGTGCATGTCCGTGGAGGGCGACCACCGGGGCGCGGCCGCCGCCTGCGCAGAGGCCATGCGCGCGGTGGCGGAGCACGCGGAACCGGCGGAGGTCCCGGCGGTCACCGCCGATTCCCGCTTCGCCGTCGGCCTGCTGTGGGCGCGCAGCCTGCGCATGACGAACGACTGGAGCCGCTGCCGCGACCTGCTCGCGGAACTGGAGGCCGGGTGCGCCGATGCGGGACCGGCGGACGTCCTCGCCCAGGTGCGGATGCTGGAGGCGGAACTGGCTCTCTGCGGCCCCGCCCAGGACACGGACGAGTGCGTCCGCCTCTGCTCGCTCGTCTACGACATGACGTCCGACCCGGAACTGCAGGCCCGCGCGCTCGGGCACCGGGGCCTGGCGTACCTCGCCGGGTACGACGCCGAGTCGGCCGAGATGTGGCTGAACCGCGCCATCGAGGTCGCGCGGCGGAAACGGCATCCGTACGCCGAGTACGAGGCCGTCCACTGGCTGAGCAAGAAGACGATCGCCTGCCTGGAACTCGACCGCGCGGCGGACCTGCTGCGGCGGCTGACCCGCATGTCCCAGGCGTCGGGCGTGGCCAGCGACAGCCCGTTCCACCTGCGCGACTCGAGCCGCGTGCTGGCCCTGCAGCGCGACTTCGCCGGGGCGGCCGCCGCCTTCGCCCGCTACTTCGAGATCGGCCCGGGGCACTGGCTGGACCGGGCGACGACGACGCTGGCGTGCCAGGTGCACGAGCTGGAGGTCCTGTACGGGCGCGGCGCCGCCGACGCCCTGACGGAGGAACTGCTGCGGGCGGCGGACCGGGAGACCACCGACGGGGACCGCCGCACCCTGCTGAAGGAGCGGATCGGCGGGCTGGCCGGGCGCGGCACCGGCTGGCATCCGGTCGAGACGTCCGTGTCGCTGCTCGCCGCGCACCCCGACGAGGCCGCGGCCGCCGACGCGATCTTCCGGTTCGACATCGCCGACATCGCGGCGCTGCGGGCGAGGATCCCGCGACCCCGTGACGGGGGGCCCGGTGCGAACTGACGTCGCCGGTGAGTTCCCGCTGGATCCCGCGCTCGTCATGCTGAACCACGCCTCCTACGGGCTGCCGACCCGCCGGACCCTGGACGGGGCCGCGGAGCTGCGCCGCGAGATCGAGGCCGATCCGAACGTGCGGCTCGGGGCCGAGCTCACGTCCCGGTTGCGCGAGCAGTCGGACCTGCTGGCGCGGACGCTGGGGCTGTCACCGGCGTCCATGACGCTGTGCGCCAACGCGACGTCCGGCGCCGCCGCCGTCATCGAGACGGTCGACCTCCCGGCGGGCGCCACCGTGGCGGTCCTCGACACCGAGTACTCGTCGATCTGCCGCGCGTGGGAGCGCCGGTGCGCGCGGGCGGGCGCCACGTTCGTCCGGGTCCCGGTACCGCTGCCGCTGCGCGACGCGGGCGAACTCCTCGCCCGGCTGGACGCCGCCGTCCCCGGGGACGTGGCGTTCGTGCAGGTGAGCTCGGTGTCGTCGTCGGCCGCCCTGGCCCTGCCGGTGGCGGAGGTGGGCGCGTGGGCGCGGCGGCGCGGCGGCCGGCTGATCGTGGACGCCGCGCACGGGCCGGGGCACGTGCCGGTCGAGCCGATCGACGGCGTCGAGGCGATGTTCGGCACGGTGCACAAGTGGTTCCCCACTCTGCGGCCGGTCGGGTTTCTGTGGGGAGGCGAGCGGATCAGGGACCGGCTCCGCCCCGCGGAGGTGTCCCTCACCTGGGATTCGCCGGACCTGGTCGAGCGGTTCTCTTGGCCGGGCACGTTCGACCCGGTGCCGCGCCTGGGCGTCCGCTCGGCGGTGGGGCAGTGGCGCGCCTGGCGGGAGTCCGGCGAACTGGACCGTTGCGCGGCCCTCGCCGACCACGCGGCGGGGCTGCTCACCGACCTCGGCGCGGTGCCCACCGGGGCGCCGCGGTTCCTGCCGCCCCGGCTGCGGGCGTTCGTCCTTCCGGGGCTGCGGCTGGAGCCGCTCAAGGCCGCGCTGCTGGAGTCGGGCCTGCGGGTCTGGACGGGCCCCGGCCCGCGGGGGGAGTGCCTGCTGCGGATCTCCACGCACGTCTACAACGACGAGTCGGACGCCGAGGCATTGGCTGCGCGGGTGCGCGAGGTGTGCCGACGGGGGCGCGCGGCGTGACCGGGGCGCCCGTGCCGGAGATCCCCGCGACGCTGGTCGACGCGATCGTCTTCCTGCGGGGGCCGGAGGAGGGGCGGGCGTGGCTCGCCGCGCTGCCGGGCCGGATCGCCGACCATGCGGCGCGCTGGGGGCTGACCCCGCGGGCGATCGCCGAAGGCGGGGCGATGTCCTGCTGCCTGCTGTGCACGACCGCCGACCGGGGCGAGGCCGTCCTCAAGATCCCGGTGGACGCCGACGCGGGACGGCGGGAGATGCGGATCCTGGACGGCTGGGCGGGCACCGGGGCCGCGCCCGGGGTGCTGCGGCGGGAGCCGGACACCGGCGTGTTCCTGATGGAGCGGGTCCGGCCGGGGACGACGGCGTGGGCGCGGGGAGGCCCGTCCGACTCCGCCCGGTTCGGGGAACTGCTCGGCCGGTTGAGCACCGTGCCCGCCGCCACCGGCCTGCGGGACCTCGCGGAGGTCGCCGAGATGCGGCTCGGCTGGGCGCGGGACCGGTTCGCCGGGTCCGGGAACGCCGCCGAGCTGGCCCGTGTCGCCGACGCCGCGGCCGTCCTGGACGCGTTGCTCGGCACCACCGCACGGCGGCACCTGCTGCACGCCGACCTGCAGGCGAAGAACATCCTGGAGGGGCCGGACGGCCGATGGTTCGCGATCGATCCGCTCGGTGCCGTGGGGGACCTGAACGCCGAGGCCGCCCTGTGGGCCGCGGTCCAGGACGGCCCGGCGTCGATCCGGGACCGGCTCACCGAACTCGCCGACTGCCCGGAGCTGGATGCCGGGCGGCTGGCGGCCTGGACGTACGTGTTCGCGATCGCCGAGCACCGCCCGTACCTTCCCGATCCGGCGCGGCGAATCACCGCTTTCCTGGACGGCGTGGACGGCCGCGCCCTCATCGACGCCCTGACGTGAGACGCCGGTCGGCGGGGTCGGAGCGGGTCACTTCTCGCGGTAGAGGACGAGGTGTTCGTGGTAGAGGACGCCGTCGCGGACGTCGCCGGTGGCGGTGAAGCCCAGGTCGTCGAAGTAGTCGATGTGGTCGCCGGTGACCGTGTAGCGGCCGGTGTAGGCGCGCTCGCGGCCGTCCCGGGCCTCCTCGTAGCGACCGTTGGGGAGGAGCTCCTGGCGGATGCGGCCGTCGGCGGTGACCCACATGCCCACGTGGGGGTGCGGGGCCGGGGCGGCGGGCTGCGGGCCGCCGGGGCGGGACTGCTTGCAGGCGGACGCGGCGAGGAGGGCGAGCAGGCCGAGGGTGACGGCTGCGGTGCGCGGCATTGCTGGCTCCTTGGACGGGTTTCGGGGTCGGTTTCGAGTCTGCTGCGGCGCTCGGGGAGGGGGCAGGGCGCGGTTCTCCTGGGTGGGGCGCACCCAGGAACGCGCGGGGCTGCTCCGGGCGGGCGGAGCGTGACAAGATGGGGTCAAAGGAACACGATTGTTCTCAGTACGGCTGGAGGCGCCGGGTGGCGGTCGCACCGGTGAAGGCGGACGATCCGGGACGGGTCGGGCGGTACCGGATCGTCGGGCGGCTCGGCCAGGGCGGGATGGGACGGGTGTACCTGGGGCTGTCGCCGGGCGGGCGGGCGGTCGCGGTGAAGGTCGTGCGGGACGTGCTCGCGGAGGACGCGGGGTTCCGGCGCCGGTTCGTCCGCGAGGTGCAGGCGGCGCGGCGGGTCGCGGGCCTCTACACCGCCGAGGTCGTCGACGCCGACCCGGACGGCGACCCGCCGTGGCTCGCGACGCGGTACGTGGCGGGGCCGTCGCTGGACGCGGCGGTGGCGGCGCACGGCCCGTGGCCGGAGCGGTCGGTGCGGGCGCTGGGCGCGGCGCTGGCGGAGGGGCTGGAGAGCGTGCACGCGGCCGGGGTGGTGCATCGCGACCTGAAGCCGTCGAACGTGCTGCTGGCGGCGGACGGCCCGCGCCTCATCGACTTCGGGATCTCGCTGGCGGCCGAGAACACCCAGCTCACCGAGACCGGGACGGTGCTCGGGACGCCCGGGTTCATGTCGCCCGAGCAGCTGCGGGGCGGCGACGTGGGCCCCGCGAGCGACGTGTTCGCGCTCGGCGCCGTCCTCGCGCACGCGGCGACCGGGAACGGGCCGTTCGGGAGCGGACCGGCGCACGCGCTGCACTACCGGGTGGTGCACGAGCCCCCGGACCTGGCGGCGCTGCCGTCCGGGCTCGCGGACGTCGTGGGCCGGTGCCTCGCGAAGGAGCCCGGCGCGCGTCCGAAGGTGCCGGAGCTGGTCGCGGAGCTGGGCGGCGGTGACGGCCCGCTGCCCGAGGCGGTCGCGGCGGACATCGGACGCGCGGAGACCGCCCCGATCCTCGCGCCCGCCGAGCCGGAGCCGACCGCCGTCGACACCGTCCGTCCGGGCGGGCGGCCCCGGGGGCTGCCACGCGGCCGGTTGCTGGTGGGCGCCGCGGTCGCCGCGGTGCTCGCGCTCGTCGCCGCGACCGGTGCGCTGCTCGCCGTCCGCTCGTCCGGCGACGGGCGGGACGATGCCGCCGGGCCGCCGGAGTGGAAGGAGCTGTGGACGTTCCCCCTGGACGGGGGCCTCCGGCCCGCGGGCTACACGGACCGCACCGTCTATCTCTCCAGCGAAGCCGGCGACCTGTCCGTGCTGGACGCCGGCAGCGGCCGCGAACGCTGGCGGAAGCGGTACCCGGGGGAGTACACGAGCCTCCTGGACGGCACCGACGAGGTGGCCTACTACGCCGACGGCAGGTACAAGTACGCGCTGGACGCCCGGACCGGCGAGGAACTCTGGAAGTACGAGGACCACGGCATCAACGGCGAGCACATGACCGCCGGCGGGACGACGTACGAGACGTTCATGAGCCGGCTCATCGCACGCGACCCCCGCACCGGCGACGTGATCTGGTCGGAGTCGACCGAGGGCGCGAAATGGGAGAACCTGACCCTCGCCGCCGGTGTCCTCTACCTCTCGGACGGCGTGAACGCGGTGCACGCGGTGGACGCGGAGAACGGGAAGGGCCGGTGGCGGTTCGACGCCGGGAACGGGGTCGCGACGGCGCCCGTCTTCGAGCACGGGACGGTCTACTTCGGCACCGACGACGGCACCATGTACGCGGTCGACGCCGACACCGGCCGCGAGGACTGGCGGCACCGGTTCGACGTGGCGGAATGGAACCCGCTCATCGCGGGCGGCGCCGGTCTCCCGATCGTGTCGGACGAGGCCGTCTACTACGAGAACGACGGTTACGTGGTCGCGCTCGACGTCGACACCGGACGGCCGCTGTGGACGCACGAGCCCGGCCTCGGCGAGGGGATCGTGCTGCTGACCGGCGGGGACGGCCAGGTCCTGTACCGCGACAGCCCCGACGGGGGCGAGAGAGAGACCGTGTACGCGCTGGACGCGAGCAGCGGCGAGCGCCTCTGGGACGACGCCCTGGGCGAGAGCACGGACGTCGTCGGCGGCACGGTGTACTTCGTGGACGACGACGGCGCGCTGCGCGCGGTCTCGGCCAGCGGCCGGGCGTGAGGAGGACGGGTTGAGCGTGTACGCGCCGCTGGAGGCGGGCGATCCCGGACATGTCGGGCGGTACCGGATCGTCGGGCGGCTCGGCCAGGGCGGCATGGGACGCGTCTACCTGGGCGTGTCGCCCGGCGGGCGCGCGGTCGCGGTGAAGGTCGTCCGGGACGAGCTCGCGGAGGATCCGGGGTTCCGCGACCGGTTCGTCCGCGAGGTGGAGGCGGCGGGCCGGGTGACGGGGCTGTTCACGGCGGCGGTCGTGGACGCCGACCCGGCGGGCGACCCGCCGTGGCTCGCGACCGAGTACGTGCCGGGGATGTCGCTGCGGGAGGCGGTGGCGGCGCACGGCCCGTGGCCGGAGCGGTCGGTGCGGGCGCTCGGCGCCGCGCTCGCCGAGGCCCTCGACGCCGTCCACGGGGCCGGGGTGGTGCACCGGGACCTGAAGCCGTCGAACGTGCTGCTGGCGGCGGACGGCCCGCGCCTCATCGACTTCGGGATCTCGCTCGCCGCCGAGGGCACCCGCCTGACGCTGACGGGCGCGGCGCTCGGGACGCCCGGGTTCATGTCGCCCGAGCAGCTGCGGGGCGGCGACGTGGGCCCCGCGAGCGACGTGTTCGCGCTCGGCGCCGTCCTGGCGCACGCCGCGACCGGGGACGGCCCGTTCGGGGGCGGGTCGGCGCACGCGCTGAACTACCGGGTGGTGCACGAGCCGCCGGACCTGGCGGCGCTGCCGTCCGACCTGGCGCACGTCGTGGCGCGCTGCCTGGCGAAGGACCCCGGCGCCCGCCCGACGGTGCCCGAGCTGGTCGCCGAGCTGGCCGCGGACGGGCCGTCCGGCGCGTCCCTCGCGGAGGACGGGTGGCTGCCCGAACCGGTGACGGCCGAGCTGACCCGCGAGTACACGGCGACCGTGGACGCGCCCGCCGATCCCGCCGCCCCGACCGTGGCGGTGGCGCCCCCGCCTCCGGACGGGCCGGAGCCCGAGCCGTCCGGTGCCGGTGGGCGGCGGCGGCCCGGACGGTTCCGGAGCGCGGTGCCGGTCGGCGCCGTCGCCGTCGCCGTCCTCGCGATCGTCGCCGCCGCGGTGCTCGTCTCCGGTGGCGGGTCCGGTGCCGCACCGGCCGAGCCGTCCGCGAAGCCCGATCCGCCGGTGCTGAAGCAGCTGTGGTCCCACGGTGCGGCGCCGGCCGGGCGGCCCGTCGTCGTGGACGGGAAGCTCGTCTTCGGCGCCGGCGGTGCCGTGCACGCCGTGGACGCCGTGACCGGTGAGGCGCTGTGGAAGTACGACCGCACGACGGGCAACCCGACGTCCCTCACGGTCGTCGGCGGACGCGTCTACTTCGACACCATCGACTCGTCCGGCTTCGACGCCGAGACCAGCCGCCTGTACGCGCTGGACCTCGCCTCCGGAAGGCGGCTGTGGGAGTACGCGCCCGGCCAGACGGTGTCCGGCACCCCCGTCGAGGACGACGGCACCGTGTACTTCACCGGGCTGACGTTCGGCTCCGGCGACGCCGGGACCCTGGTCCACGCGGTCGACGCGGACACCGGGAAGCGGAAGTGGACCCGCTCGGCGAAACTGATCGGCGGCCTGGACGCCGCCGGCGGGACCGTCTACTACAGCGCCATCACCGCCGACGGCCGGGCGCGCCACCTCCACGCCCTGGACGGCCGCACGGGCAAGGAACTGCGGAAGGTGCGGCTGGAGGGCGACATCGAGCAGCGGGCGGCGTCGCTGACGATCGCGAACGGGGTGATCTACCTGGTCGCGGAGTACGGCGGCGCGCTGTCCGCGCGGGATCTCGGCGGACGCCTCCTGTGGCGGTACGACACCGGGATCGAGGACTTCGAGGACGTGGAGACCCCGGTCGTGTCCGGCGGAGTCCTCTACCTCGGCGGCAACGGCCACAACAGCGGCGGCGAGGTGCTCGCCGTCGACACCCGGACCGGCAAGGAACTCTGGCGGTACGACACCGGCGCCCTGACCGCGCCGCCCGTCCTCGAGGACGGCACGGTCTACGCGGACAACAGCGAAGGCGAGCTGCACCTGCTCGACGCCCGCACGGGCGAGTCCCGGGGAAGCGTGCGGCTGGCGGCCGACTCCTCCGCGACGGCGGCCGTCGCGGACGGCGTCGTCTACTTCGACGGCGGCGACGGCCGCCTCCGCGCCGCCGCGATGGCCCGGTGACGCCGCCGGCCCCGGCGGGCACGGGGGCGCCGCCGGGGCCGCCGGGCCGGAAACGATCTCGCGGCGGGGCCGGTGCCGCCCGGGACGCGCTGATCCGCGCTCAGGCGAGCAGCTCCGCCAGCTCGCGGGCCCGGGCGTGGCGGCGCAGGCTCGTCATTCCCTTCTTCTCGAGCTGGCGGATGCGCTCGCGCGTCACCCCGTAGTCCCGGCCGATCTCGTCGAGCGTGCGCGGCCCGTCGCCGTCCAGCCCGAACCGGAGCGTCAGCACGGCCGCCTCCCGCTCGGGCAGCGTCGTCAGCACCGAGTCCAGGTAGCCGCGCAGCAGGGACGACGCCACCGTGTCGGACGGGTCCGGCGCGTCGTCGGGGACGAGGTCGCCGAGTTCGCCGTCGCCGTCCGCGTCGGCCGGCGCGTGCAGCGACACCGGCTCCCGGGCGTCCCGCAGGACCCGCTCGACCTTCTCCGCGGGCACGTCGAGCGCGGCGCCGATCTCCCCGGCCGTCGGCTCCCGGCCGAGGTCGGCCAGCAGGGCGCGCCGGGTGCGCACGACCCGGTTCAGCAGCTCGACGACGTGCACCGGGAGCCGGACGGTCCGGCCCTGGTCGGCGAGCGCGCGGCCGATCGCCTGCTTGATCCACCAGGTCGCGTAGGTGGAGAACTTCAGGCCGCGCGTGTGGTCGAACTTGTCGACCGCCCGCATCATCCCGATGTTGCCCTCCTGGATCAGGTCGGGGAGCGGCAGCGCGCCGCCGGCCGCGTACCGCTTCGCGATCGACACGACCAGCCGCACGTTGGCCCGCACCATGTGGTCGCGGGCGCGCTCGCCATCGGCGACGGCCGCTTCGAGCGCCCGCCGCTCGGCGCCGTCCGGGCGGGCGCCCTCGTCCTCCAGGCGGCGCCGGGCCAGCCGTCCGGCCGCCATCCGCTCCCCGAGCCGCCGCTCCTGCTCGCCCGTGAGCAGCGGAGTGCGGCCGATGCCGTTCAGGTAGTCCCTCACCGCGTCCGTCATGCCGGGCCACCCCTCTCCGTCGCCGTACCTTCCGACCTAAAGTTAGAACAGACCTAAAAAGAAGTCAAGCACAAATTTTGGTCGACTCCATGTATGGTGGGCGCATGAGCGAGCAGACGATGGGCTTGCGAGAGCTCAAGAAGCGGCAGACCAGGGAGAACATCTCGAACCAGGCGACCAGGCTGTTCCTGGAGCGCGGCTTCGACAACGTGACGATCGCGGAGGTGGCGGCCGCCGCGCAGGTCGCCAAGATGACCGTCACGAACTACTTCCCGCGCAAGGAGGACCTCGCCCTCGACATGCGGGACGTGTTCGTCCAGATGCTCGCGGAGATCGTCCGGGACCGGGAGCCCGGCGAGTCCGCGCTGGCCGCGCTGCGCCGCGCCTTCCTGGCCGGGGTCGCCGAGCGGAACCCGGTCATCGGCTTCTCCGGCCCCGCGTTCGCCCGGATGATCACCGGCAGCCCGGCGCTCGTCGCCCGCCTGCGCGAGTTCCACGACGAGCGGGAGAAGGCCCTCGGCGACCGCCTCGCCGCCGAGACCGGCGCCGGACCCGACGACATCGCCCCGCGCGTCGCCGCCGCCCAGCTCGGCGCCGTCCACCGGCTGCTGTTCGAGGAGATCCTGCGCCGCACCCTCGACGGGGACGGCGACGACGCGGTCGCGGCGGCCGTCGACCGCGACGCCCGCATCGCGTTCGACGCCCTCGAACCGTCGCTCGGCGGCTACGCCGTCCGTCCCGCGCGCTGACGGCCGGACGTCCGGCTCCCGGGACGGCATCCCGCGGCCCCGGACGTCCGGGAGCGGACGTCCGGGGCCGTGCGGGCGGCGCGCCGGGGAGATCGGGCGGGACGTCCCTCGGAGTGCGCCGGGGCCGATAAGTTCGGTGGCATGTCCGTCCCGCGGCTCGCCGTCTCCGTCGACCTCGTCGTGCTCACCGTGCGGGCGCAGCGGCTCTGCGCGCTGATGTGGCGGCGCGACCGGGCGCCCTACGACGGCGCCTGGTCGCTGCCCGGCGGATTCATCCAGCTCGACGAGGACCTGCCCGTCGCCGCGGCCCGGCTGATGGCCGAGCGCGCCGGGCTCGCCGACGTCCGCATCCACCTGGAGCAGCTCGCCACCTACGGGTACCCCGACCGCGACCCGCGCCAGCGCGTCGTCAGCGTCGCCTACCTCGGCCTCGCCCCCGACCTGCCCGCCTCCAGCCGCGCCCAGGTCCTGTGGACGGCCGTGGACGACCTCGTGCACCACGACCGGGCGGCGTTCGACCACCGCCGCATCCTGTGCGACGGCATGGAACGGGCGCGGGCCAAGCTCGAGTACACCTCGCTCGCCGCGGCGTTCTGCCCGCCCGAGTTCACCGTCGCCGAGCTGCGGCGCGTCTACGAGATCGTCTGGGGCACCGCCCTCGACCCCCGCAACTTCCACCGGAAGGTCACCGGCGCCGACCGGTTCCTCATCCCCACCGACCGGACCACCACCCGCGACGGCGGCCGCCCCGCCCGCCTCTACCGGCGCGGCGACGCCGAGCAGCTCCGCCCGCCGATGCTGCGCCCCCGCGGCTGAATAAGCTGGAGCGCATCACCCCTGCGCACCCTGGAGGACAACGGTGTCCGAAGCAACCACTCCTCGCTTCCGCTCCGTTCTCGACCGGTTCACGGCTTACAAGCCGGGCAAGGTCGTCACGTCACCCGACGGGCGCTCGTTCAAGCTGTCGTCGAACGAGTCCCCGGAGGGGCCGCTCCCGTCCGTCCTGGACGCGATCGCGGACGCGGCGCGGAACGTCAACCGGTACCCCGACAACAACGCGACCGCCCTCACCGAGGCGATCGCCGCGTTCTGCGGCGTCCCCGCCGACCACGTCGCCGTGGGCTGCGGCTCCGTCGGCGTCTCGCAGATGCTGCTCGAGGCCGTCGCCGAGCCCGGCGCCGAGATCGTCTACGCGTGGCGGTCGTTCGAGGCGTACCCGCTGCTCGTCGCCCTGTCGGGCGCCACGTCCGTCCAGGTGCCGCTGAAAGACGAGACGCACGACCTCGCGGCGATGGCCGACGCGATCACCGACCGCACCCGGCTGGTCTTCGTGTGCAACCCGAACAACCCGACCGGCACCGTCGTCCGGCGCGCCGAGCTGGAGGCGTTCCTCGACCGGGTGCCCGCCGACTGCCTGGTCGTCCTCGACGAGGCGTACCGCGAGTACATCCGCGACGACGAGGTCCCCGACGGGCTCACGATGTACGGCGACCGGCCGAACCTGGCGGTCCTGCGGACGTTCTCGAAGGCGTACGGGCTCGCGGGGCTGCGCATCGGCTACCTCGTCGCGCACCCCGAGGTCGCCGCCGCGATCCGCAAGACGTTCCTGCCGTTCAGCGTCAACTCCGTCGCGCAGGCCGCCGGGATCGCCTCGCTGAACGCGACCGGCGAGCTGCTGGAGCGCGTCGAGGCGACGGTGAAGGAGCGCGACCGGGTCCGCGGCGCGCTCGTCGCCGACGGCTGGACCGTCCCGCCGACCGAGGCCAACTTCGTGTGGCTGCGGCTCGGCGACCGGACGATGGAGTTCTCCGCGGCCTGCGACGCCCAGGGCGTCAGCGTCCGCCCGTTCGACGGGGAGGGCGCGCGCGTGTCGATCGGCTCGCCCGAGGAGAACGACGCCTTCCTCGCCGTCGCCCGCGAGTACCCGCACCGCACCTGACGTCCCCGCGCGGCGGACGGGCCGCGGACGGGCCCCTGGACGGCCGCAGGCCCCGGACGTGCGCGCGTTCGCGCGTCCGGGGCCGTGCGATCGCGGACGGCCGTGCTCGAAACGCCCGCGACCGGGACGCCCGCGATCAGGACGCCTTCGACGGGCCCAGCTTCTCGACGATCAGCCGGTACAGCTGCCGGGGGCGGCCGGGTTGCGGCGTGCGGTTGGGCGGCAGCGGCCACGCCAGCCCCTCCTCGACGAGGGTGCGCAGCAGCCGCCGCGCGGTGCGCGGGGTGACGCCGAGCATGCGGCCCGCGTTCTCCGCGTCGACGATCAGCGGCTGGTCCTGGTCGCCGAGCTTGTCGGCGAGCCGGGCCAGGATCTCCAGGCCCTTCGGCTTCGCCTGCGGCTGCGACCGCGGCGGCGTGCGCGGCGCGGGGACGAGCGCGCGGCCGTCCCGGTCCAGCGCGAAGCCCTGCGACCGCTGCGAGCTCTGCGAGCGCGCCAGCGCCGCGCGGGCGTGGTTCTCCGCCTCGTGCGCGGTGCGGCCCATCCCGATGCCGACCTCGATCGCGAGGCCGAGCTCCTCCCGGACGCGCTCCACGAACGGCGGCGTGCGGAACCCCTCCGTCGTGGAGGTCACCGAGCCGCGCGTCGCGATGACGAGGTAGCTGTGGTCGTCCAGGGGCCACACCGACGCGTTCATGCGGTGCGCCTCCTGCAGCAGGACGCGGTGCAGCGCCAGCTTCAGCTCGTCCCGCCAGTAGCGGGGCGTGACGCGGCGGGGCGTCTCGCGCAGCGTCGGGACGTCCACCAGGACGACGACGAGCTGCGACTCCTCCAGCCGGTGGTGCGCGCCGAGCAGCGCCGCCGTCTGCAGGGAGCTGCGGATCGCCGCGCCCGTCGGGCGCACCCGGATCGTCGGGACGCCCGCCATCTCCATCCGCTCGGCCGTCGCGTGCACGCACGTCATCGCCACGGTCGTCGCGCCGCGCCGCCACAGCCGCTCGTGGAACGCCGCGAGCGTCCCCGGGCCGGCCGACTCCTCGCGCAGGTGCACCCTGCTCGGTGCCGAGGCTGATCTCCGCGTAGGCCTCCTCGACCTCCGCGCGGCCCAGCACGTCGATGCTGACCCGCGCCGGGTCGAAGCGCTCGTCGAGGGACGCCCGCAGCAGCGCGCCCTGCAGGGCGGCGCCGTTCAGCGGGACGTACGTCGCGGGCATCGTCAGCACGCCGGCCTTGCGGGCGAAGTCGTACGGGACGGGACTGGCGAACAGGCACACGTCCACCCCCGCCCCCAGCCGAACGACCTTGTCGGCCGCCTCCTGTTCGTCTCGGTATGCGGCGGCCACCAGCCGGCTCGGTACCGGCGTGGGGCCGTGGCCCATCAGCATGACCCGTTCGACCAGGTCATGGGGGCCCACGACGCCGATCGTGAGATCGGGCGTGACCGACCCCGTTCGTGCGGCCGTCATCGATGTTCGCTCGCTTCCGGTCCATCCTCTCGGCGGGGGGCCCGCCCCGGCCATGCGTTCTCGCACGTTCCGCCCAACGGTCGACTCATGTCCTCTTGCCCTGCTTCAGACTCGGCACCGCAGACTCCCGTGCGTTTCGCTCCCTCGTTGCCCTCGTGGGTATCGGGTCGGGACGACGCCGTGTGACGTCCAGACGCGAAATCGAATCAAGAGTGCGGCGAAAAAGTAACCTACGCGACCCCCTAGTCAGTAATTTGTCACCATTCGGCCAGTCATGATCCTGCATCTTCGGGTGTCCGAAGTTCAAACACAAGACCCGAAAACACCACGGGTCACCCGCTGTGACGCGGTCGCCCACTGAGGAGACCCCTCCGCCCGGCGATCGGTTTACGCATGGGCCGAAATGCGGACGTCCCGACGCCGCACCGCCCGGAAAGACGACGGATCCGGTTCGGCGCGCGCGGCGCTCACCGCCGGTGATTTTTTGCCGCGTTACGGTCCGTCCCATCCGGACCGTTCCAGCGCCTATTTCCCCAGCGAGGAGGCGTGTCGGACGGCCGAAACTCGCGGCCGCGCGAAACGCCGCGTGATCATCCGGTGACCGAGCGCTGATCGCTTTCGGTGCTGTGCGTGACAACTCACGTCAGAGCGCACGCCGAAGTTGGTCAGGATGAACCCGAATGGCGGCACCAAACCGCCCAGTCGCGTCGAGAAGTCCCGTGCGGGGCGCCGTGTTCCGTGCGGAGGTACGGAACGCGGGCGCCCGGCCGGGTGCCGAATCCGCGTGCGGCCGCACGCATCGCACGTCCGTCCGGTCCGCAACGCAGAGCACCCCCGCGCTCACCGCCGGTCGTAGGGGCGGTGACCACGGGGGTGTTCCGCTGAGCGGTCCCGGAGTCGGGCGGCCGGCCGGGCGGGCCGGCCGGGACGGTCAGGAGACTTCGCGGACGATGTCGGCGCCGAGCTGCGACAGCCGCTCGGCGGTGTGCGCGTGGCCCCGGTCGAGGTAGTAGGCCGACGTGATCGTCGTCTCGCCCTCGGCGGCGAGGCCCGCCAGGACGAGCGCGCTGCCGCAGCGCAGGTCGTGCGCCTCGACCTCGGCGCCGCGCAGCCCGCGCGGCCCGTTGACCTTCGCGCGGTTGCCGTCGACGTCGATGTCGGCGCCCATCTTCTGCAGCTCGTCGGCGAGCTTGAAGCGGCCGTCGAAGATGCGCTCGTAGATGTAGGACGGGCCGTCCGCGAGGCACGACAGCGCCATGATCGGCGACTGGAGGTCGGTCGCGAAGCCCGGGTACTCGTCGGTGATGACGTTGATCGGCCGCAGCGTGCGCTCCCGCCGGACCTGCAGCACCGCGCCCTGCTGGTGGAACTCGACGCCCATCTGCTCCAGCTTGTCGGCGGCGACGCCGAGGTGCTCCAGCGTGGCGCCGACGAGGTTCAGGTCGCCGCCGGTGATCGCCGCGGCCATCACGAAGACGCCGGCGTCGATGCGGTCGGGCATCACGGTGTGCTCGACGGCGGTCAGCTCGTCGACGCCCTCGACGGTGATGAACCCGGTGCCGCCGCCGCTGATCTTGGCGCCCATCGCCTGCAGGATCGCGATGTTGTCCAGGACCTCGGGCTCCAGCGCCGCGTTCTTGATCAGCGTGGTGCCCTGCGCGAGCGCCGCCGCCATGATCAGGTTCTCGGTGCCGGTGTGCGACGGGGTGTCGCAGTACAGCGTGCCGCCGCGCAGGTCGCCGGCCTTGATGTGGATGACGCCGTCGCCGTCGTCGCCGACGTTCTCGGTGACGGTCGCGCCCATCCGCTTGAAGCCGTTGTAGTGGAAGTCGAGGTTGCGGGACCCGAGGTTGCAGCCGCCCACGCCCTCGATGACCGCCTCGCCGAGCCGGTGCAGCAGGGCGGGCACGAACAGGAACGAGCCCCGGAACCGGGACGCGATGTCGGCGGGCAGCACGGGGCTGCTGAGCGACGAGGCGTCGATGACGAGGGTGCGCTCGGTCTCGTGCAGCTCGGCGCGCGCGCCGACCGCGCGGGCCAGCTCGACGGCGCGGCGGACGTCCTCGATGATCGGCACGTTGCGCAGCACGGTCCGCCCCTTGGCGGCCATGAGCGAGGCGCCGATCATCGGCAGGACGGCGTTCTTCGCGCCCTGGATGAAAACGGTGCCGTGCAGCTGCCGGCCGCCGCGCACACGGTAACGAACCTCGTGGCCCATGCTCATGCCGCGATACTCCTTTGGATGCGGGAAAACCTGCCGGATCGTGTGGGACCGCCTGGGCCGTGCGCGCCGAACGGCGTCCCCCTTGCGTCTGCCGCGACGCGTCCCCAGTAAACCACCGTGCCGAGGGTGCGGCGCCCGGAGCGACGTCCACGGAGCGGTTCGCTCGTTGAGATGCCCATCGGACGGAAAAAGTTCGCTCGCCCAACTCGGCGGTGCAACCGCCGCTATGGTGATCAATATGGACGAATCGCCAGGATGGGATGCGATCGACGCCGCGCTACGCGAAGTCCACGGAGACGTCGAACCTCTGCACTGGGGGACCGTCCACAAGTGGGCGCTCGGCGGCCCCGACCCCCTCGACGGCATCAGCGCCTACCCGCGCGCCGAACCCGTCCCGCACTGGCATTTCGTGTCGTACGGCATGAGCGAGCTGTACGAGAAGACGTCCTCGAACCCCGACGAGTCCGGCTGGGGGTTCGAGTTCACGTTCCGGCTCGTCCGGCACCCCTCCGAGGAGAAACCGCCGGTCTGGGCGGCGAACATGCTGCAAAATCTCGGCCGGTACGTCTTCAATTCCGGCAACTGGTTCGAGCCGGGCCACCACATGAACGTGAACGGCCCCATCGCCACGGACCGGGAGGACTCCGACATCCGCGCGATCGCGTTCGTCCTCGACCCCGAACTGGGCGAGATCGGCACGCCGCACGGGTCGCTGCAGTTCCTGCAGGTCGTCGGCCTCGCGACCGAGGAGTACGAGGCCGTCCGGCAGTGGAACTCCGACGCCTTCATGGACGTCCTCGCCCCGCACCTGCCGCTGTTCGTCACCGACCTCGACCGCCGCTCCCTGCTCACCGACCCCGAGATCCGGCGCGCCGTCCGCGCGGGCGTCGAACGGGACGGCTCCAGCAGCGGCATGCAGCTCGTCTCGACCGCCCACTGGGACCGGACCCCGGACGGCACCACGATCAAGCTCGGCGCCCTGCAGGCCCCCGCGATCGCCGACGCGCTGCGCGGGCGCCTCCCGTTCGGCCGCGAGCTGATCCTGCAGACCCCCGACACGTTCCTGACGTTCGCGCCCGCCGACGCGTTCGCGATCGAGGAACCCGGCGAGGGCCGCCTGCTCGTGCACGTCCCGTCCGGCGCCCTGGACGACCTCCTCGCCACCCTGCAGCCCACGGCGGCCCGCAGGCCCGTGCCGTCCCTCCCGGGCGTCACGGTCGAGATCGTCCCGACCGTGATGAAGGACCAGTACGGCAACGAGACGGGCGAAGTGATCGGCTGACCCGCGCTCAGCGGCTCTCGACGATCTCCACGGGGTCGCCGACCGCCAGCGTGCCCACGGTGCGCGGAACGCAGTTCTGGCCGAACAGCAGCCCGCCGTCCCCGGTCCGGTAGGTCGCGAGCGTCCGCAGCGGCTCACGGCCCCGCTCGCCCGTCTCCTGGTCGGTCGTGGTGATCACACAGCGGGTGCACGGCTTGATCGCCTCGATCAGCGTTCCCCCGATCCGCAGCAGCCGCGCGCCGTCCTCGGCGAACGCCCCGAGCCCCTCGACCACGATGCTCGGCCGGAACCGGTTCATCGGCAGCGGCTCGGCCAGCCGCCCGTTCAGGTCGTCCAGCGACTCCGCGGAGATCAGCAGCAGCGGGTACCCGTCCGCGAACTGCAGGATCCCGCCGCCGCGCTTCGTCTCCCGCCGGCCCGTGAACCGGACGAGCCGGCATTCGCGCCCGAGCAGGTCGGCGAACCACGCGGCGGCCTCGTCGCCCTGGTCGATCCCCCGGCACTCCTTCCGGTGCACGAGGACGTCGCGCGGCTCGCCGTCGTCCCCGTCCCCCGTCAGCGCCTTGTGGACGAGCGGCGCCGCGCCCGGCGCCGTCACCGTGAGGACCTCGCCGTCGTACGACGGCCGCATCAGCGCCATCGCCGCCGTGTCCCGCTGCGTGAGCGACCGGCCCTCCGGGCCGACGAGCATGAACTCGCGGTCGTGCCGCAGGCCCGTCGGCAGCAGCTCGGCGGTGCGCAGCGCGGTGCCGCCGCCGCTCTTGACGGGGTAGACGTTGAGTTCGGTCAGCGTGCCCGGCACGGCGCCTCCGTCGGTTCGGTCAGGCCGTCGGTTCGGTCAGGTGAGCTCGGCGAGACGGTCGAACACGGGCCCGAGCCGCTCGACGAACCGTTCGGGACGGCACACCTCGTCCAGCCGTCCCTCGTCGAGGGAGAGCCCGGCCTCCGCCGCGTGCCGGCGCAGCGTCTCGCGGAACGGCGTCCCGGTCTCCCAGGTCTCCATGGCGGCCTTCTGCACCAGCGGGTACGCCTCGTCGTCGCGCGACATCCCGGCCTCGACCAGCTCCAGCAGGACCGTCGACGTGTAGATCAGCCCGCCGGTCGACTCGAGGTTCTCGGTCATCCGCGCCTCGTCCACCACCAGGCCCGACATGAGACGGTTCGTCAGGTTCAGCATGTAGTCCAGCGCGATGGACGCGTCCGGCAGCGCGATCCGCTCGGTCGACGAGTGCGAGATGTCCCGCTCGTGCCACAGCGGGATGCCCTCCAGCACGGGCACGATCTGCGCCCGCACGATCCGCGCCATCCCCGCGAGCCGCTCCGAGATGATCGGGTTCTTCTTGTGCGGCATCGCCGACGAGCCCTTCTGGCCCTTGCCGAACGGCTCCCACAGCTCCCGCACCTCGGTGCGCTGCCCGTGCCGCACCTCCAGCGCGATCGCCTCGCACACCGTCGCCATGATCGCGAGCGCCGACACCCACTCGCTGATGCCGTCCCGCATGACGACCTGCGTCGACACGTCCGCGCTCCGCAGCCCGAGCTCCCGCGCCACGTGCGCCTCGATCGCGGGGTCGATGTTCGAGTACGTCCCGACCGCCCCGGAGATCGCCATCACGCCCACCGACTCCCGCGCCCGGCGCAGCCGGTCCCGGGACCGCGCCATCGCGAACGCGAAGTCCGCGACCCGGTGGCCCCAGACGTCCGGCTCCCCGTGGATCCCGTGCGTCCGCCCCACCCGCAGCGTGCCCTTGTGGGCGAGCGCGTGGTCCCGCAGCGTCGCGACCAGCGCGTCCGCCTTCGCCAGCAGGATGTCGGTCGCCTCGACGAGCTGCAGCGCGAGCGCCGTGTCCAGCAGGTCGGACGACGTCATGCCGAAGTGCACGTACCGCGCGGCCTCGCGCGGCTCGGTGTTGTCCGCCCACGCCGACAGGAACGCGATCACGTCGTGCTGCGTGACCGCCTCGATCTCGTGCACGGCCTCCGGCGTCGGCGGCGGCGCCTTGCGCACCGGCTCCACCACCTCCGGCGGGATCGTGCCGGCCGCGGCGTGGGCCTCGACGACGAGGACCTCCACCTTGCACCACAGCTCGTACTTGTGCGCGTCGCTCCAGACGCGCCCCATCTCCGGAAGTGTGTACCGCTCGATCACCCGACGATTGTCCCAGGTCCCGCGACGGTCTGATGCGGCGGCCTCGGGCGGCGGGCCCTGGCGGGCCCGCCGCTCGATCGCATGGTCGCGGCCGTCGTCGGCGGATCTGTTCGCCGAATGGCAGCT
>NZ_JBFAUZ010000036.1:0-100843 GCF_040679555.1 Spirillospora sp. NPDC052242
GCCGGGCCCCTGGGCTGGGAGGGGCCCGGCGGGGACGGACGAGCGCGCGGCGCTCGGCTACCAGGTGCCGTGCCAGCTCTGGTAGATCGTGGCGTTGCACGGGTAGGTGCGGGTGCCGTACGCGGGGCTGTTGTCCACGCAGCGGCCCGTCTGCTGGTTCTTGATCTGGGTCGTGCCGTCGTTCCAGCGGTGGAGCCACCAGCTCTGGTACCTGCCCGAGGTGGCCCGCCTGCTGTATCCGCGGCCGGGCGTCGCGTACGTCGAGGTCACGGACCTGGAGCCGTGGACGATCGCGCTCGCCTGGCGGCCCGAGGACCGGGACGCGCCGGGGGTCGCCGCGCTCCGGTGGGCCGCCCGCACCGCTCTCGGAGGGCGGGCACCATGGGACGGGTGAACGACGTCGATCATGAGCTGGTGCGGGCGGCCGAGGAGATGGCGGCGGCCCACGAGCGGGACGACAACCACACGGTGGCGGCGGCCGCGCGGGCGCGGGACGGCCGGATCGTCTCGGGGATGAACGTGTACCACTTCACCGGCGGGCCGTGCGCCGAGCTGGTGGTGATCGGCGCGGCGGCCGGGCAGGGCGTGCGGGACCTGCGGACGATCGTCGCCGTGGGCGACGGCGGGCGCGGGGTGCTGCCGCCGTGCGGCCGGTGCCGGCAGGTGCTGCTCGACTACTTCCCGGAGATCGACGTGATCGTCGGCGCGCGCGGCGCGCTGCGGGCGGTGCCGATCCGCGACCTGCTGCCCGAGAGCTACGTCCACGCGGACCAGCAGGACTGACGCCCTCCACCGGCCGTCCGCGCGGGGTCAGTCGGCCGGGACGGGCAGGGGCGCGGGGTCGCCGTCGGCCGGGGCGACCAGGAGGCCGACCGTGGTGGAGCTGCGCGTCCACGCGCCGGTGACGCGGCGGTCGGCGTCGGGGCGCCACAGCGCCGGCGGGTCCCACATGCTGCCGGAACCGTCGGGCCTGAACGCGCCGATCGTGAAGGCGGCGCCGAGCCCGCGGCGGCGCAGCTCCGCGAGGGCCTCCCCGACGGTCCGGCCGGTGAGGCCGAGGCTCGCGGGCCGGTCGCCCGCGGCCGGGGCGGCGTCCGCGTACACCTCGCCGGGGCGGGCCGCGCGGCCGATGCGGATGTCGGCGCCCAGCCTGCGGAACCCCTCGCCGCCGAGCCCGACCCTCAGCGAGCAGACGTCCTGGCCGGGCGAGCACTCCAGCTCGGCGCTGTGGGAGCCCGTCAGGCCACCGGGCGGGAGCCCGCCGTCGGACGCCGGACGCAGGGTCTGCACCTGGACGAAGTCGCGTTCGCGGCGCGGCGACACGGGGACGACGCGCAGCCGGACGTCGAGCCCGAACCGGGCGAACGCCTCGCTGAACTCGCGCTGGTCGGCGTACGCGTCCTTGACCCGCACCTCGTACATCTCGCCCTCGACGTCGATCGCCACCGCCGCGTTGGCGTAGCTGCGCAGCGGCTCGGACTCCCACCCGGCCGGGCCGACGACGAGCGCGGCCGCGAGGGCGGTGACGGCGACGGCACCGGCCGCGAGCCGGGGGACGCGGCGGCGCCGCCGGGGCGCCGGGGGCCGTTCGGCGAGGACGGCGGCGAGCAGCTCGCGGCCCCCTCGCCCGGACGGTTCGCTGGTGACATCGTCGTCGTGCACCGGGGCCAGCCCCGCCACGAGTTCGTCGATCCGGGACGTCATGTCAGCTCACTCCTCGAAGAACGGACCGGGTGGACGGCGGCGCGGCGCCGCGCTTCGGCCGGCGGGTCGTCGACGCCCGCGGCCCGCAGGGCGCGGGCGAACCGGCGGCGGGCGCGGTGCAGGCGGATGCTCGCCGCGTTGCGCGAGCACCCCAGCACCGTGGCGATCTCGGCGTTGGACAGGCCCTCCCAGGCGACGAGCGCGAGCAGCTCGCGGTCGCGGTCCGGCAGCGCACGGAACACGTCGGCGACGGCCGGGCCGTCCGGTTCCGGTGCGGGGCGCGGCGGCGTCCCGGCCGACAGTTCCGCCCGCAGCGCCGCGGTCTTGATCGTGTTGCGCCGCGCGCCGCGCCGCTGGTTGGCGAGGACGCGGTGCGCGACCCCGTACAGCCACAGGCGCGCCTGGTCGCCCGCGGGCATCTCGGCGGCGCGCCGCCAGGCGATCGCGAACGTCTCGGCGACGACGTCGGCGGCGTCCTCGGGGGAGTCGCAGCGGCGCAGCGCGTAGCCGAGCAGGGGTCGGTAGGTGGCGGCGTAGACCGCCGTGAACTCGTCCTCACCCATCGGTGGTCTTCGGCATGTCGGCTCCTCGTTCGGTGATCACCCGTACATGTCCGGACCTCCGCCGATCTTTCACGGAAGCGGACGGGACGGGCGGTCGCCGCGTCGGTCAGCGGACGATGCGCTCGATCAGGGCCGCCCAGCCGTCGCAGAGCATGCGCCCGGCGTCCGGTTCCAGGAGCGGGAGGTTCTCGGTCGCCGACAGGGTCAGCAGCAGCGGGCCTTCGAGCGCGGCGGTGAGCTGGACCGCGACGCCCTCCATGGCGGGCATCCGCACCCCGGCCTGGTCGAGCAGCACGCGGATGTGGAGCTGGGTGGCGTCCGCGGCGACGGCGACCGGACGGTCCCGGTCGTGGGCGGCGCGGGCGATGTCCAGGTGGTCGAGGAGGAAGGCGATGCGGGCGCGGCCGTAGGCGACCAGGCGGTCGACCGGGGCGGCGCCGGGGCCGAGCGGCGGCGGCCCGGCCAGGACGCGTTGCTGGAAGGCCCGTTCGTCCGCGTCCAGCAGCGCCCGGAAGATGCCCGCGCGGGAGCCGAAGCGGCGAAAGACGGTGCCCTTGCCTAGGCCGGCGCGCTCGGCGAGGCCGTCCATGGTCACCTTCGCCACGCCGTGCTCGGCGATGATCTCGCGGGCCGTCGCCAGCAGGAGCTCGCGGTTGCGGGCCGCGTCGGCGCGCTCGCCGCGCGGCCTCCCGAAGGGGACGACGGACGGGGCCACGCGGACAATCTACCGCCGGGAATAGAAGCGGGGTAAAGTCCGCTTAGTTGTTCGGGAGGCCGCGGCGCACCGCCGCGTCCCGCCGCTATCGAGGAGTGCCATGAACCTGTTCCGCCTGGACGCCAGCATCACCCCCGGCGCGTCCGCGTCCGCCGAGCTCGCCGACATCGCCGAGGCCGAGTGGACCGCCGCGCACCCCGGCACCACGGTGACCCGCCGCCACCTGGGCACCGGCGCGCTGCCCGCGGACGCCTGGACGCTCGCCGTCACCGCCGGATTCACGCCCGCGGAGGAGCGCACCCCCGCCCAGCTGGAAGCCCTCGCCCTCGGCGCGACCCTCGCCGAGGAGCTCCGGAACGCCGACGCCGCGATCCTCGCCGTCCCGCTGTACAACTACGGCGTTTCGCAGCACTTCAAGACCTGGGTGGACCTCGTGATCGCGGGCTGCTCGCCCACGGAGCCGCTGCTCCAGAGCACCCCCACCGCGCTGGTCACCACGCTCGGCGGCGGCTACGGCCCCGGCGCCCCGCGCGAAGGCTGGGACCACTCCACCCCGTACCTGGAGCGCGTCCTCGCCGACATCTGGCAGGCCGACCTCACCGT
Organism: Spirillospora sp. NPDC052242; assembly: GCF_040679555.1. NCBI lineage: Bacteria > Bacillati > Actinomycetota > Actinomycetes > Streptosporangiales > Thermomonosporaceae > Spirillospora > Spirillospora sp. NPDC052242. The sequence goes on from NZ_JBFAUZ010000036.1 coordinate 3,586, forward strand.
CATCAAGCGCGAGCTCACCCTCGCCGCCACCACCCCCGGCATGGAGGGCCTGCGCGACACCGCCCGCGAGCACCACTCCGCGGCCGTCGCCGCCGCCCGCGGCTTCGGCGCCCGCACGCTCGCCGCCTGACGCCCGGACGCCCCGCGCGCGGGACGAGCGGCGCCGTTCGTCCCGCGCGCGACCAGGTAAACTTCGCGGGCGCCTGGAGGTGACCGGACGCTCCTCAGCGGACGCCGACGCCCTGCGGGCGCCCGCACACCGCAACGCGAGCTGAGGAGCGCCGATGGAACTCGTCCACTCCGGCAAGGTCAGGGACGTCTACGCGGACGGGGACGAACTGATCCTCGTCGCGTCCGACCGGGTCAGCGTGTACGACGTCGTGCTCCCCACGACCGTCCCCGACAAGGGCAAGATCCTCACGCAGCTCTCGCTGTGGTGGTTCGAGCAGCTCGGCGACATCATCCCCAACCACGTCGTGTCGGCGACGGACGTCCCGGACGAGTGGGAGGGCCGGGCGATCCGGTGCCGCCGCCTGTCGATGCTGCCCGTCGAGTGGATCGCCCGCGGCTACCTCACCGGCCTCGGGCTGAAGCAGTACGAGAAGGACGGCGCGGTGTCCGGCATCGCGCTGCCCGACGGCCTCGTCGAGGCGTCGAAGCTCCCCGAGCCGATCTTCACCCCGACGACGAAGGCCGTCGAGGGGCACGACGAGTTCATCACGTTCGACGACGTCGTCGCGGAGATCGGCGCCGACACCGCCGAACGCCTCCGCGACGTCACGCTCGACGTCTACCGGCGCGGCGCCGAACTGGCGCGGGAGCGCGGCATCATCATCGCCGACACCAAGCTCGAGTTCGGCCGCGCCACCGACGGGACGCTCGTCCTCGGCGACGAGGTCCTCACGCCCGACTCGTCCCGCTTCTGGCCCGCCGACGCCTACGCGCCGGGACGCGCGCAGCACTCCCTCGACAAGCAGTTCGTCCGCGACTGGAGCAGCACCCTCGACTGGGACCGCACCCCGCCCGGCCCCGAGATCCCGCAGGACGTCGTCGACGCCACCCGCGCCCGCTACATCGACGTCTACGAACGCCTCACCGGCCGCTCCTGGACGTCCTCCTAGCCGAGGAGCCGCCCCGCCCGGATCCGCTCGACCGCCTCCCGGGTGCCGAGTTCGCGCCGGTCGCCGGGGTGGTGGAGGTAGTGGCGGAGGGCGAGCAGCAGCAGAGCCGGGTCGACGCCGAACCGCCCCGCGTGGACCTCCACCCGGCCTTCCCCGAACGCCGCCCGCAACCGGTCCCGGCGGTCGGTGCCGAAGACGTCCAGGTCGACGGGCACCAGGGCGAAGGCCGGACCGCCCTGCGCCTCGTACACGATGACGTCCAGGACGTCCTCCCAGGCCAGCCGCTCGGAACGCCCGAACAGCGCGGTCCGGACGACGACGAGCCCCGGCGCCAGCACCACGCCCCGGAACCCGGTTCTGGCGGCGGCCGCGACGATGCCCGCGACGACGAGCACGGTTCCGATCGCCAGCAGGACAGGATCCGCGCCGACCGCCGGGTCCGGGGAGAGGAACATCCCGAGCGCGCCCGCCCCGAAGAGCACGACGGCCGTCGCCGTGGCCGGACGGACGTCGCGCCGGACGGGGAAGGCCGCACCGGAGACCCGCTCGTCGCCGTCCTCCAGGACGGCGACGAAGACCGCCGACCGGTCAGTTCCGACCCGCACCACGAACGAAACGAGCAGCACCCCGACGCCGAGAGGCACGAACGCCCACGCCATATGGGCGTCCTCGGGTGCCGTCGGCCACGCCGCGAACAGGCCCGCGAAGACGAGCAGCACGACCCCGACCGCGGCGAAGACCGCGCTGCGCGTCCGTCCGTGCCTGCGGATCCCGGACCACTCCCGCGGCCAGGGCAGACCGGTCGGGCTGAGCCGTTCGCGTTCGCGCATGCCTGCGGCCTCTCGACGGGCCGGGCGCGGGGGCGCACCGGCCGACGGATGTCGATGTGCCGACCAGACTTCCCGGCGCGCCAGTCGGGTGATCGTACGGCGTGACGGCGCCGTCGTGCGCGTTCTGTCCGGTTACGGTCGTCCGTCGCCGCGGCGTTTGCGGGAGGCGGCGGAGCGGGGCGGGCGGGCGCGCATGTGGTCGCGGACGCGGGTCATGATGTCGCCGAGCAGCACCACCACCCCCGCGCCCGACGGGACCGGCGTCCGGACGGCGCGGGTGTTCGCGCGCAGCGACGCCGCGCGGCTCGCCGAGCTGGTCGCGCGGGTCGACGCGGGCGAGCCGACGATCGACGTCGGCGCGCGGCGGCCGCTGGCCGACCTCGCGGCCGTCCACGACGCGGCCGTCGCCGGACGCCTGCCCGGCAAGGTCGTCCTGGTGCCGTGACCGGGACGGCCCCGTTCCGCCGGGAACGGGGCCGCTCCGGGCGCCGGTCAGCGGACGAGCGCGGCGAACCTGCGCAGGTCGGCGGCCAGGGCGTCCGGGCGCTCCATCGCGATGAAGTGGTGGCCGCCCGGGTTGCCCTCCGGCCAGTGGACGATCGTGTTGGTGCGCTCGGCGAGCCGGCGGATGCTGGGCGGGTCGCCGCTGTAGACGCCGGTCGGGACGAGGTCCTGCCCCTCGGGCCACCCCGACTCGGACGTCTCGTAGTACGGCCACGCGGCCGTCCCGAACGACCCCGTGAACCAGTACAGGCCGACGTTCGCGAGGATCAGGTCGCGGTCGATCGCCTTGTCGGCCGGGACGTCCGTGACGTTGAAGTCCTCGAACTTCTGCATCATCCAGGCCAGTGCCGCCGCCGGGGAGTCGTTCCACCCGTACGCGAACGTCTGCGGCGCGGCCCGCTGGATCGCGTGGTGGTCGACGCCGCCGGTCGTCCACTCCTGCATCGCCGCGAAGTGCGCGCGCTCCTCGGGCGTCATGTCCGGGACGTCCCGCTCGGTGGGGAAGCCGAGCCCGCCGATGACGTACACGCCCGCGACGTGCTCCGGCGCGGCCTTCGCGACCTCCGGCGCGATGTAGGCGCCCAGGTCGCCGCCCTCCACCACGTACCGGTCGTGGCCGAGGCGGCGCATCAGCTCCGCCCACATGCGGCCGACGCGCGCCACGCCGAAGCCGGTGTCCCGGGGCGCCGCCGAGAACCCGTAGCCCGGGACGGACGGGACGACGACGTGGAAGTCCCGGAGGTGCCCGATCAGGTCGACGAACTCGACGAACGAGTTCGGCCAGCCGTGCGTCAGCAGCAGCGGGACGGCGTCCGGATCGTCCGACCGGACGTGCAGGAAGTGCACGTCGTGCCCGTCGATCTCGGTCATGAACTGCGGGAACCCGTTGAACCGGGCCTCCTGGGCGCGCCAGTCGAACCCGGTGCGCCAGTACTCGGCCAGCTCCTCCAGGTAGGCGACCGGGACGCCGCGGCTCCAGCCCTCGCCCGGGAGCCGCCGCGGCCACCGGGTGCGCGCGAGCCGCTCGTTCAGGTCGTCCAGGTCGGCCTGCGGGACGTCGATGCGGAACGGGCGAACGGTCATGTGTCCTCCTCGGTGCTGATGGGCCCAAGCTAGAGTGGGTTTAGGTCAACTCCTGTCCTCAACCACACGGATCCTGGAGACCATGACGGACACCCCCGGACGGCTCCTCACCCTGCTGTCGCTGCTCCAGACGCCCCGCGAGTGGCCCGGCGGCGAACTCGCCGGCCGGCTCGGCGTCAGCCCCCGCACGGTCCGCCGCGACGTCGACCGGCTGCGCGGCCTCGGTTACCCCATCGAGGGCACCACCGGCCCGGACGGCGGGTACCGGCTCGTCGCCGGGACCGCGATGCCGCCGCTGCTGCTCGACGACGAGGAGTCCGTGGCGATCGCCGTCAGCCTGCGCACCGCCGCCGGGCACGCCGTCGACGGCATCGGCGACGCGTCCGTCCGGGCCCTCGCCAAGCTGGAGCAGGTGCTCCCCGCGCGGCTGCGGCGGCGGGTCGGCGTGCTGAACGCCGCGACCGTCGCGATGCCGCCCCCGGGCGGCGGGCCCCGCGTCGACCCGGACGTCCTCGCGACCGCCGCGGCCGCCGTCGCCAACCGGGAGGCGCTGCGGTTCGCCTACGTCAAGGCCGACGGCGCCGCGACCCGCCGGAAGGTCGAACCGTACCGGCTGGTCGCCGCGGGCCGCCGCTGGTACCTGCTCGCCCACGACACCGAACGCGACGACTGGCGCATCTTCCGCGCCGACCGGATCCGGGAGCCGCACCCCACCGGGCAGCGGTTCGCGCCCCGCGACGTCCCCGGCGGCGACGCCGTCGCGTTCGTCACCGACCGGATGTACGCGCTCGCGCCCGTCCACACCGCGACGGTCACCCTGCACGCCCCCGCCGAGGAGGTCCGCGCCGGGCTCGGCGCCGACCCCGCCGACGTCACCCCCGTCGACGAGCGGACCTGCCGCCTCGACACCTACGCCGACACCCTGCCGTGGCTCGCGGCCCGGCTGCTCATGCTCGGCTGCGACTTCACCGTGCACGACCCGCCCGAACTCGTCGAGCACCTGCGCGACCTGGCCGCCCGCGCCACCCGCGCCACCGGCTGACGAACCGGGGCCCTAGCGGCCCGCCATATGTTCGGCGATCCGGTCGGTCTCCGCCGCCAGCCGGTCCCGCACCTCCGTGAGCGCCCGGATCCGCTCGTCCAGCGCCCCCAGCCGCTCCGAGTAGACCCGCAGCAGATCGACGCACTCCCCCGACGGCGGCTCGCCCCGCCCCAGGCACCCGACGAACGTCGCGACGTCGTCGGTGTTCAGCCCGAGCCGCAGCAGCCGCGCGATCTCCCGCACCAGCCCGACGCTCTCCGGCCCGTACACCCGGTACCCGTTGCGGTCCCGCTCGGCGTGCACAAGCCCCTGCTCCTCGTAGTACCGCACCGCCCGGGTCGACACCCCCGCGCACCGTGCGACCTCACCGATCCGCATCACGCCTCCCCACGAGCGCCACCGCGAACAGAACCAACGACAGCCCCGCGCATCCCGCCGCCGCGACCGGCACCGCCGCCGCGCCGCCCGCGCCCAGCGCCAGCCCGCCGACGCCCCCGGCGAGCGAGAACCCGAGGTACATGCAGGCATTGTTCACCGCCAGCAGCTCCCCCGCCGCGTCCGGCCCGCCCCGGTCGAGCAGCCACGCCTGCGTCGCGGGCGCGATCCCCCACGTCACGAGCCCGTAGAACACGAACACGACCCCCACGACCACCGCCGGATACGGGCCGCCCATCCCGTCGAGCACGACCATCGACACCGGCGCGGCCGCCACCCCCGCCATGAACACCACGAGCGCCTTCGGCGCGCCCAGCGCGTCCACGGCCCGCCCGCCGAGGAACGCCCCCACGATCCCGGCGACCCCGGCCGCGGTGATCACCGGCGCCACCGCCGCGCCCCGCACGTCCCCGAGCCGCCCGGCGATCTCGGTGATGTACACGTACGACATCATCCCGCCCGCGCCCGCCGGGACCATCGCGACCAGCGCGACCGCCGTCCCCGGCCGCCGCAGCGCCCGCAGCCGTCCCCGGACCGGCGCCGCACCGGGCAGCCCCGGCAGCGTCACCGCCAACACGACCCCCGCGACCGCCGCGAGCGCGGCGACGTACAGCATCGTCGCCCGCCACCCCAGCGCGTCCCCGATCCACGTCCCGACCGGGACGCCCGCGACGAGCGACGTCGTCATCCCGGCGCTCACCACGGCGAGGAACCGCCCCCGCCGCCCCTCCGGCGCGGCGGCCGCCGCGGCCGCGAACGCCGCCGGCGACGCGGTCGCCGCCGCGAGCCCCGCCACGACCCGCGCCACCAGCGCCGACCCGTACCCCGGCGCCGCCGCCGCGCCCAGGTTCGCGACCACGAACACCGCCGCCGCCCCCACCAGCAGCCCCCGCCGCGGCACCCGCGCCGTCACCGCCGCCGCGACCGGCGCACCGAGCGCGAACGTCAACGCGAACACCGTCACGAGCTGCCCGCTCGCCGCCACCGACACGTCCAGGTCGCGCGCAATGTCCGGCAGCACGCCGGCGATGACGAGGTCGTCCGTGCCGAACGAGAAGGCGAGGAGGAACAGGGCGAACAACCACGGCGGGAACGACCGCGGCGACTCCTCGACGACCGCCGCGTCCCGCGTCCTCTGCGCATCCATGCCCGGACGCTAAAACCTTCACGCCCACGTCAAGGTCAACCCGCCCGCCCGGATATCCAGATGACGAACACCCCGCCCGCCGCATCGGGCTGGGGCCTGTTCAGAAAGTCGAGCCTCCCGAAGCGTCAAGTGAACACTAATGTTTACTTGTCGCTCGCGCTCCCCAGGGCGGGCGCGCGAGTGATCGACGATCGGCACCGGCACGCCGGGGCGGGCGGGGAGGAGCGAGCGTGATCGAGGTGTGGGGACGCACGATGGTCGTCCGCTACGCGAACAGCCAACTGAGCGTCGTGTCGCTGCGGGCCAACGACGAGGGCACGCTCCATTTCATGGTCCGCGATCTGTCTCGGCTCAGGCTCGGGATCTCGAAAAACGCCGAGCCGGTCATGCTGCTGTACTTCCGTTCACCGGATTTCGTGGTCGACGGCGCGCGGACGCAGCACCATCCGGTGCCGGTGTTCCTGGACGCCGAGATGCGGGAGCAGGCGGAGGCGCTGATCCAGGCCGTCCAGAGCGAACTACTGGAGATGCGAAGGATCGCTCCGCGGCGGCCGGACCTGAGCCCGCCGAAGCCGCTGGTCGGGGCGGACGGCCCGATCCGGCCCGATGTCGACGCGGCGGCCGCCCGGATGCACTCGCCCGTCCGCGCAGAGCGCATTGCGGTGCTGCGCGAGTACACCAGGCTGGACGAGCACTACCTCGAACTGGCGCTGGCGTGGCATAAGGGTGTTGCCGGGATCCTGGCGATCAGCACCGTGCAGGTGCTGTTCATGGCCCGGGAAGCCGTCCACGCTTTTCCGGTCGCGTTCGTGGACGGCGTCGAGGTCCTTGGTACGCCGGAGAACGGTCCGGTGTTGCGCGTGTCCACCGGAGTCATGGCGGATCTGGAATTTCCCGGTGAGGATGCGGCCGACATCGACCGGTGCGCTCAAGCGCTGCGACTGGTCTGCGAGATCGATGCCGTCGACGGCTCGATCGCATGGTCGCGGCCGTCGTCGGCGGATCTGTTCGCCGAATGGCAGCTCCTGGTGGAACGGCGCACGCTCGGCATGGTCGACGACGCGGATTTCGAACGCCGGGCGACGGGCATCCTGCTGGCGATGCCGAACTGACGTTCAGAACCAGTTCCCCAGGCCGAACTTCGGCGCCCCAGGGTGCAGCGCGTACAGCCGCCAGGGACTCGACTGGTGCACGTGCTGATAGAAGATGATCTTGCGTCGCGCCGCGATCTCTTTTTTCGCCGCCGCGAGATCCTGGTGGGCCGCCCAGAAGATGGCGCCGGTCAGCCATCCGTCGGCGAGCTGCCTCCAATTGCGGTAGTGCCGTTGCGCCTTCGCCAACCCTTCGTACAGGTGGTCCCACGCCTCGTCCTCGCTCAGGTAGCCGGCCGTGTGCGCGGCCCGGACGACGAAGACGACGCGGCACAGATCCCAGGCGGTGACATCGGTCTGCAACGGCTGCGGCAAGCTGTCGACGAGTCCGAGTTTGATGGCTTGCCACCAGGTCTCGTAGTAGCGGTCGTAACCGCCGGACCCCGATTCGCGACGGAACTTCGAGAGGGTCCGCAGGAACTCGCGATGCTCGCTGGAGACGTCCGGCATGCCGAGCTTGGATTCTTGTTTCGCCGCCTCCATCGCCAGCGGATGGACGGCCTCGAAAATCGGCGCGTGCATGCCGCGGAGCAGCGCGCCGATGGTGTCGCGGGCGTCGGCGGCGTTGTCGACTCCCCACGACCTGTGCAACCCTTCGATCGACCGCTCGCGCCGGGTCTCCGGTTCATCGTCGTACTCGGGCAGCAAGGCGACGGTGTCGGCATATGCCGCCCAGGAGTAGGTGTAGTAGAAGCCCACGGCAAGTGCCCTGTACTGGTCGTCGGAGAGCTCCGCATTCGACCATCTGCTGCCGTGGTTCCGAGCCACTTCGACGTCGGGAAACGCCGTGATCTTCGGCAGGTCGTCGGTCACGTTGCTGCTCACTGCGTACGCCAATCGCCGTATCGACAAATCCGAGGTAAGCGACACTCTAGGGCTCCGATCCCCGAATGGGGTCGGTGACGCGTGCGGCGCGGTCGTCGGGAGTGAGGCGGCGTGCGGGCGGCGACCTGGGCCTCGGTCAGTGGCGGCCCGAGGGCGCAGCCGTGCGATTCCTCGCCGAACGAGTGCGAGCGGTGGGTCAGGTGGGGGACGATCGCCGGCTTGGCGGCGATCCGGCGGAGCCGTTCGTCCACGTGTCACTTCTCAAGTTCAGGGCCCTCTGAACTCTTCGACGCCGAAGGGGTTGTCGATCGCGTACCGCCAGTACCCGTCCTTTCCGCGCCGGGCGACGTCGGTCGCGGTGCCGCGGACGGCGACGGGTTCGCCGTCCGGGCCGGTGCCCTCGATGGCCCAGTCGACGATCAGGAGCGCGAGGTCGCCGTTGGCGTGGACGTGCCGGGGACGGACGGTGATCGGCACGCCGAGGCCCTGGAGGTGGGCGTTCGCGGCGTGGGCGGCCTCGCCGGTGAGGGGCGAGCCGAGGACGAGCATGCCGTCGTCCTCGTAGACCTCGGCGAGGGCGGCAGGGTCGCCGGAGTTGAAGCGGTCGGCGAAGACGGCGGGGACGTCCTCGGGGCGTTCGGCGAGCGGTCGCATCCTGGGATCCTTCCGGTGGGGGCTAGTGACCGAGAACCTAGAAGGCGCGCCCGTGGCTCACCAAACGGTTATCCGGCCGGGGTTGCCGGACGATCCGCGCGCGGCGGTCGCGGCGCCGGCGGAGGAGGAGTGCCCGGTAGAGATCGCGCCGGCGGCGCTGCGGGGGCGGTGGACGACGCTGGTGGTGCGGGAGCTCGGCCCGGTCCTGCAGGCCCTCTGGGACTGGGGCGCCCGATAGTTCGTCACACGAACTCCGGGGGGTTCGTCGGTACACTGGCCGCGTGCTCAAAAATGACGACGGCCGAATCGGGATCGCGTCCGCGCTCGTGCGGTCCACGTTCCTGGTGAACGCCGTGTACGGCGAGTCGGCCCGGGAACACGGCATCACCGCGCAGCAGGGGCAGTTGCTGTGCGTGCTGATGAAGCAGCCGTACGGCATGGGCGAGCTGGGGTCGATGCTGAGGCTGGCCAAGTCGAGCCTGACCGGGCTGGTGGACCGCACCGAGCGCAACGGGCTGGTGCGCCGCGAGACGGACGAACGGGACACGCGGGCGGTGCGGGTCGCGCTCACCTCGAAGGGCGACCGGCTGGCGCACGCGTTCTTCACCGAGACGTGCCGGCGGATCGAGGAGCTGACGCGGGGGCTGGACGACACCGAGCGGGACTCCCTCGCCGAGCTGCTCGGCCGCGTCGTCCTCGACAACGAGGTCCCGGCCGTCTTCCTCGAACCGGGCGAGGACACCCACGACCGCTGACCCGAAGGCCCCCGGACGATCGGCTCTTGAAGTTCGTGCCACGAACTAATACAGTTCGTGGCACGAACCAACGCGTGCGTCCTTCCTGCGCGGAATGTAGGGCGTACGCGTGGTGACGGAGCGACGGAGGGAAAGCCCATGTCCATCGAGGATGTCGTTTTCGGGTTCGGCGCCCACACGGGCATCGACGAGGCGCCCGAGTTGCTGCGCATGGTGCGGCGGGCCGATCAGGACGGCCTCGACCTGTTCTCCCTGTCGGACCACCCGTACATCGGCGGACGGCTCGACGCGTACGCGACGATCGGTTTCGTCCTCGGGCAGACCCGGCACATCGCGGGTTTCGCCAACGTGAGCAACCTGCCGACCCGGCCCGCGCCCATGCTGGCGCGGACGGTGACGACGCTATCGGCGCTGTCGGGCGGCCGGGTGGTGCTCGGCATGGGCGCGGGCGGGCTGTGGGACCGGATCGCCGACATGGGGGTGCCGCGGCTGTCGCCCGGCGAGGCGGTGGACGCGTTCGAGGAGGCGATCGTCCTGGTCAAGGCACTGTCGGGCGGCGGCGAACCGGTCACCCACCACGGCCGGCACTACCGGGTGGACGGCATCGAGCCGGCGCCCGTGCCCGCGCCGCCCGTCTGGACCGGGTCGGTCGGGAAGCGGTCCCTGGCCGCGACGGGCCGGGTCGCGGACGGCTGGATCCCGGGGCACGCGGCGGACTGGCTCAGCGAGCGGTACCGGACGTCGCGGCCGGTCATCGACGCGGCGGCGGCCGAAGCCGGGCGGGACCCGCAGGACGTCCGCACGGTCTACAACCTGCCCGGCCGCATCACCGACCGGCCGCTGCCCGCCACCCGCGACCGCGAGGGCCGCTGGGTCGGCGGGTCCGCGGACCAGTGGGTCGAGGAGCTGACCGGGGCGGTACTGGAGCACGGCGCGTCCGGGTTCCTGCTGTTCCCGCCCGGCCACGGCGCGCACGACGACGTCTCGCTCGGCCGGTGGGGCGGGGAGATCGCCCCGGCGGTCCGGGAGGCGGTCGCGAAGGCGGGGAGCTGACGGGCCGTCAGCCCGCCAGGGACCGGACGACCTCGGCCGCGGGGGCGTCCGTCGCGTGCCGCCAGGACGTGCCCGCCCACAGGTTCGGGACGTCCGGGTCGCCCGCGGCGACGGCGGCCTTCCGCAGCGGCGCGGTGACGTGGTGGACGTCCGGGTACGCGGCGGGCGCGCGGCCGTCGTGCTCGGCGAGGAAGCGGTTGACGAGGCCGCGCGCGGGACGCCCGCTGAACGCGCGGGTGACGGCGGTCGCGGTGAAGCGGGGATCGGCGAGCGCGGCCTTGTGCACGGCGTTCGCGCCGCTCTCGGGGCACCGGACGAACGCGGTGCCGAGCTGCACGGCGTCCGCCCCGAGCCCGCGGAGTTCGGCGACGTCCGCCCGCGTGGCGAGGCCCCCGGCGGCGATCAGCGGACGGCCGGTGCGGGCCCGCACGGCGGCGAGCAGCTCGCGGACCGGCGGGCCGTCGTCGAGGGTGTTCGCGAAGGACGCCCGATGCCCGCCGGCCTCGGAACCCTGCAGGCAGAGGGCGTCCGCACCCGACCCGTGCAACGCCTGCAGGGCCTCGTCCACCGTGGTGACGGTGACGACGACGGTGACGCCGCGTCCCTGCAAGGCCCGGGCGACATCGGCCGAAGGCGTGCCGAAGGTGAAGCTCACGAACGCGGGCGGGTCGTCGAGCAGTGCGGCGATCTTCGCGTCGTGGTCGTCGTCGCGTGCGGACGGCGCCGGGCTCCCGGGAACGACCCCGAGCCGTTCGGCCTCGGGGACGAGCCGCGCCCGGTACGCCTCGACCGCCGCGGCGTCGACGTCGTCGTGCGACGGCATGAACAGGTTCGTCCCGAAGGGGCGGGACGTCAGCTCGCGGGTGCGGGCGATGTCGGCGCGCATGGCCGCCGCGGTCCGGTAGCCGGCGGCGAGGAAGCCGAGGCCGCCCGCGCCGGAGACGGCGGCGGCGAGTTCGGGCGTGGACGGCCCGCCCGCCATGGGCGCCTGGACGATCGGCAGTTCGGGCCAGGTCATGATGGTGAACCTACCCGGGGAACAAGGGCCGGGCCCGCCGGGTTCACGTTCCATGAATCGATGATCGAAAGGCCGGGCATGCGCGTTCTGCTGCACTACGACATGGACCGTTCGGAGCCGGGGCTGGACGTGGTGAGCTGCCCGGAGGAGGACGAGGCCCGGTTCGCGGAGCTGCTGCCGGACGCCGAGGTGATCTGGCACGTGCTGCGGCCGCTGACCGGCGCGGACATGGACCGGGCGCCGAAGCTGCGGCTGATCCAGAAGCTCGGCACCGGGGTGAACACGATCGATCTGGACGCGGCGGCGGAGCGCGGCATCGCGGTCGCGAACATGCCGGGGCGGAACGCGCAGGCGGTGGCGGAGACGAGCCTGCTGCTGATGCTGTCGGTGCTGCGCCGCGTCGTGACGTTCGACGCGCGCACCCGGGCGGGCGCGGGCTGGCCCGCCGACCGGGCGCTGGTCGGCGGTGAGCTGAAGGGCCGGACGGTCGGGCTGCTCGGCGGCGGCGAGATCGCGGGGCTGCTGCGGGGGATGCTGGAGGCGATCGGCGCGCGCGTCCTGTACACGTCGCGGCGGCCGCGCCCGGACGATCCCGCGTGGCGCGACCTCGACGGGCTGCTGCGGGCGAGCGACGTCCTGTCGGTGCACGTCCCGCTGACGGACGAGACGCACCACCTGCTGGACGAGCGGCGGCTCGCGCTCCTCCCGGACGGCGCGGTGGTCGTGAACACGGCGCGCGGCGCGGTGGTCGACGAGGCGGCGCTCGTCCGGGAGCTGGCGTCGGGACGGCTCGGCGGCGCGGGCCTCGACGTGTTCGAGTCCGAGCCGGTCGACCCCGCGAATCCGCTGCTGAAGCTGGACACCACGGTCGTGCTGCCGCACGTCGCGTGGCTGACGCGCGAGACGTGGGACCGGTACTTCGAGGTCGCGGTGGAGAACTGCCGCCGCCTCGACCGCGGCGATCCCCTCCTCCACCGCGTCCGCTAACCCTCCCGCCCGGGCCGCCGCGCGTACCAGGTGATGGCGGCTCCGTTGGGGAACGACCGGTGGCCGGTCGGGGTGAACACGGTGGGGTCGAAGGCGCCTTCGACGAGGGCGGTGCCCGCGCCCGCGATCACCGGGTAGCTCTTGATGATCAGTTCGTCGATCTGGGGCAGCAGCGTGCCGGCGAGTCCTCCGCCGCCGCAGAGCCAGACGTCCGGCCCGTCCTGGCGTTTGAGGTCCCGGACGAGCGCGGCGGCGTCGCGCACCAGCTCGACGGAGGGGTCGTCGATGCGGTCCAGGGAGGTGGAGGCGACGTACTGCCGCAGGTGCGCGTAGGGGCTGCCGATCCCCTGGGCGAGCACGGTCCGGTAGGTGTCCAGCCCCATCAGGACGGTGTCGAACCGCTTGTTGGGGGCGTCCGCGAGGCCGGCGTGCGTCCGGTACTGCGTGGGGACGGTCTCCGGGTAACGCTCGTTGACCCAGGTCATGTACGCGGCGGCGGCCTCGCCCTCGCCGACGGGGTAGAAGTCCGCTCGCCCGCCGGGGCCCGCGATGCGGCCGTCGATGGACACGCCGATGTAGTAGACGAGCCAGCGCATGAATAACTCCGTCCGTAGTACTATGGATGCAGTGGTCTGGAGATTAGAACTACACATGGAGTGGTGTCAACGTGCGCAGGAACGAGGAGCGGCGGGCGGCGCTCATCGACGCCGCGATCGAGGTGCTGGCCGAGCAGGGCGCGCGGGGGCTGACGTTCCGGGCGGTGGACGGCGCGGCCGGGGTCCCGACGGGGACGGCGTCCAACTACTTCGCCAACCGCGACGACCTGTTCACCCAGGTCGGCGCGCGCGTCTACGAGCGCCTCCAGCCGGACGAGGAGACCGTCGCCCGCCACCTGGAAGGCGTGCAGGACCGGGAGAAGCTCGCGGCGGTGATGCGCGAGACCGTCCGCCGGGTCGCGGGCTTCCGGACGGGCTACCTGGCGCTGCTGGAGCTGCGGCTCGAGGCGACGCGGCGGCCCGAACTGCGCAAGGTGCTCACGCGGAGCGTCCGCGCCGACGTCGACGCCAACGTCGGCGCCCACCGGGCGTCCGGGCTGCCCGGTGACGCGACGTCGGTGCGGCTGCTGCACATGGCGCTGAACTGGCTGATCGTCGAACGCCTCACGCTGCCGGAGGTGTACTCCGAGCAGGAGGCCGACGACCTCGTCGCCCGCGCCGTGGAACGGCTCGTCTAGGCCGCCGGCCGTCCGCCGGACGGTCGGTCAGCCGCCCGGGATGAGGACGGGCTTGACGACCTTGCCCGCGTGGGCGTCCGCCTCGGCCTCGTTGATCGCGGCGAGCGGGTACGTGGCGATCAGCCGGTCGAACGGGAAGCGGCCCTGCCGCCACAGCTCGATCATCTTCGGGATGAACGTGTGGGGGACGGCGTCGCCCTCGATGATGCCCTTGACCGTGCGTCCCATGAGCAGGAGGTTCGCGTCGAGGCGGTACTCGGTCGCGCCGACGCCGACGAGGCCGCAGACGCCGTTCGCCCGCAGCGACGCGACGGCGGCGGAGACGACGTCCGGGACCGCGGTGGTGTCGAGCGCGTACCGGACGCCGCCGGTGAGCCCGCGGATCTGGCCGGGCAGGTCGACGTCGGCGCCGTTCAGCGTGTGCGTCGCGCCCAGTTCCCGCGCCAGCTCCAGCCGCGACTCGTGCAGGTCGACGGCGATGATCGTCGCGGCGCCCGCGAGCCGGGCGGCCATCACGGCGGCGAGCCCGACCGCGCCCGCGCCGAACACCGCGAACGTGTCGCCCGCGCCGACGCCGAGCGCGATCAGGACGGACGCCGCGCCCGTCTGGACGCCGCAGCCGAGCGGGCCGAGCTTCGCGAGGGCGTCCGGCGGGAGGTCGCGGCCGACGGGCACGACGTTGCGGGCGGTGCCGAGCGCGTGCGTCGCGAACGACGACTGGCCGAACCACCGGTTGTGGACGGCCGCACCGGACGCGTCGGTGAGCCGGGCGACGCCGTCGAGCGGGGCGGCGAGCATGTTGTGCGCGACCATCTGCGGGCAGAAGCCGGGGTGGCCGTCGCGGCAGTCGGCGCAGGTCCCGCAGGAGTCGAACGACATGACCACGTGGTCGCCCTCGGTGACGCCGGCGACGCCCGGGCCGACGGCCTCGACGACGCCGGCGCCCTCGTGGCCGAGCACGACCGGCTTCGCGACGAGGTCGCCCGGGATCCGGCCCATCTGGTCGGTGTGGCACATGCCGGTGCCGGCGATCCGGACGAGGATCTCGCCGGGGCCGGGGTCGGCGAGGTCCAGGCGCTCGATCGCGAAGGGGGCGTCGGCGGCCCGCAGGACGGCGGCGTCGATCTGCATGTGTGCTCCTCGGGGGGCGGAGAGGGAGGTCAGGCGATCTTGTAGCGGATCGGCAGCCGTTTGAGGCCGCCGACGAACGTGGTCGCGATCCCCTCCGGCTCGCCCGCGAGCTCGATGGAGCGCAGCCGCGGCAGCAGCTCCTCGAAGAACGCGCGGACCTCGATGCGGGCGAGGGCGGCGCCCAGGCAGTAGTGGACGCCGAAGCCGAACGCCAGGTGCTTGTTCGGGTCGCGGCCGACGTCGAACCGGAACGGGTCGTCGAAGACCTCCTCGTCCCGGTTCGCGGACGGGTACGACAGCAGCAGCGAGTCCCCTTCGCGGATCGTGACGCCGCGCAGCTCGTAGTCCCGGACGGCCGTGCGCATGAACTCCTTGACCGGCGTCGTCCAGCGGATCATCTCGTCGACGGCGAGCGGCATCAGGGACGGGTCGGCGCGGAGCCGGTCGAGCTGGCCGGGGTTCTCGACGAGCGCGTGCAGGCCGCCCGCGATGGTGGCGCTGGTGGTGTCGTGCCCGGCGGTCGCGATGATGACGTAGTAGGAGGTGGTGTCGAAGTCGCTGAGCGGCTCGCCGTCGACGCGGGCGTTCGCGATGGCGGACGCGAGGTCGTCGGTGGGGTGCGCGCGGCGGGCCTCGGTCAGCTCCTGGAAGTACGCGAAGAACTCGAAGACGACCTGCATCTTCTCTTCGTTGCTCTGGCCGCGCCGCCGGTCCTCGTCGTCGCCGCCGAAGAGCTCCTGGGTGAGCGTCAGCATCCGGTCGAAGTCGCTCTCGGGGAGGCCGAGCAGCGACAGGATCACGTACAGCGGGAAATGGACGCTGACCTCCTGCGCGAAGTCGCACTCGCCGCCCATGTCGACCATGCGGTCGACGTACCGCTTCGCCAGCTCCCGGACGCGCGGTTCCATCGCCCGCATCGCGCGGGGCCGGAACCAGTCGGCGCCGATCGCCCGGATGACCCGATGGTCGGGGTCGTCCATGTGGACGAGGGTGCGCAGCCCGATGCCCTGCTCGGCGCGCCGCCGGTTGATCGCGTCGAGTTCGGACGTCGCGAGCAGCGGGCGCGGCGCGTTGAGGAAGAGGTCGTGGGCCCGCTCGATCTCCATGACGTCGGCGTGCCGGGTGATCGCCCAGAACGGGTTGTAGCCGGGCGCCTCGACCCGGTGGACGGGCGACTCGCGGCGCAGCAGCGTGCACGCGTCGTGCAGCCGCCGGTCGTCGGCGTACGCCTTCGGGTCGGCGAGCGCGAGGCCCGCCTGCTCCACGGTCAGGGTCATGCATCGACTCCCTCGGTAGCGACGGCCGCCCGCACACAACGGAACCTAAGACCCGAACCGGATTCGGTCAACGTTCCGGGTCGGAGATCGGCCGGATGTCCGGGAAGTCAGATGTCGGAGAAGTCCCCGTGCCGCCCGCGCCCGGCCGCGAACCGCGCCGCGCCGTTGAGCGCGTCGTCCAGCGAGCCGAGCCCGTGCCGGTACTCGACGGCGAGGGCGTCCGCCTCGGCGAGCCCCGCGCCGTCCAGCACGGACGCCCGGTCGTTGCGCAGGCACGCCTGCGGGAACCGCGCCAGCTCCGCCGCCAGCTCCTCCGCCGCGTCCCGGCCCGTCCCGGACGGCACGAGCCGGTTCGCGAGCCCGATGTCGAGCGCCTCCCGCGCGTCCACCGGACGTCCGGTCAGGATCAGGTCCAGCGCGCGGCTCGCGCCGATCAGCCGCGGGAGCCGCACCGTGCCGCCGTCCACGAGCGGGACGCCCCAGCGCCGGCAGAACACGCCGAACACCGCGTCCTCCTCGGCGACGCGCAGGTCGCACCAGAGCGCGAGCTCCAGCCCGCCCGCGACCGCGTGCCCGGCGACGGCCGCGATCACCGGTTTCGACAGCCGCATGCGGGTGCAGCCGAGCGGCCCGTCCGCGGGCGGCGGGTCGACGCGCGGGCTCCGCTCCGTCCCGATCGACGCGAGGTCGGCCCCCGCGCAGAACGTGCCGCCCTCGCCCCACAGCACCGCGACGCTCGCCGCCGGGTCCGCGTCGAACGCCCGGAAGGCGTCCGCCAGTCCGGCCGCGGTCGCCGCGTCGACGGCGTTGCGCACCTCCGGCCGCGACATGATCACCGTCGTCACGGCCCCGCGCCGCTCGACCCGCACCCCCATGCGTCACTCCTCCGTGAAGGCCCCGCCGACGAGTTCGTCGAACCGGTCGAGATCCTCCGCCGGGCCGTCGATGCCGCGCAAGGGGCTCGGATCGGCCAGGTGGGCCCGCGCGTAAAGGCGCGCGACGAGGGCCTTGCGGTCCGTACCCGCGTCCTCGCGTTCCCATCCGGCCTGCTCCAGAAGCAGCGCCGCCGCGTACACGTCGGCCATGTACTGCGCCAGCGGGTAGAGCCGCGCCTCCGCCACGCTCTTGTCGAGCCCGCGCCACGCTTCTATGGCCTCGCGGAGATGCCCGATGCGGTCCCGGACGAGCGCGGCCGTGGCGTCGTCCCCCGCGGGCGCCCGCCCGGCGGCCTCCTCCAGCCGGGCGAGGAACGGCTCGTGCGCGCCCGCCCGCTCGATCCCGCGCCGCACGTCCAGGCACAGGATGTTGTCGCCGCCCTCCCAGATCGGGTTGACCTGCGCGTCCCGCAGGATCCGCGCCACCGGCCACTGCTCGATGTACCCGTTCCCGCCGTGCGCCTCGATCGCGTCGCTCGCCGCCGTCACGCCCAGCCGCGCCGCCCGCAGCTTCACCAGCGCCGGACCGAGCCGCAGCGGCGTCAGGTACCCGTCGAACACGAGCGCCTGCGCGGCCTCCGTCTCGACGACCAGTTCCGCGAGCTTGCGCCGCATCAGCGGCTGCTCCGCCAGCGGCGCGCCGAACGCCTCCCGCGCCCGCGCGTAGCAGAGCGCCTCGACGAGCGAGCGCCGCGCGCAGCCGAGCCCCATCGTCGCGATGCCGAGCCGGGCGCCGTTCGTCAGCTCCATCATCCGGGCGAGGCCCCGGCCGTCGCCGCCCTCCCCCGCGGACGACCCCGGGGCCAGCAGGAACGCCTCCGCGCCGGTGAACTCGATCTCCGCCGACGCCACCGAGCGGGTGCCCAGCTTGTCCTTGAGCCGCCGGATCCGCACGCCGTTGCGCGTCCCGTCCCGGCGCTCCCGCAGGACGAGGAACGGCGCGATCCCCCGCACCCCGTCGTCCGCGCCGACCGGCTTGGCGAGCACCACGAACGCCGACCCGTTCGCGTTCGACGCGAACCACTTGAACCCGTCGAGCCGCCACGCGTCCCCGTCGCGGACGGCCGTCGACTCCAGCGCCCCGAGGTCCGAGCCGCCCGACCGCTCCGTCAGCATCTGCGCGGCCTCGCCGGAGAACGCCCCGGCGGCGAACAGCTCCCGGACCCGCGCCTTCACGTCGTCCGGCGCGAACGCCTCCGCCAGCCCGACGACCATGTCGCCGCCCGTCCCGAGCGCGCACGCCATCCCGATGTCGGCCTGGTCGAGCAGGTAGCTCCACGCGACGCCCAGCGCCACCGGATCCGCCCCCGCCGCCTTCGCCTCGCGGACGAACTCGGGGCGGGTGAACGACGTCGCGACGATCTCCCGGCGGGCCGCCTCGAACGACGGCGGCATCACGACCTCGCTGACGTCCCGTCCCCACCGGTCGTACTTCTCCAGCCGCGGCGGGTTGCGGTCGGTCTCCTCCGCGAGTTCGGCGACCCGGCCGCCCATCAGCGCGCCCAGCTCCCGCAGCCGCGGCTCGGCCCAGCCGAACCCGTCCCCGAGGTGGCGCCGCATCAGGAACCGCAGCGTCGGATCGCACTCGTACCAGTTGCGGCCCACCGCGCCCCGGTACCGCTCGGTCGCGTACCGGCGGGCCTTCTCCTCGTCACCGAACGGGAGCCGGTCGAACGGCTCGATCAGGTAGCTGCCCATACCCCGGACGTTACACTTCTCCATCACATGACGGAAGACCTGTAATGCCGCGGGTTGCCGATAAAGTCACTGGCAACCATGGAGATCCGGGCCCTCACCGCACGGTCGGTGGTCCTGAGCACCCTGCTGGGCGTCCACCCGCCCCGCCTGCCGGTCCGCCACCTCGTCCGCGTCGGCGCCCTGTTCGGCATCGCCGACGGGGCGATCCGCGTCGCGCTCTCGCGCATGGTCGCCGCCGGCGACCTCGTCCGCGACGGCGACCGCTACTGCCTCACCGAACGCCTCCTCGCCCGGCAGGCCCGCCAGGACGAGGCCCGCTCCCCCCGCACCCGCCCCTGGGACGGCGCCTGGGAGATCGCCGTCATCACCGCCGAACGCCGCCCCGTCGCCGAACGCACCGCCCTCCGCCAGGCCATGTCGAACGTCCGGCTCGCCGAACTCCGCGAAGGCGTCTGGATGCGACCCGCGAACCTGCTGCGCGCCCGCCCCGACATCGCCGTCCGGCAGTGCACCTTCATCGAGGGCCGCCCCGAAGGCGACCCCGCCGCGCTCGCCGCGTCCCTCTGGGACCTGGACGGCTGGGCCGCGCCCGCCCGCGACCTGCAGGCCGCGTTCGCCGCCGCCGACGGCATCGTCGACCGGTTCACCCTCGCCGCCGCCGTCGTCCGGCACCTCATGGACGACCCGATCCTCCCCGCCGCGCTGCTCCCCGCCGACTGGCCCGGCCCCGACCTCCGCGCCCAGTACGAACGCTTCCGCACCGACTTCGCCCGCCTGCTCAGCGACGAAGTCCTCACCTGACCCCGTCCGCCAGGACCGCCCGGCGGCTCAGCGGCGGGCGTCGAACCGGCCCGGGGTGGTGCCGAACGCCTGGCGGAACGCGTGGATGAACGCGCTCGGACCGGCGTAACCGCACTCCGCCGCCACGCTCGTCACCGGCGCACCGGACGCCAGCAGGATCAGCGCCCGGTGCAGCCGCACCTGCGTCCTCCACTGCGGGAACGTCATCGCCGTCTGCTCGCGGAACAGCCTGCTCAGCGTCCGTTCGGACGCCCCGACGGCGCGGCCGAACGCGGCGAGCGTGCGCGGGTCGGCGGGGTCGGCGTCCAGGGCGGCCGCGATCGCCCGCAGCCGGTCGTCCGCCGGGACCGGCAGGTGCAGCGGCAGCTCGTCGATCGCCCGGATCTCGTCGAGGGCCACCCGCCGGAGGCGTTCCCGGCGGTGGGCGTCCCTGCCGCCCTCGGTCAGCGCGACGATCACCTCGCGCAGCAGCGGCGACACCGCCAGGACGGCCGGGCCGCCGAACCCGGCGCCCGGCTCGCCCACCGCGAAGTTCACCGTGCGCAGCTGCGTCGGGCCGTGCGCCCGGTGCGCGTGCGCGATCCCGGCGGGCAGCCACACGGCCCGGTGCGGCGGGACGACCCACGTGCCCGCGTCCGTCGACACCTCCAGTACACCGCGGCTCGGGTAGGCGACCTGGTGGTGCGGGTGCTCGTGCCGGGGGACGCGCTCGCGGTGCGCCAGCCGGATCAGGGGTTGGCGGGTCGGCGACATGGCTCGGCAGGATATCGCTAGCCCGCACCACCGGACGATCACGATCCTGGACCCGTGGCAACGATCAGCGGCACCGAAACGGTCGTGCGGCGCATGGGGACATGGGCCGCCGCCCACGCGGTCGACGACTTCTACCAGGGGCTCGTGCCCGCCGCCGTCCCCTACTTCGTCCTCGAACGGAACTACGGCTACGCCGCCGCGGGCGGCCTCACCCTCGCCGCGACCCTCGGCAGCGCCCTGCCGCAGCCGCTGATCGGCCTCGCCGTCGACCGGTTCCGGCTGCCCCGCCTCGCCGCGGGCGGCGTCCTGCTCGCCGGCGCGGGCTTCGCGCTCGCCGGGCCCGCCGGACCGTACCCGCTCGTCCTCGCCCTCCTCCTGCTGTCGGGACTCGGGACCGCGATGTTCCACCCCGCCGCCGGGAAGGCCGCGCGGGACGCCGCCGGGGACAGCGTCACGGGCATGAGCGTGTTCGCCGCGGGCGGCACCATGGGGTTCTTCCTCGCCCCCGTCCTGGCCGTGCCCGTCCTGACCGCGTGGGGCCTCGGCGGGACGGTCGCGTTCCTCCCGCCCGCCGTGCTGGCGGCGTTCGTCCTGCTCAGGAACGCGCGGCGGACCGCGAGCGCGCAGCACGCCCCGGCCGGGGGACGCGACCGGTGGGGGCCGTTCGCGACCCTGACGGCGATCACGGTCGTCCGGTCGGCGCTGTTCTCCGCCGTCGCCACCTTCATCGGCCTGTACTGGATCCGGCACCTGCACGCCTCGCCCGCGCTCGCCGGGACGGCCCTCGCGTGCTTCCTCGGCGGCGGCGTCGCGGGCACGCTCGCGGGCGGCCGCCTCGCCGACCGGGTCGGGCTCGCCCGCACGATCCGGATCGGCGCCGCGCTCGCCGTGCCCATGCTCGCGGGCCTGCGCCTCGCGCCCGGCCCGTACGCGCCGCTGCTGTTCGCCGCCCTCGCCGGCGGCGCCGTCAACGTGCCGTTCGCCGTCCTCGTCCGGCTCGGCCAGGACTACCTCCCGGGACGCCCCGGCACCGCGGCGGGCATGACGCTCGGCCTCGGCGTCAGCGTCGGCGGCCTGGCGACCCCGCTGTTCGGCGTCCTCGCCGACGCGCACGGAACCCCGCTCGTCTTCACCGTCCTCTGCCTCGTCCCGCTCGCCGCCCTGGCCCTCGGCCTCCTGCTGCCCGCCGGCGGGCGGCCGGGCCGGCGCGGAGCGTGAGGGCGTCCCGCGACGGGCGGGGCCCATGGGGCAGCATGGGCGTATGACGACTCTGCCGCTGAGCCCCGACGAGCTGCTCACCACCACCCGGGCCGTCCGCAAGCGCCTCGACCTCGCGCGTCCCGTCCCCATGGACCTGATCCGCGAATGCCTCGAGATCGCCGTGCAGGCCCCGACCGGGAGCAACGCGCAGAACTGGCACTGGATCGTCGTCACCGACGCCGACAAGCGCCGCGCCATCGGCGAGTATTACCGCCGCGCCTTCGCCGCCTACGCCGAGTCGAAGTCGTTCGCCGGCAGCCTGTACGCCGACGACCCCGAACGCGCCGACGTCCAGCGCCGCGTCGGCGACAGCGCCGCGTACCTCGCCGAGCACATGGGCGACGTGCCCGTCCTGCTCATCCCGTGCCTGCACGTCCCCGGCGAGCTCCCCGCCGCCAACCAGGCCGGCCTGTGGGCGTCGCTCCACCCGGCCGTCTGGAACTACGCGCTCGCCGCCCGCGCCCGCGGCCTCGGCACCTCCTGGACGTCCCTGCACCTCGCCTACGAGCGCGAGGTCGCCGAACTCCTCGGCCTCCCGCCGAACATCCGGCAGGGCGCCCTGATCCCCACCGCGTACTACACCGGCGACACCTTCAAGCCTGCCCGCCGCGCGCCCCTGGACACCGTCCTCCACCACGACGCCTGGTAGCGGGCATTCAGTACGGTGCTCCCTGAACACCGGCGGCTCCCCGAACGCCGGGACGGACGGGAGGGGCGGGATGGCGCGCAGCAGCGTTCAGGACGCGGTCGCCGACGACCTCGCGTTGCAGATCGCCACGGGCCGGCTCCGGGCCGGCGACACCCTCCCGTCGATCCGGCGGCTCGCCGACCGGTACGGGCTGAACCCGTCGAGCGTCCAGCAGGTGCTGGCCCGGCTCCGCCTGGCGGGGTTCGTCGAGCCCCGCCACGGCGTCGGCGTCGTCGTCCGCGACATCCGGCTCTACGGCGGGATACAGACCTGGCAGTACCTGTTCCGCTTCTCCAGCAGCCTGCCCGAGCTGACCGTGCGGAACGTCCAGGAGATCCTGGAGACGCTCCAGCTCTTCTACCAGGCGGCGCTGGTCAAGCTCGTGCCGGACGCGGGCCGGTCCCGTCCCGAGGGCACCGATCCCGCACCGGCGCGGCGGGCCTTCGCGCAACTGGAGCTGCTCGCGCAGAGCGACACCGTCCGGGCGGCGGACGTCCACCGGGGCGTGCTCGGCGTCCTGCGCGCCGTCCTCGCAGAGCTCGGCGGAGGCGTCACGCTCGGCCTGCTCAACTCGATGGGGGACGTCCTGGCGGAGGTGCCCGAGGTGCTGGACGCCCTCTACGGGGACGCGGCCGAGCACGTCTGGTTCTGGGGCAACGTGCTCACCGCCTGGGAGACCGCCGACGCGGACCTCGCCCGGTCCACGCTGGCGGTCCTCGACGACTGGCACGCCTTGGCCCTCGGGCGGCTGCGCGACCGGCTCGCCGCCGGATAGCCCTCGCCCGGCCTGCGGCTTCCTCACTTGAGTGAGTGATGCGCCCGGCGAAGTCCTACGGAGTGCGGCTATGTGTAGCGACACTGTTTGATACAGACTCCCACACACTTCCGGGTGCGAGGGAGACGGGCCGTGCCGTCATGGGTTGCGCAAGGACGCCGTGAGTCTGGGCCAGACGCGGTGGAGTTCCCGCTGCCAGTACGGCCAGCTGTGCGTGCCGTCCCGGTACAGGTGGGCGGCCGCGGGGATGCCGAGGGACCGGAGGCGGCGCAGGAACGGGCGGATCGTCGCGCGGACCAGCGGCTCGGCCAGGTTGGCGGCGCTCCACGGCTCCGCGGGGTCGAGCGGGCCGGGCCGTCCGGTGAGCCCGGACGACAGGAAGACGCCCGTGCCGCGGAGCCCGGCGGCGAGATGGAGGGGGTCCGCGGCGCGCCAGTGCCGGTCGTGGACGACCGGGACGCCCCACATCGCGAAGGGGTTCACGCGGCCGGCGACACCCGTCGCGGCGAGCAGCGTCGCGGCGGACAGGGCCGTCCGGATGGTGCACGGGCCGCTGAAGGCGGCCGCGAAGCGGAACGCGCCCGGGTGCGCGGCGGCGCTCAGCAGCGCGCCGTACCCGCCGCCGGACACCCCCGCGACGGCGCGCACCTCGCCGGCGGCGTAGCGCTCGCGCATCAGCGCGTGGACGTGGTGGACGTGGAAGGTCTGCCACTGGGGGCCGCGCCGCCAGTCGGCGTACCCGCCCGCGCGGCCGCCGTCGGGCATGACGATCAGGACGCCGTCGTCCCGGCTGAGCCGTTCGACGTCCGTGCGGCGGACCCACGAGGACGAGTCGTCCAGCCCGCCGTGGTGGAGCGTGAGCAGCGGCCACGTGCGGCTCGCCGTCCAGCGGTGCGGCAGCAGCACGTGGATCGCGAGTTCGGCCGCGGACACCGAACTCGCCCGGACGGTCAGCCTGCGGAGCCGGTCGCCGACCTTCTCCTCGTCGATCACCTTGATTCCCATGGCCGGATCATGCCGTTATCGAGAACGGATTAGATACTTCTCCGACCACGAGTTCCCGACCTCGGATTATTACGTCGAGACGCCTTTATGTGGCGCCATTTCTAGCTGCACGGAAAGGGCCTCCCCATGCTCATCGCGATGGCGGTCGTCGCCGCCTGCATGGCCGCCAACGCGCGGCGGCTGCGCGCCCGGCTCCGCAGGCTGCGCACGCTTCCCGGGCCGGGCGACGGCCCGCCGGACCCGGCGTTCGTCCTCCTCACCGCACCGCACGTCGAGGTGCCGGACGAGGTGGCGCGCGCCGCCGAGGAATACGCCCGGCGGAACGGGCTGGGGCTCCTGGATCTGCTGCCCCGCGACATTCCGGTCGACGGCGCGCTCGACCTCGCCCGCCATACCGAATTCGACGCCTACCGGGACGATCCGTTCTGCATGGGGCGGGGCGCGTGCCATGCGGTGCTCGCGTCCCGGGACGCCGTGGCCGCCGCCGGACTGGACGGCGCCCGCGTGCTCGACCCGGACGCGCTCGGGGCCGCGACCGCGCGCATCAAGCTGTACGTCGAGCGCGCCGACATCGTCGTCGCCGGGATCGCGGGACGGGACCAGACCGCGTACCGGCGCGCCCGGATGCGGGCGCTGGCCCTGGTGATCCCGCAGACGCTCGCCCTCCCCCAGACGCTGGGGGCGATGGCCGCCGGCTACCTGCTGGTGGCGGGGAGCGCGGCCGCCGCGCCCGCCGCGGGCCTGCTGCTCGCGCTGTGGTACTGCGCCGTCCCCCAGCTGATCTTCGCGGGCGGCCCGGTGCGGCCCCGCGACCTGCACCGGGTCAGCCTGCTGCGCCTCCTGTACGTGCCGCTGTCGATCGTGCGCACCCTCGCGGCGCCGCGCACCGCGTGGGAGCGGGAGCTGCTGGAACGGCGGGAGGAGGCGCGGGCCCGGTACCGGGCCGAACTGGAACGGGGCGTCGGGCGGTTCCTCGGGCCGCGGTCTCCGGAGTGCCCGTGGTGCGGGTCGGGCGAGCTGCGCGGGCACGTCGTCGCCCGGGACATCCTCCAGGGCAAGCCAGGACGTTTCACGTTGGAGCGGTGCGAGAGCTGCGGGCACGTCTTCCAGAACCCGCGCGTCACGCCCGAGGGCCTGGCCTTCTACTACAAGGACGTCTACGACGGGCTCGGCGACGTGCTGGCCGAGCGCATCCTCAGCTCCAACACGTCCTGGTACCTCGCCCGCGCCGCGATGGTGCGGCGCGCGACGGAGCCCCGGTCGTGGCTGGACGTCGGCACCGGCAAGGGGCACTTCGCCCGCGCCGCCCGCACCGTGCTCCCCGGCACCCGCCTGGACGGCCTCGACTTCGGCCCGGCGGTCCTCGAAGGGGCCCGGCGCGGCTGGATCGGGCGCGCCTACCACGGCGAGTTCCTCGACCTCGCCGCCGATCTGGCCGGACGCTACGACGTCATCAGCATGCACCACTACCTGGAGCACACCGCCGACCCGCTCGCCGAGCTGGACGCGGCGACCAAGGTGCTGCCGCCCGGCGGGCACCTGCTGATCGAGCTGCCCGACCCCGAGTCGTGGTTCGGGAAGGTGCTGCGCGGCTTCTGGGTGCCGTGGCTGGCGCCGCAGCACCTGCACATGATCCCCCTCGCCAACCTGCGGGACGCGCTGGAGCGGCGGGGCTTCGACGTGGTGGCCGAGGAGCGCCGCGAGGCCGACCAGGGCCCCGACTTCGTCGCGTCCGCCGCCGCCGTCGTCAACCTGCTCGGCCTCGACGTCGACCGCCCCTGGTGGCCGCGCGTCCCGGGCGTCCGCGAGTACGCGCGCGTCCTCGGCACCCTCGTCCTCGCCGCCCCGCTCATGGGGGCGGCCGTCCTGCTGGACGCCCTGACCGTCCCGATCGCCCGGAGGAACAGCAACGCCTACCGGGTCCTCGCCAGAAAGAACCCCGGATGACGCACACCCGACACCCCTCCGGCCGCCGCTGCGGGCGGCTCCTCGCCGTGCTCCTGCTGCTGCTCGCGCTCGCCGCGCCGCCCGGAACGGCGGCCGCCGCGCCCGCCCCGGCGATCACCGAGACGTGGCAGGGGCCGCGCACGCTCGACCTGAGCTGGCACTCGGCGAACGTCGACCAGACGGTCCAGGTCCGGCTGCTGCTGCCCGAGGGATGGCGGCGCTCCGCGCGCGAGACCTGGCCCGTCGTCTTCGCGCTCCAGGGCGGCCGCGACGACTACACCTCGTGGACCCGCGAGACCGGCATCGAGGAGCTCGCCGAACGCTGGGACGTCATGGTCGTGATGCCGTCCGGCGGCGTCAACGGCAGCTACACCGACTGGTGGAACGGCGGTGCGGGCGGCGTCCCGCGCTGGGAGACCTTCCACACCGACGAGCTCGTCGGGGTGCTGGAGCGGTACGGCGCGGGCACCCGCCGGGCCGTGATGGGCGCCTCCTCCGGCGGCCAGGGCGCGATCGCGTACGCGGCGCGGCACCAGGGGATGTTCCGGTACGCGGCGTCGTTCAGCGGCTCCACGCACCTGACCATGGGCGGCATGCAGGCGTTCCTGCTCTTCATCAACCTGATCGGCTCCGGACTCGACGCGTTCCGCATCTTCGGCGTGCCCGGCCTGGACGACGCGAACTGGCGCGCCCACGACCCCTACCACCTCGCGCCGCGGCTGCGCGGCGTCGGGCTGTACGTCTCCAGCGGGACGACCGGCCTGAACGGCCCCCACACCCCGCCGGGCGCGCAGTGGCGGCTGACGCAGCTCAGCGAGATCCTCATCGGCGGCATGAACCGGTCGTTCGTCGCCCGGCTGGACGAGCTCGGCATCCCCGTCACGTCCCACATCTACGGCGACGGCTGGCACGCGTGGCCGGAGTGGATCCCCGAGATGGAGCGGGCCTGGCCGCTGATGATGGACGCGATCGACGCGGAGGAGGCCCCGGCGTGACGCCCCGCGCCGGGGGTCACGCCGGCGGGGTCGAACTCGGTCCGGACGGCGCCCGGTTCGAGCAGGACGGTCCGGACGCCGAAGTCCCTGCTCCTCGACCACGCCGCCGAGCGTGTAGCCGGCGTTGTTGACGAGCGCCCCTACGGCGCCGTGCGCCTCCATCACCGCCTCGACGGCGAGGCGGCAGGACGTCTCGTCGGTGACGTCGAGGCCCTGCACCCTTCCGTGTGACCTGCGGATATGTCACGATGAAAGGGCATGCAGGTGGCGGTGCGACCGGTTCCCGGGCCCGCCCCGTCCCTCGTTCCCCCCGGTGACGCTCCGGCCCGGGCGCGGAAGGAGGAGACGATGCGGAAAGTTGCCGACTGCAGGGACATGCCGAGCGAGTCCGGCTGCACCCTCACGATCAGCGGCGAGGAGGACGAGGTCGTCCGCGCCGCCGCCGAGCACGCGGCCTCGGTGCACGGGCACGAGGACACGCCCGAACTCCGGGAGGAGATCCGCGGCCACCTCAAGAACGAGGAGCTGATCGCGCACTAGCAGCCCGGATCGGCGATGACGAAGTAGCCGGGGGACGTCTCCCTCAGCGTGCGGGTGACGAACACGTTGAACAGCCCCATGTTCTGCCCGGAGCCGTTCGCGTACACGTGACCGCCGCGGACCTGGGCCCGTCCCGCCGTGACGTGCGCGTAGTTCGTCGCGGTAAAGCACCGCGCCGAACCGCCCGTGGTGGTCGCGGTGACGGGCGCCGAGGCCGCGCCGGTGCGTCCCTCGGCGTCGACCGCCGCGACCGTGTAGGCGTAGGACGTCCCGGGCGCGAGGCCCGTGTCCGTGAACGCGCCCGCCGCGGACGTCCCGACGTCCGCGCCGTCGCGGCGGACGACGTACGCCACCGCGCCCTCGACGGTGGTCCACGCGAGCGACGCGGTGCCGTCGCCCGTGCCCGTCACCCGCAGACCTGCCGGGGCGGGCAGGGTGCCCGGTTCGCCGCCGTCCCCGTCGAGGCCCCAGAAGAGCGCCGTGCGGTGGCTGGAGCAGATCGTGTCGAGGAAGTACGCGCCGGACGCGCCGCACTGCTCGGCGCCCGATCCCGGATCGACCGCCAGGCCGTGCCCCATGCCCGCGATCGTGTACACCTCGACGACCGAATCCCCGTAGACGCTCCGCGTGGTCCCGCCCGGCAGCGTCTGCGTGCCCGTCGGCGACCGCGGGACGCCCCACACGTCCGTCCACTGGTCGCGCAGCTCGTCCGCGTTCACCGGGCGGACCGTGTAGTCGGCCGTCCCCTGCCAGATCGCCACCCGGGGCCACGGCCCCGCGTACCCGGGGAACGCCGCCCGCACCCGGTCGCCCCACTGCCGCGGCGTGAGGCCCTGGTCGTTCATCTGGCACCCCGACGCCTGCAGCAGGCTCGACGCGCACGCCGCGGGCGGCCCGGCGTTGATCGAGCCCCCGGCGAACACGTCCGGGTACGCGGCCAGCAGGTTCGCGGCCATCCCGCCCCCGGCCGACAGCCCGGTGACGAACGCCCGGCCCGCCCCGAGCCGTCCCCGGGCGTCCTGCACCATCTGCGCGATCGACGCCGCCTCGCCCCGGCCCCGCCCGTACTCGCTCGGCTCGAACCACTGGAAGCACCGCTGGACGTTGTTCGCCGTCGTCGTCTGCGGGTAGACGACCGCGAACCCCCACCGGTCGGCGAGCTCCGGCCATCCCGAGTGCCGGTGGTAGGCGTCGGCGCTCTGCGTGCAGCCGTGCAGCGCCACGACGACCGGCGCACCGGACGGCAGCCCCGCCGGGACGTACTCGAACATCTGCAGGTTGCCGGGGTTGGACCCGAACCCGGTGACCTGCCGGTAGTCCCCCGCCGCCGCGGCGTGGGCGGCCGCGCCCGGCGGGAGGAGAAGGCTCAGGACGGCGACGAACGCGACGAGGAGGGCAAGGAGGCGCATGACAGCTCCCTGTGCAGGGGACGAACGCCGCCATCGTCCGCCCGCCCCGCGCCCCGCGACACGTGCGCCCCCCGCACCTTCCCACCCCTCGACATGTGCGCTCACGACACCCCACCCACCGCACACGGCCGGGGGACGTCCGGGGTGTGGGTTAGGCGGTGGGGCTGGGGGTGATGCCGAGGGTGGTGAGGGCGGCGGTGCCGCGGGCGGTGTGGGCGCCGCCTGCAAGCAGGAGGGTCCGGGCGGACTGGTAGGGGCAGCCGGCGGCGTCGAAGGCGTCCGCCGTGGCGAGGAGGCGCCGCGGGTCGCCGTCGAGGAGGGCCTCGGCGCGGTCGACGAGCGCGCCCGCGACCGGGTCGCCGGTCGTGAGCTCGCGGGCGGCGGCCACGCGGGCGCGGGCGTCGGGGCTCCCGGCGAGGACGGCGGCCTCCGCGCGCAGCGCCACGTACCAGTGGAGCCACACCCAGGTGACCCACCGCCACACCTCGGCGGGCTCGGGGGCCAGCCGCTCCAGCGCCTCGGCGGCACGGCCCTCGTGGAGGAGGAGCAGCGCGTCGAAGACCGCGCCGTAGCCGTGGACGCGGTTCGGCGACGTCCCGAACCGGTCGAGGACGGCGACCCACTCGGCGCGGGCGTCGCGGTCGCCGCGGAGGCCGTGGGCCGTCGCGGCCGCGGTCACCGCCGGGTCGAGGTCGGGCCAGACGGGGGCGCCGCTGCGCCGCCACGCGTCCAGGAAGCGGACGGCGCCGGCGCGCACGCCCTCGACGTCGCCCGCGAGGGCGTCGGCGACCAGCAGCCAGCTCGTCGCGCGGTGCCCGACCTCGGCGAGGGACGGGTGGTCGGCGAGGCGCCGCGCCCAGCGGCGGGCGCCGGGCAGGTCCCCGACGCCGATGCCGGTCTGCGCCGCCTCGCCGAGGGCCTGGACGAGCTCGTGCGTGACGGCGGGCGTCGCGGGGGCGGCGGTCAGGAGCGCGACGCGGCGGCGGGCCGTGGCGGCGGTGGCGAACGCGTCGCCGACCCAGCTCTGGACCGCCGCGAGCGCGTCGAGCGCGGCGGACTCGGCGGGCGCGTCGCCGGTGCGGTGCGCGAGGTCGGCGGCGCGTTCGGCGCGCGCGAGGGTGTCCGCGACGACGTCCGCGTGCGGGTCCTGGTCGGCGCCGAACGCGTCGGCGACGGACGCGGCCTCGGCGAGCGCTACGGCCGCGCGGGCGGCGGGGTCGTCGCCCGCGGGCTCCCGCGCCGCGGCGATCAGCGCGCGCGTCTCGTCCGGGGACGGGGGCCGGACGAACGTGCCCGAGAACCGGTAGGCGGTGACGGCGGCGGTCGCCAGGTCGGCGGCGGCGCGGGCGGCGTCGCCGGACCGGCGGGCGGCGTCCGCGGCCTCCCGGTGCAGGCGGTACATGTCGTCGCCGTGCATCCGGCATCCGGCGACGGCGGCGGCGTGCCGCAGCATCGCGGCGGCGACGGCGGGGTCGGCGGCGAGCGCGGCGGCCTGCTCGTAGCGCTGCTGGGACTCGCCGACCAGGTTGCGGGTGAAGGCCAGCTCGGCGAGGCGCCGCGCGAGGTCGTGCGCCTCCGCGCGGTGGTCCGGGTCGTCGGCCGCCCAGGCGAGCGCGGCGCGCAGGTCGTCCGCGACGGCGTCGAAGCGGGGCCGCCAGTCCGCTCCGGCATCGGCGAGGCCGGCGGCCCTGGCCAGGCACCAGCGCAGGTGCCGGGCCCGCGCGTCGGCCAGCTCGCCCGCCTCGGCGAGCCGTTCCGTCCCGTACTGGCGGATCGTCTCCAGCGCCCGGTACTCGGTGCCGCCCGCGGACGCCCGCACGACGAGCAGGCTCTGCTCCGCGAGGCGGGCCAGCCCGTCGGCGACGACGCCCGCGTCGCCGCCGGTCGCCTCGGCCGCGGCGGCGGCGGTGAACGGCGCGACGAACACCGACACGCGGCGGAGCAGCTCCCGGTCGGCGGGTTCCAGCAGGGTGTGGCTCCAGTCGACCGCGGCGCGCACCGACCGGTGCCGGTCGTCGGCGCGGGACCCGCCGGTGAGCATCCGCAGCGGGTCCGACAGCGCGGCGGTGAGGCCGTCCAGCCCGAGCGTGGGGTAGCGGGCGGCGGCCAGCTCGATCGCCAGCGCCATGCCGTCGAGCCGCTCGCAGATCGAGCGGATGTGGTCGTGCAGGGGCGGGTCCAGCGGCCAGCCGATCGCGGACGCGCGTTCCTTGAACAGCGCGACCGCGTCGGACTCGCCGTCGTCCGGCAGCGAGAGGGGAGGCACCGGGTACACCCGCTCGAACGGCACCATCAGCCGGGCGCGGCTCGTCGCGAGCACCGTCGCCCGGGGGCAGGCCGCGAGGAGCCGCTCCAGGAACAGCGCCACGCCGTCCCGCACCTGCTCGCAGTTGTCGAGGACGAGCAGGACGTGCCGGTCGGCCAGCGCCGCGACCACCGACTCGGTCATGCCGCGGCCGGGCTGCTCGCCGAGCCCGAGCGCGCCCGCGACGGCGTCCGCGACCATCCCCGGGTCGGTGACCGGCACGAGGTCGACGAACCACACCCCGTCCGCGAACGCGGCGGTCGCGTCCGCCGCCACCGCCAGCGCGAGCCGGGTCTTGCCGACGCCGCCGGGGCCGACCGCGGTCACCTGCCGGTGCGCCCGGACGGCCTCGCCCAGCTCGGCGCGCTCGCCCGCCCGGCCGACGAACGACGTCAGCGGGGCGGGCAGGACGGGCGCGGGGCGCGCCGCACCGGCGGCGGGACGGCTCGCGGCGGCCCGCCCGGCGAGCGCCCGGCGGTCCGGGACGTCCAGCTTCCGCAGCAGGGCGGACACGTGGCTCTCGACGGTGCGGACGGAGATGAACAGCCGCGCCGCGATCTCGGCGTTGCTGAGGTGGTCGCCGACCAGCTCCAGCACCTCGGCTTCGCGGGGCGAGATATCCACTGTCACGGCCACCGTCCCATTCTGCCGCAGCCGCTCCGTACGGGGTCCGTGCCCGTGGTCCGTGGCCGGGCTCCGTAGGCGGCTCCGTGGTCGCCACGGATGTGGCGGAGGGGCCCCCGAGGCGAGGCTATGAGCAGTTGAACGACGGGTCGACGCGGCCCACGACCTAGCAGGAGCGACCATGAGCGACTCGCCCGTCCGGGGAATCAAGACGGTGCTGCACCCCGTGAGCGACCTGGCGAGGGCCACGGCGGTCTACACCGCCCTGCTCGGCGCGGCGCCGCAGAACGAGTCGTCCTACTACGTCGGGTTCGAGGTCGGCGGCCAGCAGGTCGGGCTGGTGCCCGGCGGCGGGCCGCAGGGCATGACCTCCCCGGTCGCCTACTGGCACGTCCCGGACATCGAGGCGAAGGTCGCCGAGCTGACCGCCGCGGGCGCCGCCGTCCGGGAGGCCCCGCACGACGTCGGCGGCGGGCGCGTGGTCGCCACCGTCACCGACCCGGACGGCAACGTCCTCGGGCTGCTCCAGGACCGCTGAGCCCCCCCGCACACCGACCGACACCCCACCTCACCAGGAAGAAGAGCCCGATGACCTCGTTCGAGTCCGTCACCATCGAAGTCGCCGACACCGCCGCCGCGGAGGCCTTCTACACCGCCTTCGGCCTCGCCCCGTACGTGAACGTCCGCGCCTCCGCCGAGCCGACGACCGGCTTCCGCGGGTTCGCGCTGTCGCTCGTCGCGTCCCAGCCGGGCAACGTCGACGCCCTCATCGGCGCCGCCGTCGACGCCGGCGCCACGATCCTCAAGCCCGCCGCGAAGTCGTTCTGGGGCTACGGCGGCGTCGTCCGGGCCCCGGACGGGACGATCGTCAAGGTCGCGTCGTCGAAGAAGAAGGACTCCGCGCCCGCCTCCCGCGAGTTCGACCAGATCGCGCTGCTCCTCGGCGTCGCGGACGTCAAGGCCGGCAAGCGGTTCTACGTCGAGCGCGGCCTCGCGGTCGGGAAGAGCTTCGGCGGCAAGTACGCCGAGTTCGACACCCCGTCGTCGGCCGTCACGCTCGCCCTCTACCCGCGCCGCGCCCTCGCCAAGGACACCGGCGTCGCCCAGGAGGGCACCGGCTCGCACCGGCTCGTGCTGGGCGGCGGCGGCGAGCCCTTCACCGACCCGGACGGCTTCGCGTGGGAGCCCGCGCCCGTCCCCAGCCGCGCCTGACCGCCCGCCACCCGAGACATCGACGAGAAGGAGACCGGATCATGAGCGACTACCAGGGGTTCACGGCCGAAGAGCGGGCCGCGATGAAGGAGCACGCGAAGGAGCAGAAGAAGGCCGCGCGCCGCGCCTCGCGCGAGGAGAAGGCGGCCGAGGCCGTCCGGGACGTCCTCGCGAAGATCGCCGAGATGCCGGAGCCGGACCGGAAGAT
Organism: Spirillospora sp. NPDC052242; assembly: GCF_040679555.1. Taxonomy (NCBI): domain Bacteria; kingdom Bacillati; phylum Actinomycetota; class Actinomycetes; order Streptosporangiales; family Thermomonosporaceae; genus Spirillospora; species Spirillospora sp. NPDC052242. The sequence continues at coordinate 36,988 of NZ_JBFAUZ010000036.1, forward strand.
GGCCGAACGCGTCCACGCGATCGTCGCCGAGCACGCGCCCGCCCTCGCGCCGAAGCTCTGGTACGGGATGCCGTCCTACGCCCTGGACGGCAAGGTCGTCTGCTTCTTCCAGAGCGCCGAGAAGTTCAAGGCCCGCTACGCCACCCTCGGGTTCAACGACGCGGCGAACCTCGACGACGGCCCGATGTGGGCGACGGCGTTCGCCCTCACCGAGGTGACGCCCGAGGTCGAGGAGCGGATCGCCGGCCTGGTGAAGCGGGCGGCGGGCTGAACCGCCCCCGCCGGACGAACCGGGCCGGGAACACCGCCGGGTGAGCGCGCGCCGCTCGCCCGGCGCCGTCCGTCCGCCGGAACCTTCGACGAACCGGCCCGGATCGTCGTTGAATGTGCGGCGTGGACACACCCGTGAGCCCCGCGCGGACGATCGCGCGCGTCGTCACCCTCGCCTCGTTCGTCCTCGGGTGCGCCGTCACCGCCAACCAGGTGCTCAGCGACGGCAAGCTGAGCTGGAACTGGCTGTACGTGGCGTGGGCCGTCGCCGTCATCGGCGCCCTGTACGCCGAGGTGCTCACCCCCGGCGCGCCGCTCGGCGACGCCGCGGCGGGCGGCCGCCCGCGGGGCCGCCGCCGGATGTACCTGCGGCAGCTCCGGGCCAGCGTCGCGGACATGGAGACGGTCGGCATCGCCACCCAGGGCGAGTTCGCGCTCGGCCTCCGGCAGGTGTACGTCGAGGTCAGCCTGGCGCCGCAGCCGCTCCAGGACACCGCGGACGAACCGTACCTCGGCCACCTCGGGCGCCCCGCCGGCGCGGCGGGGGAGCGCCGCGCCCTGTCGTCCTTCCTGCACAACGGCGGCGGGCAGGTGTTCGCGATCATCGGCGGTCCCGGCTCCGGCAAGACGACGCTGATGCGCGAGACCGCGCTCGACCTCTGCCGGCGCCCCCGGCCGTGGGAGCGCTCGTCCCGCCGCGGCCGCATCCCGGTGCTGCTGTACCTGCGCGACCACGCGGACGCGATCCTCGCCGACGAGCCCCCGGACCTCGCCGAGGTCGCCGCCGACGCGGGCTGGGTCGCCGGGCGGGTGCCCGCCTCGTGGATCCGGCAGCAGCTCGACCGCGGCCGCTGCCTGGTCATGCTGGACGGCCTCGACGAGGTCGCCGACGAGGACCAGCGGGCCCGCGTCGTCGCCTGGACGCGGCGGCAGATCGAACGCTTCCCCGGCAACCACGTCCTGCTGACGTCCCGCCCGCACGGCTACCTGTCGAACCCGCTGCCGTCCGTGAACGTGCTGCAGGTGCGCAGGTTCACCGGCGAGCAGATCGGCCGGTTCCTGCACAACTGGTACTACGCGATCGAGTGCCGGGCGCAGGGGGCGACCGGCAGGCGCGTCCAGCAGCAGGCCGAGCAGAAGGCCGACGACCTCGTCCGGCGGCTCCGCGACCGGCCCGCCCTCTACGACCTGGCCGCCAACCCCCTCCTGCTCACCATGATCGCCAACGTGCACCGGTACCGGGACGCGCTCCCCGGCAGCCGCGCCGCCCTGTACGGCGAGATGTGCGAGGTCCTGGTGCACCGCCGCCAGGAGAAGAAGGGCCTCCCCGACCGCACCGGCCTGCGCGGCCCGCAGAAGGAGCACATCGTCCAGCGGCTCGCCCTCGCGATGATGCGCCGCAAGGTCCGCGACATCACCGTCGCGGACGCCTGCACCGCCATCGACGGCGACGTGCGGCGCGCGTCCGCCGGGCTGTCCCCGGAGGACTTCCTCGCCGAGGTCGGCCGCAGCGGACTGCTCGTCGAACGCGAACAGGGCCGCTACGCGTTCGCGCACCTCACGCTGCAGGAGTACCTCGCCGGCCGCGCGCTGCTCGGCGACCGTCCCGCCGAACTCGTCGACGGCGTCGACGACCCGTGGTGGCGCGAGGCAACGCTGCTGTGGGCCGCGAACGCCGACGCGTCCCCGGTCGTCGGGGCCTGCCTGGAGTCCGGGACGGCGCGGGCGCTCGCCCTCGCGTTCGACTGCGCGGAGGAGGCCCGCAGCCTCGACCCCGCGCTCCGCACGTCCCTCGAGGACATGCTCGTCCACGACCCCGGCGACGACGACCCCGAACGGCAGCGGCTGATCACCGCCGTGAAGGCCGCCCGGGCGCTGCGGGAGACGATCCGGCTGACGGACGACACCGCCGTCTGCGCCCGTCCGGTCACGCACGAGCTGTACGCGCTGTTCCTGCAGTCGGAACGGGCCGAGGGCCGTCACCACCCCGAGTACCTGGACGACCGTCCGTCCGACGAACCGGTCGCGGGCACGTGGGCCGAGGACGCCGACCGGTTCGTCACCTGGCTGAACGGCCTGTTCGCCGACGGGACGACCTACCGGCTGCCCACGCGCGACGAACTCGACGACCCGGCGATCGGCCTCGTGTCGGGCGTCGAGGGCCGCTGCGTGTGGGCACGGTCGGACACCGGCGTCCGGCTGTACGTCCCGTCCGGTGTGTCGTGGCCGTCCGCGCCGACGGCGGAGCAGGTGCGGGAGTACCTGCTGCTCGACTGCCAGCGGACGTCACCGTACCTGCGCCTCGCCCTCGCTCCCCCGGACCCCGCCCGCGTCGACGCGTACGCGGCACTGTTCGAGTGGCTCAAGAGCGACGAGTTCGGGGACGACACCGACAACCTGCGTCCCGCCCTGCGGCTTCTCCTCGCGCTCGTCGTGGCGCGCGAACTGGCCTTCGCCGTGGACGCCGCCCCCGCCGTCCCGGCCCTGCGGCCCGCCTGGCGGCGGCGGTCCCGCACGCTCGCCTTCGCGCGCAACATCGAACGGGCGCGCAGGACGGCCGCGTTCCTGGGCGCCTCCGTCGTGCTCGACGCCGACCTCGACGCCGCGCTCGGCGGGGTCCTGGCCGCCGACCGTGCGGCCACCCGCCCGGACCACGAGGACCGCGCGGCCACGGCCGCCGCCGACCGCGTCCGCGCGCTCGACCGGCTCGCCCCGCGCCTGCCCGTCCTCGAGACGCTCACCGCCCTCGCGAGGGCGCTCGACGACACCGTCGAACTGGCGCGCCGCTACGGCACGATAGCCCGCGCCGCGGACATGTCCGTGCTCGCCGACGACATCGCCGTCCTGCGGGAGGCGACGCGGCGCCTCGTCCACGACCTCGCCGCGGGGACGGGCGGGACCCGCCCCGCCCTCGCCGACCTGGTCGACCGGGTCCTGGGCAGGCTGCGCCTCCACCTCCGCAACCGGGCCGGCGCGTTCGACTACGTGCACGACTTCGACCGCCTCCGCGACTTCGACCTCGCGCTGCCCCGGGTCCGCGCGCTCCTGCGGTCCCGCGCCGACGACGTCGACGACGCACTCGTCCGGGACTCCGCGCAGGCCCTGGTGAACGACCGCCACCGGCACCGGGTCCGCGTGCTCGGCCTCGACGTCGACCTCGGCCGCGAACTCCAGCACGTCCTCGGGCAGGACCGCCTGCTGGACGACTGGCTCACCGGCGCCGACGACCAGCGGGTCGCCGACCACGTGTCCGCTTCCGCGGCCGCGCTCGACCGCACGTTCTGCGGAGGCGTCATGGCGGTCGACATCGCCCGGCGGCAGAGCCTCGTGAACGGCTACCGGCACCTGCTGGCCGCGTGGCCGTCCGCCCACGACCGGGAAGCCGTCCATAGGTTCGGCGTCTTCCTCGCCTCCGTCGCCGCCGAGCCGGAGTCGCGGACGTCCGAGCCGGTCGGCGCCCTGCTGCACGAGGCGTGCGACCTGCTCGCCGCGCCGTCCGCCCTCACCCAGGCGCCCACCGAGCGGCTGTCCGGCGCGACGCGTCTCGTCCTGCACGCCCGATCCCTGGTGGAGCCGATGCTGTCGCGGGTCCTGCCCCTGGACGAGGAAGACCTCGGCTGCGTCCGCATCGAGCTGCTCGCCGCGGCCACCATGCTCCGGGAGACCGGCCACGACGACATCGCCGCCCTGCTCACCAGGGCCGTGCGCGGCCTGATCGCCCTTCAGGCGCGCAGCGAGGAACCGCAGCCGGACGGCGAACTGCTTCTGCTCGTCCGGACCTGACCCGCATCCGGAGCGGCGCGTTCATCTGCTTTTCTCGGGCGTCAACCGGACGTAGATGAATCCGGGCCGCCGACTCGGACGCGATGAGCGACGTGCCGCCGTACATCACCGCGCCGCCGATCCAATCAACTGCGCGGGCGGCCGCTCGATGGCGACGCCCACCGCCTCCGGCGTCCCAACGGCGACTATTCTAGTACTAGGATAGTCGCCATGGCCGAGGAACTGACGCCCGCCGAGCTGACGCTGCTCGGGCTGCTCGTGGAGAAGCCGAGGCACGGGTACGAGCTGGAGGAGGTCATCGGTGCGCGCGGCGTCCGCGAGTGGACCGAGATCGGGTTCAGCTCGATCTACTACCTGCTCACCCGGCTCCGCGACCGCGGGCTGATCACCGAGGTCGAGGCGGCGCGGCCGGCGCGGGGCAAGGCCCGGCGGGTGTACGGGCCCACGGACGAGGGGCGGCGGGCGTGCGCGCGGGCCGCGGAGGCGGCGCTGGCCGAACTGCGGCCGGTGCACCCGCCCGTCCTCGTGGGCCTGGCCAACCAGCCGGTCATCGAGCCCGGCCGGCTGCGGGACGCGCTCGACCGGCGGGCCGCGGCACTGGCGGAGCGGATCGCGGCGATCGGCGCGGCCCGCGACGCCCAGCCCGGAACGCCCGCGTTCGTCCGCGCCATCTTCGACTACTCGCTGGGCCAGCTCGACGCCGAACGGCGCTGGCTGGAGGCCTACCGGGCCGAACTCGGCGACTCCCCCACCGGAAGGGAAGACGGGCGATGACCCGCTACGACGTCAAACGAGAGCTCAAGCGGTACTACGCGCCGAAGAACACCGGCTGGGAGCTGGTCGAGGTGCCCCCGCAGAGGTTCATCGCGGTCGACGGGCACGGCGACCCCAACACGAGCGCCGACTACGCGCGGGCCGTCCAGGCACTCTACGCCGTCGCCTACACGATCAAGTTCACCAGCAAGCGGGAACTCGACCGCGACTTCGTCGTCGGGCCGCTCGAAGGGCTGTGGTGGTCCGACCGCCCGGAGGTGTTCGTCGCCCGTGCCAAGGACGACTGGAACTGGCGCATGCTCATCAGCCAGCCCGACTGGATCACCGAGGACCTTGTCGAGGACGCCAAGGCGGCCGCGCTCGAGAAGAAGGGGCTGCCCGCGATCGCGGACGTCCGCCGCGAGACCCTGCACGAGGGGACGAGCGCCCAGGTGCTGCACGTCGGCCCCTACGACGACGAGGGGCCCGTGCTCGCCGAGCTGCACGACGCGTACCTCGCCGCGAACGGCCTGCGGATGACCGGGCACCACCACGAGATCTACCTCGGCGACCATCGCCGGACCGAGCCCGCCAAGTGGAAGACCGTCCTCCGGCAGCCCGTCCGTCCGGCGGGCTGAACCGGGCACCCGTCCGGTCAACCGGGGCGCAGGGTCTCCACCATGCGCTCCAGGTCGCCCGGCCCCACCTTCCAGCGCTCCTCGTCGTCGTACTCGAAGTCGACGCTGAGGCCCATGCCGGCTCGCGTGACCTGCAGCAGGCAGGTCTTCCAGCCGGGCTCGCCGGGCTCGGTCATCGCCGCCCGCAGGGCGCCGATCTCGTGCAGCACGTCGAACCCCTTCGGGGTGCGGGCGGCCCACGATTCGGTACGCCCCGGTCACCTCCGACGATCAGGAGACGGTGGAAACGCTCGTCCGGGCGTTCACTTCACGGTGACCAGGGCGTACATGCCCTTGGCGCCGAGGGGGCGGCCGTCGGTCAGGTCCGTCACCCAGGTGATCAGCGCGTACTCGCCGGGCTCCAGCGGCGCCTGGAGGACGACCGCCTTGCCGTGCGACAGCGGCGGGGTGCCGACCGGGTCGCCCGCGAACGGCGGCCGGATCCACTCGCCGCTCTCCGCCGCGTCCCAGAACTCCTGCAGGTCGTCGCGGGTGGTCCCGGGACGGACGGGCACGAAGACGGCCTCGTTGACCTGCCGCATGTGGTTCGTCAGCAGGATGGGGGCGCCCGCCCTGAGCTGCGGCGCCACGTGGAACCGGGGTCCGGACGGCGTCCGGGACATGCCGACGAACGCGCCGGGGCGGGGCGCGTGCCCCCGGTGCCGTTCCCGCTGGACGGTCAGTTCGTGCAGCGCCTCGGGGCCGGGCGGGGTGCCGTCCTCGAAGTCGAGATAGTCGATCAGGTAGTAGGTGCCGGGGTGGAGCCGGGCGGTGAACGTCGTGGACCGTCCGGGGTGCGCCTGCGCGCCGCCGAGCAGGTCGGCCTCGTCCATCAGCGCGTTCCCGGCCGGGACGGAGACCTCCGGGTCGTTCGAGAAGACCTTGCCCAGGTGGTCGGTGAACGTCGCGGGGGACGTGCCGGGGTGCAGCCGGACGAGGCCGATCATGCTGCCGAGTTCGGCGGTCGCGGTGGTCGTCACCCGGAACGACGTCGGGCCGCTGGTGTGCGTCGCGGGTGCGGTGAACCCGCCGTCGCGGGCCTCGATCTCGATGACCGGGGCGGTGCGCGCGGCCTGCGCCGGGGCCGGCAGGGTGGTCGCGCCGACCACGGCGGCCGCGACCGTGGCGAGGATCTTCGCGTGCTTCATCGGGACTCCTTCGTCGGGGGGCGTCGTGTTCCGGACGGTAGGAGTCGGGTCGTGCGCCCCGGCAGTACCCGCGGATGTAACCGTGCGACACCCGTTCGGGACTCCGGTCGTACGCGCCCGCGCCCCGCGTACGCCGACCGCCGCGCCGCCGCCGAGTTCCCGCAGCTCAGGTCGTCATCCCCGCGCCTTGACCTCGACCTTTGTTGAGGTTGTTGAGTGAATCTCGCGGCGATCACCGCCGCTGCCGACGAGAGAAGGGCACGGACATGACGAACGACGTTCTCGTGGTGGGCGACATTTCGGACGAGACGCGGGCCGCGGTGACGGGCGTGGTGAAGGCGCTCGAGCGGGCGTTCAACACCAAGGACGCCGCGGCGCTCGCCGCGCAGTTCGCAGAACGGACGTCCTGGTCGAACGCGCTGGGCACCCGGCTGGACGGGCGGGCGGCGATCGAGGAGTTCAGCGGTCCCGCGATGAAGGACTTCCTGCGCGACTCGTTCGCGCGCTACGACGTCGTGAAGATGCTGGAGCTCGCGCCCGAGGTGATCGCGGTGAACGTGGCGCAGCGGCCGACCGACGCCGCGGGCGCCCCGGTCGACGGCGCGCACGGCGCGACGCTCTACGTGATCGCGCGGCGGCCGGACGGCTGGAAGATCGTCGCAGGCCAGAACACGGCCGTCGAGCCCGCCGCGTCCTGAGCCGCACCCCCGGTGGCCCTGTAAGGGAGGTTCCTTCCTTACAGGGCTTACGCCCGATCGTTATGGGGTGTCCGGTTCTGCACTGATCTTGCGGGGAAGGGACTCCTCCGTTCGAGGAGGTGCCGCATGACGACGGTGTTGCGCGGGATGGTCCGCCGGAAGCCCATCGAGGAGATCGAGGACGAGACCGAGACGTCCGGGCTGCGCCGGACGCTCGGGCTGTGGCAGCTCACCGCGATCGGCGTCGGCGGCATCATCGGCGCGGGGATCTTCTCCCTCGCGGGCGCGGTCGCCAACGAGAAGGCCGGGCCCGCGGTGCTCATCTCGTTCCTGGTGGCGGGGATCGCGAGCGCGGCGGCGGCGTTCTCGTACGCCGAGTTCGCCGGGCTCATCCCGAAGGCCGGGTCCGCGTACACGTACGGGTACGCGGTGCTGGGCGAGTTCGCCGGGTGGGCGATCGGGTGGGACCTGCTGCTGGAGTACACGGCGATCGTCGCGGTCGTGGCGATCGGGCTGTCCGGGTACTTCAACGACCTGCTCGAGTTCATGAACGTCGAGCTGCCGCTGTGGATGAGCGGCGCGCCCGGCACCGAACCGGACGGGGTCGCGGGCGGCAGCTACAAGGTGAACCTGTTCGCCGTGCTCCTGTGCCTGCTCATCGCGTGGGTGCTGAACCTGGGGATGAAGAACGCGGCGCGGTTCGAGACGGCGCTCGTGTACCTCAAGGTCGGGATCGTCCTGCTCGTCATCGTCGTCGGCGTGTTCAAGATCCAGTCGGACCACTACGACCCGTTCTTCCCGTTCGGGTGGGGCGGCGCGTTCACCGGCGCGGCGACGGTGTTCTTCGCGGTGTTCGGGTACGACGCCATGTCCACGGCGGCGGAGGAGTCGCGGGAGTCGCGCAAGCACATGCCGAAGGCGATCCTGCTGTCGCTCGCGATCGCGATGGTGCTGTACGTCCTCGCGTGCCTGGTGCTGACCGGGATGGTCGACTACCGCGACATCGACCCGAACGCCGCGTTCTCGTCGGCGTTCGACTCGGTCGGGCTGGAGATCCTCGGCGCGGTCATCGCGGTCGGCGCGATCCTCGGCGTGCTGACCGTGCTGTTCACGTTCATGATGGGCGCGACCCGCGTGTGGTTCTCGATGAGCCGGGACGGCCTGCTGCCCCGGTGGTTCGCGAAGACGCACCCGGTGCGGCACGTCCCGTCCCGCATCACGTGGATCGTCGGGATCGGTTCGGCGCTGATCGCCGGGTTCCTGCCGATCGCCGAGGCGGCGGAGCTGACGAACATCGGGATCCTGCTGGCGTTCATCGTCGTCTGCATCGCCGTCGTCGTCCTCCGGTACCGGCGCCCGGACCTCCCGCGCGAGTTCCGGACGCCGGGCATGCCGGTCGTGCCGCTGATCGGCGTCGTGTTCTCGGTGTGGCTGATCACGTTCCTGCAGTGGCAGACGTGGGCGCGGTTCGGCGCCTGGTTCGCGCTGGGGTGCGTGATCTACTTCGTCTACAGCCGCCGGCACTCCCTGCTCAACCGAAAGTGATCACCTGCCGGACGGCCTCGCCGGTGTGCAGCCGGTCGAACCCGGCGTTGACGTCGTCGAGGGCGAGGCGGTCGGACAGCAGCGCGTCCACCGGCAGGTTCCCGGTGCGGTACATGCCGATGAAGCGCGGGACGTCCCGGCGCGGGACGCACGAGCCGAGGTAGCTGCCCTTCAGCGTGCGCTCCTCCGCGACGAGGCTCAGCGCGGGCAGCGTGACGGGCTTGCCCGGGTCGGGCAGGCCGACGGTGACGGTCGTCCCGCCCGGGCGGGTCGCGGCGTACGCCTGCTCCAGGACGGGCACGACGCCGGTGGTGTCGATGACCTTCTCCGCGCCGCCGCCCGTGATCTCCTTGATCGCCTCGACGGCGTCCGGGCCGCCCGCGACGGTGTGGGTGGCGCCGAGCCGGGACGCGAGGTCGCGCTTGTGCTCGACGACGTCCACGGCGACGACGGTCGCGGCGCCCGCGGCCTTCGCGGCGAGCAGCGCGGCGAGCCCGACGCCGCCGAGCCCGAGGACGGCGACGCCGTCGCCCGGCTTCACGTCCGCGCTGTAGAGGGCGGCGCCCGCGCCGGTCAGGACGGCGCAGCCGAACAGGGCCGCGATGTCGAACGGCAGGTCGGCGTCGACCTTCACCGCCGACCGCGACGACACGACCGTGTACTCGGAGAACGCGGACACGCCCAGGTGGTGGTTCGGGCGGGTGCCGTCGGCCGCGACGAACCGGTGCGCGCCGCTCAGCAGGGTGCCCGCGCCGTTCGCGCGCGCGCCGGGCCCGCACAGCGCGGGACGTCCGGCGACGCAGCGCTCGCAGTGCCCGCAGGCCGGGACGAACGCGAGCACGACGTGGTCGCCCGGCGCGAACTCCGTGCCCTCGCCGACCTCGACGACCTCGCCCGCGGCCTCGTGCCCGAGCGCCATCGGCAGCGGCCGGAGCCGGGAGCCGTTGATCACCGACAGGTCGGAGTGGCAGAGCCCGGCGGCGCGGACCCGCACCAGCAGCTCGCCCGGACCGGGCGGGTCGAGCCGCAGCTCGGCGATCTCCAGCGGGCGCGAGTCGGCGTAGGGGGCGGGACGTCCGGACTCGACGAGGACGGCGGCGCGCGTCGCGGTCATGCGGGTTCTCCGTTCACGGTTGGGGTTCGGGGCCGTCTCAGACGGTGAGCTTCTCCATCTCGGTGCGGACGGCACCGGCGATCGGGACGGGGCGGCGGGTCGTCCGGTCGACGAACACGTGCACGAAGTGCCCCTGCGCGATCAGGGCGCCGTCGGACGCGCGCAGCATCCCGATCTCCCAGCGGACGCTGGAGTTGCCGAGCTTCCCGATCCGCAGCCCGACCTTGATCGTGTCGGGGAAGGACACCTCGGCCTTGTACTCGCAGTGCGACTCGACGCACAGCGCGATGGACGGGGACGCGACGGGGTCGAACCCGGCGGTCCTGATCATCCACTCGTTGATGACGGTGTCCATCAGCGAGTAGTGGACGACGTTGTTAACGTGCCCGTAGACGTCGTTGTCCTTCCACCGCGTGGGGACGTTCTCCCAGAAAAGGTACTCGCCGGTCATGGGGCAAACCCTATGGTCGGCGCGGGTGTGCCGCGGCATCGGGCCCGCGGAACGGTGACCGTGCAAGGCGCCGGCGGGTGCGGGTTGTGCCCCGGCCCAACCGCGGCCCGGCCCGGCCCGGCCGCGGCCCGGCCGCGGAAAGGGGGAAGCGGCGCTCACCCGGCCGCGAGGAAAGGTTCTGAGCACGATCCCGGCCGGGTGAACGCCGCCTCCGGGCGGGCCCGCGTCCGGGCGCCGCCGTCTACGGGGTCAGGACGAACCCCGCACGGCGTCGAACCGCGCGGTGACGTCCGTCCAGTTCACCAGCGACCAGAGCTTCTCCACGTAGTCCGGGCGGACGTTGCGGTACTGCAGGTAGTACGCGTGCTCCCAGGCGTCGAAGACCAGCAGCGGCGTCGTGTTCATGCCGACGTTGCCGTGGTGGTCGTACACCTGCTCGACGACCAGCCGCTTTCCGAGCGGCTCCCACGCGAGCACGCCCCAGCCGGAGCCCTGCACGGTGGACGTCGCCGTCGTGAGCTGCTTGCGGAACGCGTCGAACGTCCCGAAGTGCTCGTCGATCGCGGCGGCCAGCTCGCCGTCCGGACGGTCGCCGCCGTCGGGCGACAGGTTGTCCCAGAAGATCGAGTGCAGGACGTGGCCGGAGAGGTTGAACGCGAACGTCTTCTCCAGGCCGACCAGCCCGCCGAACTGCTCCTTGTCCCGCGCCTCGGCGAGCCTCTCGAGCGTGTCGTTGGCGCCCTTCACGTAGGCGGCGTGGTGCTTGGAGTGGTGCAGCTCCAGGATCTCGCCGGTGATGGCGGGTTCGAGGGCGGCGTAGTCGTAGGGAAGGTCGGGAAGCGTGTAGTCGGCCATGCCGCCACTATTGCAAAGACCTTGCAGTTACGTCCATCAAGCAACACCAATGAGATCGCAAGAGCAGAGGCCCGCCCCGGGAACCCGGGAGCGGGCCTCTGCTCACTCGACTTGCCGCTCGTCCTGCTCGGTCGCCGCCGTTCGGCGGGCGTCTCAGTACCCTCGAGGACCACCGGCCCCGCCCGGACCGTGGCCGCCGGTGCCGCGCCCGCCGCCGCGGAACTTCGCGAGCAGACGCTGGATCTTGGCCTTGTTGCGCGGGTCGCGCGCGGCACGCTGAACCTGCGCGCGCGCCTTCTGCCCTTGCGGGCTGCGGATGAACTTCCTGATGCGGTCGATGAGAGGCATCGATTTCCTCCTCGGCCTAGCCTCGATGCTTCAACGAGTGCCCGCTCCAGAAAGTTCAGAACCTTCCCTGGGCGTCTGCATCGGGCCTTCTGGGCGCTACCTGGGGTCCGGCTGGAACCAGTGGCCGCGGACGCCTTCGGCGGCGGTGTGGAAGGGATGCCTCTGGTCGGTCATCTGGCGGTACAGGAACTCCGTGGCCGTGCACTCGAACCGGGTGCCCTCGTCAAGGCTGTCGACGGCGTAGACGGGCCACCGGTCGGGGTCGCTCCCCCCGGTGATCCAGAAGTAGTTCTGCTCGTGCTCGTTGTTCGCCCAGGGGATCACACCGCCGGGGGCCGGGAAGGGCGGATGCTCCTCTCCGTACGCCAGGTCGTCGCCGGCGTGGTACTCGGTGTGCCAGATCAGCTCGTCCGGGCTGAAGACGTCATAGAACCCGTTGAACCGCCCGTCGCAGCCGAACGCCTCGACGAGCTTCTTGTAGTCGCTCGGCAGCGCCGTCCCGAGACGCGACTCGACCGCCGCCCAGTCGGGTGCGGGGACGGGCGACGGCCGCCCGCCCGTGATCGCGACCAGCCGCTCGACCCACGACATCGTCTCGGGCGGGTCGATCGGCTTCGGGAACGTCCGCTCCGCGACGGCGACGACCATGCGGCCGTCCGCGTCGTCCCCGAGTGCGACCGCCCGCATGCCGTGCGCCCAGGCGTGGTCCCAGTCGTGCCCGTCCGGGAGCGCCATGGGCGTCTCGGCCCGCCAGTACACGCCGGGGTACCGGTCGCCGAACGCGTCGTCGACGACGATGACGTCGTCGGAGACCCACAGGCACGTGTGCCCGGCCGAGTGACCGGGCTGATCGCACGTCAGTTCACCGTCGTCGGCCTCCATGAGGCGGTAGACGGTCGCAAGCAGTTCCTCACGGTCCATGGCAAACCACCCAAGCACCCGCCACCGACGCCTGACCGGGCGGCATCGGGGGCTGCCAGTACTGCGGCCTGCGGTTCGAGGACCTGCTCGCGGCCACCACGACCACGATCAGCCCCCGCCGCGGACGGCGGGGGCGAACCAGCACGGGACTCGAACCCTACATCTAGTTTGACGTTGATGCGCAACCCCAAGATGTTGGGCGTGTCGGTGTGGGCGGGGGTGGGTTCACGATCGCCGGAAGGAGTGAGACGATGGGTCCCGTCATGCTCCCGCGCCCTCCGCACCCGCTGTTCCGCGCCGCCCGCGCGGTCGTCTTCGCGACCGTGTGCGTGACGCTGGCGACGGCCGGGCACGCGCTGGCCGCGCGGGACGCGGTGCCGGGCTGGGCGGTCGTGACCGGGTTCGGCGCCGTCCTCGCCGTCACCCTGCTGCTGGCCGGGCACGAGCGCTCCCTCCCGACGATCACGGGCGGGCTGCTCGGCGGCCAGTTCGCGCTGCACGCGCTGTTCACGAAGGCGACCGTCGCGGCGACCACGCCCTGGACGGCGGGCGCACCGGCCCCCGGGCACACCGGGCACGCCGGGCATGCCGTACAGGCCACGGCGGACTCCGGCTGGTCGGTCCTGTCCGGCGGCTGCGGCATGACGCTCGCGCACGCGGCCGCCGCGCTGCTGGCCGCCTGCTGGCTGTGGCGCGGCGAGCGCGCCGCGTGGGCGCTGGCCCGGCGGGCCGCCGCGGCCGCCGACCGTCCGATCCGGCTGCTCGCCGCGCTGCTCGCCGTCGAACCGGCCGCGCCCGCGCCGCGCGTCCCCGCACCCGCGCCGCGCGCCGTCCCGGCCGTCGGCCGCGCGCTCCGGCACCAGGTCGTCCGGCGGGGACCGCCCGTCCGTTCGAGGGCGCTCGCCCCCCGCTGAGGCGGGACGGGACGGGCGCCGGACGCCACCGGACGCCGGCCGGCGATCCGGTCCCGACGCTTCTCCTCGAACGGAGTCCCCGACATGTCCCTCATCCCGCACGCCCGGCGCGCGGCGGCCGTCGCCGCCCTGGGCGCCGCCGGGCTCGTGGGCCCGGCCACGGCCGCGTCCGCGCACGTCACCGTGAATCCCGACGCGGCCGAGCAGGGCTCGTGGGCGAAGGTGTCGTTCCGCGTCCCGAACGAGCGCGACGACGCCGCCACCACGAAGCTGCGGATCGACCTGCCGACCGAGCACCCGCTCCGGTCGGTGTCCGTCCGTCCCGTCCCCGGCTGGGACGTGGAGACGGAGAAGACGAAGCTGCCGCAGCCGGTGAAGACCGAGAGCGGCACGATCACCGAGGCGGTCACCCGCATCACCTGGACGGGCGGGAAGATCGAGCCCGGACAGTTCCAGGAGTTCGACGTGTCGTTCGGCCCGCTGCCGACGAACACCGACCAGATGATGTTCGAGGCCGCGCAGACCTACGAGGGCGGCGAGGTCGTCGACTGGGACCAGCCGACGCCCGAGAACGGCGCCGAGCCCGAGCACCCGGCGCCCGTCCTCGCGCTGACGCCCGCCGCGTCCGGTTCCGGACACGGGAGCGGCGCGGACACGAAGCTCACCGCGACGATCTCCGGCGGCACGACGTCGGACGACGCGAGCGACGGCACCGCGCGCCTGCTCGGCGGCGTCGGCATCGGCGCCGGGGTCGTCGGCATCGCGGTCGGCGGGATCGGCCTGGCGCGGGCGCGGAGCCGGGCATGAGGCGCGCGCTCGGAGCCGCGCTCGCGGCCGTCCTCACGCTCGCGGCGGCGCTCGCGTTCGCCGCGCCCGCCACCGCGCACACCGCGCTGACCGGCTCGAACCCCGAGGAGGGCTCGACCGTCGCGCCGCCGTCCGAGATCGTCCTGACCTTCGCGAACCCGGTGACGCTGCCGCAGGTCGTCGTGACGGACGAGTCGGACGTGCGGCACGAGACGGGCGAGCCGCGGGCGGTCGACACCGACGTCACGCAGGCGCTGAAGGCGCCGCTGCCGAACGGCGACTACACGGTCGGGTGGCGCGCGGTGTCGCCGGACGGGCACCCGATCTCGGGCACGTTCGAGTTCACCGTCGAGGGCGCGGCCCCGTCGTCGCCCGCCGCGCAGGAGGCCCCCTCCGCCGAACCGTCGGCGGCCGCACCGGCACCGGCGTCGTCGCCCGCGTCGTCGTCCGAGTCGGAGGGCACGTCCGCGTCGTGGCTGTGGATCGGTCTCGGGGCGCTCGTGGTCGCCCTCGTCGTCGGCGGCGTCGCGTGGCTGCGCCGCTCGAAGGGCGCCCGCCCGCAGACCTGACCGGCGCACCGCCCGCGATATCGATCGTTTCGCGGCCGATCGGATGATTACAGAATTACAGTGATTACCCGATCGGCCGCGACAGGGTGGGTGCCCGTGATCGTCGAGTACATCCGGTATCGGATCGCCCCCGAGGACGCCGCCGAGTTCGAGGCCGCGTACGCGCGGGCGTCCGTCCCGCTCTCCGCCGCCCCCGAATGCGTCGACTACGAACCGTCCCGCTGCGTCGAGGACCCCGGCGCGTACGTCCTGCGCATCTGCTGGACCTCCGCCGACGCCCACATGCGGGGGTTCCGCGGCGGCGAGCACTTCCCCGCGTTCTTCGCCGAGATCAAGCCGTACGTGGAGCGGATCGAGGAGATGCGCCACTACGAGCGGACGGACGTGCGCGGCGCGGGCCCGTCCGTCCCGACCATGTACGCATGGGCGGGCGGCGCGGAGGCGCTCGAGATGCCGCGCTGGGGCTGGAGCGTCGCGCCCCCGTACGTCCCCGGCGGGTCCTGACGGCCCGGCGGCCGGGCCTCCGCCCCGGCTGCTACCTTTTGTCGCGAAACGCGACGAGGGAGGTCGATGAATATGGCCCGCGCCATGTTCCTCCGCCATGCCCTCGTCCGGGCCGCCTGAGCGTGCGGCCCGGACGCCCCATCGACCTTTCATGGAGCGTCGCGTGTCCACATCCCCCCTGTTCACCGAGCGGCTGATCCTGCGCCCGTGGCCGTCCGCGGACGTCGCCGCCGCCGCGTCCGGCCGCCGCCGGCCCGGCTGGGCGCCGGACTTCCCCGCCGACGGCGACCGCGTCGTCGCCGGACTCCTCGCCCCCGACCCGACCGGTCCCGCCGCGCGCGGGCACCGGCAGATCGTCGAGCGGGAGACCGGCCTCGTCGTCGGCTCGATCGGCCTGTTCCTGCCGCCGTCGGACGGCTCCGTCGAGTTCGGGTACGGCATCGTCCCGTCCCGCCGTGGCCGCGGCTACGCCACCGAGGCGGCGCGCGCGATCGTCGCGTTCGCCCTGGCCGAACCGGACGTCCGGACGGTCCGGGCGGGCGTCGAGCCGGCGAACGCGGCGTCCGTCCGGGTGCTGGAGAAGGCCGGGCTGCGCCGCCTCGGCGGCGACGGCGGCACCGACCGGTACGGCCTCGATCAGGACGGCACCGCCTGACCTCGCGCGGGACCGGCGCCCGGCGCCGGTCCCGCGCCCCCGGTCAGTCCGCGCGGGGCGGCGCCGCTGGAGCTACTTGGTGAAGACGCCCATGACGCGACGGAACGTGACAGCCGCCGCCCGCCCGTCAAAGCGCGGGCGCGACCCGCTTGGCGTAGGCCGTGACCGGGACGGTCTCGACGCGCTCGACGCCGTCGAGGGCGCCGATCCGGTCGCTGAGGTAGGCGTAGAGGGCGTCGTCGTCCCGGCACACGGCGATGACGAGCAGGTTGTGCGGCCCCGTGGTCGCGCCGACGAACGCCGCCTCGGCGTCCGCCGCCAGGCTGTCCGCGACGGCGGCGAGCCGGGCCGGCGCGACCGTCAGCCACAGCAGGCACTGGACGGCGAAGCCGAACAGCGCCGGGTCGGTCTCGACGTCGAACCGCAGCGTGCGGGACCGGCGCAGCTCGTCCATCCGGCGGCGGACCGCCGACTCCGACCAGCCCGCCCGCCGGGCGAGGACCGGGTACGCGGCCCGCCCGTCCAGCGCGAGGACGGGCAGCAGCCGCCGGTCGAGGTCGGTCAGCGGGGCCGGGGCGGCGTCGCCGTGGACGGGCGGGCGCAGCGCGGCCTCCTCCTCGCCGGTCAGCGCGGACGTCCGGCCGCGCCAGCGGTGGTCCATGAGGTGGCGCAGCAGCCGGTGCGCCGTCACGTCCACGACCTGCGGCGACCGTGCCAGCGCGCGCAGCGGCGCCGGGTCCGCGGCGGCGGCGCGGACGATGCAGACGACCTCCGTGCCGCCCGACAGCACCGTCACCCACCGGGTGTCGGCCCGGCCCGCGAGCGCGCGGGCGACGGGCGCGGCGGCGTCCGGGGAGACCCGCACGCGGACGAGCCATTCGGCGCGGCCCGGATCGTGGACGGCCGCCGTGACGCGGGCGGCCCCGGCGGCGCGGAGCCGGGCGAGGCGGCGGGCGACCGTCCGGTCGGAGACGTCGAGGACCTCGGCGATCCGGCTGAACGGGGCGCGCCCGTCGAGGTGGAGGGCATGGAGCAGCCGCCGGTCGAGGTCGTCCAGCGTGACGGAATCCACCCGATCAGGCTAACCCGATGTCGGATCACGGCGTTCGTCCCGGTTCCTGAGGCCCGGCCGGGACGGGCGCCGCACGATCGGCTCCATGACCGACGACATCCGCGGCCTGCACCACACCGGCCTCCTCACCCGCGACCTGGACGCCCTCGAACGCGCCTACCTCTCGTTCGGCTTCACGCTCAGCCCGCGCTCGCGGCACCTGCTGAACACGGCCCCCGGCGAACCGCCGGTGCCGGGCTGCACCGCCAACCGGTGCGCCCTGTTCGGCGACGCCTACATCGAGCTGCTCGGCATCGTCGACGACGCCGCGCCCGACCCGTGGCGCACCCGCGCGATGGCCGACGAGTACACGGGGTTCCGGCTCCTCAACCTGGAGACCGGCGACGCCGCGGCCGCCGACCGCCGGCTCACCGGCGCGGGCCTGCGCACCTCGGGCGTCCTCGACCTCGAACGCGACGTCGACACCCCGGACGGGACGCGCACCCTGCGGGCCCGCGCCGTCCACCTCGACCCCCGGTCGACGCCGGAGGGGCACGTCGGGATCGCCCAGCACCTCACCCGCGAGTACGTGCACCAGCCGCGCTACCTCGACCACCCGAACGGCGCGCGGGCGCTGGAGGCGGTGCTGATCGTGGCCGACGACCCGGTGTTCGACGACGTCACCGCCCGGTACGCGGGCATCGTCGGCGCGGCGCCCCGGCGGCGCGGGCCGGTGACGGCGCTGGACGCGGGCGCCGCGCGGCTGGAGTTCGTCCGGGCCTCGGACGCGGGCGAGGTGCTGCCCGGCGAGCCCGTCCCGGCGCCCTCGTACCTGGCCGCCATGACCGTCCGGGTCGCCGACGTCGCCGCCGCCCGCCGGATCGTCGAGGACGGCGGCACGGCGACGCGGACGGCGCCGGACGGGTTCCTCGTCTCGGCCCGCGACGCCCACGGCGCGACCCTCTTCTTCACGTGACCGCCGAGCCCGGAGCGGGACGCGTCCGGGGCGCGGCACGGCGCTTTACCGGCTGACCAGGGTTCCTCTCGAGAAAGGAAAGACGATGTTGGGCACCCTCATGCTTCTGCTGGGCCCGTGGGCGGGCTTCCGGCTGCTGGGCGCGGCCGGCGTCGCCCGGTTCGCGACGTGGCGGGCGAGCGGGGCGCACGGCCTGGCCGTGATGCTGCTGTTCACCGGCGCCGCGCACTTCGCCCCGGACGACCTGTCGATGATGCCGGGCCACGCGGACCTGGTCGCGATGGTGCCGCCGTTCGTGCCGTTCCCCGGGCTCATGGTGTACGCGACGGGCGTGCTCGAACTCGGCGGCGCGGTCGCGCTCGTCGCGGAGCGGAGCCGCCGCGCCGCCGGGGCGGGGCTCGCGGTCCTGTTCGTCCTGATGTTCCCGGCGAACGTGTACGCGGCGCTGGAGGACGTGCCGCTCGGCGACGACCCGGCGACGCCGCTGTGGTTCCGGATTCCCGAGCAGGTCCTGTTCGTCGCGGTCGCCCTGTGGGTCTCCGCGCGTCCCGCCACGGACCGTCCGGACGTCCGGGAGCCCGCCGCCCGTTGACCACAAAGCGCTAGTCGGCTAACAATTACTACTCGACTAGCGCTTTGGAGGAGTCATGGCGGTGATGCTGGCCCGGCTGGGGCGGTGGTGCTTCCGGCGGCGGTGGACGGTGACGCTCCTGTGGATCGGGCTGCTCGCGGCGTGCGGGGCGGGCGCGGCCACGCTGTCCGCGCCGACGCAGGACGCGTTCTCGGTGCCGGGCACCGAGGCGCAGCGGGCGAACGACCTGGTCATGGAGCGGTTCCCGGAGGCCGCGGGCGTGGGGGCGCAGGCCCGGGTCGTCCTCGCCGGATCCCCGGACGAGCGCGCACTGCGCGCGGCCGTCCGGCGGATCGGGGACGTGCCGGACGTGGCCGGGGTCGCGGAACCGCTCGTCTCGCCGGACGGACGGGTCGCGGTGCTGGAGGTCGCGTACCGGGTCCCGGCGGACGAGCTGACGGACGGCGACCGGGCGGCGCTGCGGGACGCGGCCGGGGCGCCGGGCCTGCGGGTCGAGCTGAGCGGCGACGCGGTGCCGCCGCCGGAGGAGGGCGCCGGGGAGCTGGCGGGCGTCGCGGTCGCGGCGGTCGTGCTGACGGTGACGCTCGGGTCGCTGACGGCGGCGGGGCTGCCGCTGCTGTCGGCGATCGTCGGGATCGGCGTCGGGCTGTCGGCGATCGTCACGGCGTCGGGGTTCATGACGCTGAACTCCGACACCCCGGCGCTCGCGCTGATGCTGGGCCTCGCCGTCGCGATCGACTACGCGCTGTTCATCATCTCCCGGTACCGCGACGAGGTCCACGGCGGCCGGGAGCCCGCGGACGCGGCCGGGCACGCGGTGGGGACGGCCGGGACGGCGGTGGTGTTCGCGGGCCTGACGGTCGTCATCGCGCTGGCGGGCCTCGCGGTCGTGGGCATTCCGGTGCTGACGGAGCTGGGGCTCGCGGCGGCGCTGACGGTGGCGGTGTCGGTGCTCGTCGCGCTGACGCTGCTGCCCGCGCTGATCGGCTTCGCGGGGCGCCGGGCGCTGGGCCGCCGTCCCGCGCGGGCGAGCGCCGGACGGTGGGGACGGTTCGTCACCGCGCGTCCGGTTCCGGTGCTGGCGGTCGCCGTCGCGGCGCTGGCGGTCGCGGCGCTCCCGGCGCTCGACCTGCGGCTCGGGCTGCCCGACGACGGCACGGCCCCGGCGGACACGACGCAGCGGCGCGCGTACGACCTGGTCGCGGACGCGTTCGGGCCCGGGTTCAACGGGCCGCTGACGCTGGTGGTGCGGGACGCGGACGCCGCCGCGGCGGCCCGCCGGGTGGCGGCGGCCGTCGGACGGCTGGACGTCGCCGCCGCCCGGACGGTCGCGGTCGACGCGGCGGGCCGGACGGCGCTCGTCGAGGTCGTCCCGGAGAGCGGGCCGACGAGCGCGGCGACCGAGGAGCTCATCGAGACGATCCGGGACCGGACCGGCCCCGGCGTCGCCGTCACCGGGCGGACGGCGATCGACGTCGACACGTCCCGCAAGCTGGCGGGCGCGATGGCGCGCTACCTGCTGCTCGTCATGGGCCTGGCGTTCCTGCTGCTCATGGTCGTGTTCCGCTCGGTGGTGGTGCCGCTGAAGGCGACCCTCGGGTTCCTGCTGAGCGTCGCGGCGACGTTCGGCGCGGTCGTCGCGGTGTTCCAGTGGGGCTGGCTGGACGGCGCCGGCGTGCACGCGTCGGGGATCATCGTGAACCTGCTGCCGGTGATGATGATCGGCATGGTGTTCGGCCTGGCGATGGACTACCAGGTCTTCCTCGTCACCCGGATGCGGGAGGAGCACGTGCGGGGCGCGGACCCGGTGCCGGCGGTCGTCGCGGGGCTCGCGCACGGCTCCCGGGTCGTGACGGCGGCCGCGCTCATCATGATCAGCGTGTTCGCCGGGTTCGTCCTGTCGGACCTGCCGATGCTGCAGTCGTTCGGGTTCGCGCTGGCCGTCGCGGTGTTCTTCGACGCGTTCGTGGTGCGGATGACGATCGTCCCGGCGCTGCTGGCGCTGCTCGGCCGCGCGGCGTGGCGGCTGCCCCGGTGGCTCGACCGCGCCCTGCCGCGGGTGGACGTCGAGGGCCGCGGGCTCGCGCCCGGCGGGGACGCCGCGCGGGAGGCGACCGGTTCGGCGGCTCGGTAGTGTCGTGCCCGCAGGCACGGACGGGAGGTGCGCGGTGGCGCCGGGGCTGCGGGAACGGAAGAAGGCCCGGACGCGGGCGCTGATCCAGGCGACGGCGCTGCGGCTGTTCCGGGAGCACGGGTACGAGGCGACCACGGTCGAGCAGATCGCACGGGAGGCCGAGGTCGCGCACACCACCGTGTTCCGCTACTTCCCGACGAAAGAAGACCTGGTCGTCGCCGACGACTACGACCCGGTCCTGTTCGCGGCGCTGCGCGCCCAGCCGCCGGACGTCCCGCCGCTGCGGGCGCTGCGCGCCGCGATGCGCGCGACGCTGGAGGCGCTGCCGCCCGCCGACCTGGCCGCCGCGCGGGACCGGGCCGTCCTGATCCTGGACGTCCCGGCGCTGCGCGGCGCGTCGTTCGGGAACGTGCTCGCGACGATGCGGGCGCTCGGCGGCGTCCTCGCCGAGCGCACCGGCCGCGCCCCGGACGACCCCGCGGTCCGCACGCTCACCGGCGCGGTCTTCGGGGTGTTCCTGGAGCTGATGGTCCGCTGGACCGAGGACCCGTCGATGGACCTGCCGGACGCCGTCGACGCGGCGCTCGAAACACTGGAGCCCCTCGGCTCGGCCCTCTGACGGTCAGGGGATCGGCTCGACCCGGACGTCGGGGACGCCGGTGTAAGCGTCGGGCGCGGCGGTCAGGATCGGCCAGCGGCGCCAACGGGCGGACCAGGCGGCCTGCGCGACGTCGAGCCGCAGGTCGGGGACCGCGGCGACGAGCCGTCCGGTCTGCTGGGCGATGACGTCGTCGAGGTCGTCGACCTGGACGACCTGCATCGCGGGGAGGCGCTCCAGGACCGTGCGGCCCCGGTCGGGGACGAGCTGCCACGCGCGGGCGAGCGCCGCGGCGGGGATGACGACCGTCGCGTGCTGGGCGATCGAGGCCCGCAGCCGGGCCCGCACGTAAATGGTCTTGCCGGTGGCCAGGTCCAGGAGGGCGGTCGCGTCGAAGACCTGACCGGTGATCACTGGGCGTGCCGGGCGTGCGGCGTTCCCTCGTCGACCAGATGGTCGATCATGGCCTGCTCGTCGGGTGTCGGCGGCCCGAACAGCTCGTCGACGGTCGCCGCGTCCCGCAGGTAGGACAGCTTGAGGCGGGCGCCGTCGGCGAGGAATCCGGACACCGAAGCGATCTTCTTCTCCTCCGCGAGCCCCTGGAGCGTGGCGGCCAGCTCATCAGGGAGCGTGATGTTGAGACGCGCCATGCCCAGAGGATACACACTCATGACCGCTCGAGTGTGTATCGCTCAGGAGCTCTCCTCACCGGCGGGGGCGTGGCGGGCGGCGGCGACGATGGCCTCCAGCGCCGCCGCGTGCCGCGCGAACGCCTCCCGTCCCTGCGGGGTGAGCCGCACGTGCGTGCGGCGCACGCCCCCGTCGCGCCCCTTCCGGACGTCCACGTAGCCCGCGCCCGCCAGCGCGGTGATCTGCTTGGACAGGGCCGAGTCGCTCGTGCCGACGGTGTCGCGGACGAACGCGAACTCGACCCAGTCGGCCGGCGCGAGCAGCGCGACGATCGACAGCCGCGCGGGCACGTGCAGGAACTCGTCGAAGCCGGGGACCATCAGGCGCGCCGGACGACCGACTGGAAGACCCGCCGGGACGGGCCGGCGAGGACCAGGACGAGCAGCGCGACGCCGGCCGCGGCGAACGTCCGGGGGGCGGGCAGGCCGAACGACAGGACCCCGAGGGACGCGACGATGTTGAAGGCGATGTAGGCGATGATCACCGCGACGGCCGTCCCGAACACGAACAGGCCCTCGGGGCCGTTCGCCTTCCGCTTGACCGGGGACCGGCGGCGCTGGAGCACCGCGCCGCCGATCAGGACGGCCTCCCCCACGACGAACACCAGGGTGCTCCACGGCGACGGAAGGTCGCTCGACGCGAGCGCGACGAAGATGCCGAGCGCCGTCAGGAGCGTGTAGGGCCAGGCGAACTGGTGCCGGACGTACTCGTCGCGCGTCCGCTCCTGCATGCGGTGGACGTCGGCGAGCGCGCTCCGGGCGTCGTCGGTGTTCATGAACCCTCCCTCGATCACTTTCCTGAGAGGAAAGTAGCACGTACTTTCCCGAGAGGAAAGTCGCGGGCGAGGGCGGGCAGCGCGGCCAGCGTCGCGACGGCGCCCACCGCGAACGCGCCGCGCAGGCCGCCGATCGAGTAGTCCGACAGCGCCCACACCGCGGTGGCGAGCGCCGG
Source organism: Spirillospora sp. NPDC052242 (assembly GCF_040679555.1). Taxonomy (NCBI): domain Bacteria; kingdom Bacillati; phylum Actinomycetota; class Actinomycetes; order Streptosporangiales; family Thermomonosporaceae; genus Spirillospora; species Spirillospora sp. NPDC052242. Next base: position 59,992 of record NZ_JBFAUZ010000036.1, read on the forward strand.
GCCGAGGGCGAAGCCGAGCTGGCGGGCGAGGCTCTGCGCGGCCCCCGCACTGCCCTGCAGCCCGGACGGCGCGCCGGACATGATCGTCGCGAAGTTCGGCCCGGCGAACAGGCCGGTGCCGAGCCCGATGAGCGCGAGCCGCCAGGCCAGGTCCGCCGGGCGCCAGCCGGCGTCCGCGAACACCAGCGACAGCCCGCCGGCGCCCGCGACCGCCAGCCCGAGGAAGGCGCCGCGCGCCGCGCCCCAGCGGTCCGCCAGGACCCCGCCGGCCGGGCCGCCGAGCACCATCGCGACCGGCATGGCGAGGATCGCGCCCGCCGTGCCCAGCGCGGACAGGCCGAGCGTCTCCTGCAGGTAGAACGGCGCGAGGAACTCGACCAGGGAGATCGCGAGGGCGTTCAGCAGGACGGCGGCGATCGGCCCGGCCGCCGGGGTCCGCGCGAGCGCCCGCACCGGCCGGCTCGCGGCCGTCCGCCACCACACCGCCAGGAACGGGACGGCGGCCGGCGCGAGCGCGAGCCACCCGAGGCCGTGGCTCGCGGTGAACGACAGCGACACCAGCAGGGCCGCCGCGGCGCCCCCGAGCAGGACCGCCTCCCCCGCGACGTCGGGGCCGGGCCGCCGCAGCGCGTCCGCCGGCAGCGTGGCCAGCGCGATCGCCACGACCACCGCGGCCACGGGGACGTTGATGTAGAAGATCCACTGCCAGCCCCAGAATTCGACGATGAGCCCGCCGAGCGGCGGGCCGCTGACGGCGCCGAGCGGCCCCAGCGTCATGACGAGCGCGCTCGCCCGTCCGGCCGCGCCCTCCGGCACCGACCGCACCACCACCATCGGGATCACCGCGAACAGCAGCCCGGCGAACGCGCCCTGCGCCAGCCGCGCACCGACCAGCCACCCGAGCGCGGGGGCGAGCCCCGCGGCGACGCTCGCGAGCGCGAACCCCGCGACGGCGAACAGCAGCGCGGAGCGCGGGCCCGTCCGGTCCAGCCAGCGGCCCGCGGGGAGGGTGAGGGCGATCAGCGGGAGCAGGTACCCGAGGACGACCCATTCGGTCGCGGCGGTCGGGACGCCGAAGTCCCGTTCGAGCTCGGGCAGCGCGACGGCGACGATGCTCGTGTCGAGCGTCGCCATGAAGATGACCAGGCCGCAGCCCACGACCGGCCACCAGTGACTCCTGGCGAACAAGAAGACCCCCATAAGTACACACCATGTGCAGTTCCCGAAACTACACACAGCGTGTACTTTCGCGCAATGGGAGCATGGAGGGGTGACCAGGGCGATCGAGGAACCGCGGAACGCGCGCAGCCGCCGCTCCCGCGCGGCGCTGCTGCGGGCCGCGCGCGAGATCGTCGAGGAGGAGGGCGTCGCGGCGGCGACGATGGCGGCCGTCGCGGAACGCGCCGGCGTCTCCCGGCGCGCCGTCTACCTGCACTTCGCGTCCCGCGCCGACCTGGTGAGCGAACTGTTCGCCTACGTCAACGAGGCCGAGGACATCGAGGGCCGCTTCGCCGCCGTCGGCGACGCCCCGGACGCCGCGACCGCCCTGGACGAGTTCGCGCACGCACACGCGCACTTCATGGCGCGCATCCTGCCCGTCTCCCTCGCCGTCGAGCGCGAGGCCCGCACCGACCCGGACGCCGCGCGCCACTGGGAGACGGCGATGTACTGGCGGAACGCGACGAACCGCGCACTGATCCGGCGGCTCGCCGACGAGGGCGTCCTCGCCCCCGGCTGGACGGTCGACACCGCGTCCGACATGCTGCTCGCCCTGATCGCCAACGGCGTCACCGCGACCCTCTTCGACCGCGGCTGGACGCCGGACCAGGTCGGCGAGCACATGTCACGGCTGCTGCGCTCCGCCTTCGCCGCAGGTGCCGGCACCCGAACATGACCGTCCCGATGCCGACACCCTCGCCTTCGGCCTCCCCCCGCGGGGCGACGAGCCGTCACGGACGCGGAACGGCGACGGCGGTGTAGGACGTCGACGGGGTCGGCGTCGTGGTGAAGCGGGCGTTCGGGAGGTACAGCCGGGACCCGAACGCGGCCATGGTCGAGGGCACGTCGAACAGCCGGGGGTGGCCGACCCGCCGGACCACCCGGCCCTCGGTCCCTGCCGCGTTCAGCCGCAGCACGGCCACGGTGTTCAGCCGGTTCTGCACCGCGTACAGCGTCCGCCCGCGCAGCAGCAGGCCGTCGCCCTCCGGCAGCGACTCGCCGTGCAGGTCCACCCGCCGGGTCTCGCCGGACGGCTCGACGCGGAACAGCCCGCCGGTGTTCGACTGCACGACGAGCAGCGCCCGTCCGTCCGGCGTCGGCGTGATGCCGTTGGCGTTGAAGCCCGAACCGTAGACCAGGTCGCCGGTGAGCGGGATCCGCAGCGCGCCGGCGGGCAGCCGCCCGCCGTGCAGGGGCAGTTTGTAAAGCACCGGGTCGGTGGAGTCGGTGAACCACGCCGCGTCCCGGGTGAGGACGACGTCGTTGACGAACGTGGGGCCGGTCGCCAGCCGGTACGAGGCCAGCACCCGACCGGTGCGGACGTCGAGGACCCGCGCGTCCCCGCCCGTCCCGCCCGCCACGAACAGCCGTCCGCGCCCGTCGGTCTTCAGCCCTAGGGCCGGTGTGCCGGGCCCGCGCGCGAGGATCGCGCCGCGCCCGGTCCGCAGGTCGGCGCGGTAGATGGCACCGTCGGCCATGGAGCCGATGTAGGCGACCGGGCCCGGTCCGGTCGCGATGCCCTCGGGCCGGAAACCGTCCGGCAGCCGAATCGTGGCCGGGAACACCGCCGGGCGGGACTCGGCGGCCGCGGCGGTCGGCGCCGCCGGGACGATGAGCCCGGCGGTGAGCAGCGCGGACATCACGTGACGTCGCATGGTCATGCCTTTCGTGCGGGCGGGACGAACGCGGCGGCGTGGTCGCGGACGAAGTCGGCGATATCGCGCGGGGGACGGCCGAGGAGTTCGGCGACCGTGCCGGTGGCGAAGTCGCCCCAGCCGGACGCGTACGCCTGCGCGTACTCCTCCAGCATGTCGACGATCCACGCCGGGACGCCGTGGCCGAGCAGCGCCTTGCGCTTGGCGTCGTCGGCGACCGGCAGGTACGCGACCGGCCTGCCGAGTGCGCGGCCCATCTCCCCGGCGACCTCCTCGAACGTCACCGAGCGCGGGCCGGTGAGGGTGTACGTCGCGCCGTGGTGGCGGCCGGGCGGGTCGAGGAGCACGCGCGCGGCGCACGCGGCGACGTCCCGGGCGTCGATCATGCCGAGCCGCGCCGACGCCATGTTCAGCGAGAACGCGCCGTCGGCGGAGACGTCGCCCGCCTCGTTCAGCAGGTTCTGCATGAACCAGTGCGGCCGCAGGATCGTCCAGGACATGCCGCATGCCTCGGTCTCCCGGTCGGACAGCGCGTGCAGCCTGCCGCTGCGGTTCGGCGCGTCGTGCGCGGCGCCGACGACCGACAGCCGCACGATCCGCTCCGCCCCGGCCCGGCGCGCCGCCCACAGCGCGTTCATGTTGTGCTCCGGGGCGCGCGGGCCGTTGGGGACGAGCAGCCACACGTCCTGCACGCCCGCGAAGGCGGGCGGCAGCGTCCCGGGGTCGTCGAGGTCGCCGACGACGATGTCGGTGCCCCGCCCGCGCGGGCCGCCGGCCTTGGACGCGTCCCGGACCAGCGCGCGGACGCGCACGTCCGTCCCGGCCAGCGCGTCCATCAGCGCGGTCGACACGGTCCCGGTGGCCCCGATGATCAGTACGGTGCGCGGCATTCTCATTCTCCCTTGACGGTGACGGTGACGGCGGTGGCGGGGGCGGCGGCGGGGCTCACGGGCCGTCCGGCCGCGCGGCGCACGGAGCGGCGCTCCAGGCCCCAGAGCAGGACGGTTCCGGCGGAGAGGGCGCCGCCGAGGACGCACACACCCGTCCAGCCGCCCCGCGCCCAGACCACCGACGTCAGCGCTGAGCCCGCCGCGCCGCCGACGAAGAAGGCGGTCATGAAGGCCGAGTTGATCCGGTTGCGGGCCTCGGGCCGCAGCGCGTAGACGACGTTCTGGCTGCTGTTGAGCACGCCCTGATGCGCCAGGTCGAGCACGACCACACCGGCCAGCAGCGGGATCAGCGCGTCCGCGCCGAAGGCGAGCACCGCCCAGGACGCCGCCAGCAGGATCGTCGCGGTGCCGCTCACGACCTGGACGAGCCCGCGGTCGGCGAGCCGTCCGGCCACCATGGCGGTCACCGCCCCCACGGCGCCGACCAGCCCGAACATCCCGATGGCCGATTCCGACCAGCCGTACGGCGGCCGCGCCAGCAGGAACGTCAGGGCCGTCCACAGCGCGCTGAACGACGCGAGGCTCAGCGCCGCGATCGCCGCCCGCCACCGCAGCAGCGGCTCGTACCGGAACATCGCCACCGTCGAGCGCAGCAGCGCCGGGTACGACAGCCGCCCGCGGCCTTCGCCGTCCAGGCGGGGCAGGAAGACGCGCAGCAGGACGGCCGTCAGCGCCATCAGGACCGCGCTCACCCAGTAGACCGTCCGCCATCCGCCCAGTTCGGACAGCGCGCCCGACGCCGTCCGCGCCAGCAGCAGCCCCAGCATGAGCCCGGTCATCACCGTGCCGACGACCCGGCCGCGCTCCGCCGGTGCCGCCAGCGTCACCGCGAACGGCACCACGACCTGCGCGCCCACCGACGTCAGCGCGGTCAGCGCGGTGCCGACGAGCAGCACCGTGCCGTTCGGCGCGGCCGCCGACACCAGCAGGAAACCGGCGGTCGCCGTGTACAGGATCACGGCGAGGCGCCGCCGGTCCATCAGGTCGCCGAGCGGCACCAGCAGGATCAGCCCCAGCGCGTACCCGGCCTGCGCCGCCGTCACGATGAGCGCCGCCGCCGCCGTCCCGACGTCCAGTTCCCGGCCGATCAGGACGAGGAGCGGCTGCGCGAAGTAGTTGCCCGCGACCGCGAGCCCGGTCGCCATCGACATGAGCAGGAGCAGGCCCGGTGGCACGCCCCTCACGTGAGTTTCCATGCCTTCAGCCTCGGGCGCGGAGCATTAATGAGTCCAACACATGCTTTTCATGAGAACGATCGCGTACCACGATTGGTCCATGGACCTCCAGCAGATGCGTTACGTGCTCGCCGTCGCGGAGACGAACAACTTCACCCGCGCAGCCGAACGGTGTCGGGTCGTCCAGTCAGCGCTGAGCCACCAGATCGCGCGGCTGGAACGCGAGCTGGGGGCGAAACTGTTCGAGCGCACCAGCCGCCGCGTCCGGCTCACTCCCGCCGGGGAGGCCTTCCTGCCCGCCGCCCGGCAGGCGCTGGACGCCGCCGACCGGGCGCGCGCCGAGGTCGCGGCCGCAGCGGGGGAGATCCGCGGCACGCTCGCCATCGGCGCGATCCCCACGGTCACCGCCGTCGACCTCCCGACCGAGCTGCGCCGGTTCCATCTGCGGCACCCGGGCGTCCGGATCACCCTCCGGTCCGGCGCGAGCGAGCTGCTGGCCGAACGGGTCCGGGACGGCGACCTCGACCTCGCGTTCCTGGGCCTGCCGCCGGACGTGCGACCCAAGGGCGTCCGGGGACGCGAGCTGACGCGCGGGGAGCTCGTCGCGCTCGTCCCGCCCGACCATCCGCTCGCCGGCGAGGCGGAGACGGACCTGCCCCGGCTGGCGGACGAACCGTTCGTCGACTTCGCGTCCGGTTCGGCCGCCCGCGCCCAATCCGACCAGGCGTTCGAGGCGGCCGGGGTGCGCCGCGACGTCGCCTTCGAGATCACGACCCCCCAGTTCATGGCCGCGCTGATCCGGCAGGGGCTCGGCATCGGCCTGCTGCCCGCCGCGTTCGTGTCCGACCTGCCGGACCTGCCCGCCGTCCGCCTCCGCGACGCCCCCGCCCGGGTGGAGCACCTCGTCTGGAGCCGCTTCCGCCCGTCCCCCGCCGCCGCGGCCTTCCTCGCCGACCTGGGCGTCGCGCGCCCGGACGCGGCGGGCGCGTGACGGCGGGCACAGCGCGGACACGGGACGGGGGCGGAATACTCCGTTCCGATCGTTGCGATCAGTGGACGGTGTACGCGCGGATGATCGTCTGGTCGATCGCGCTGCCGCCCGCGTCCTCTGCGGCGACGCGCAGGGAGACGGAGCGGCCCTTCGCGGCGGACGGGAGCGGAGCGCTGAACTCGCCGCCGCCGAGGGACGTCACCTCGGCGGGCTCCCACGTCTCGCCGTCGTCGGTGGACGTCCAGAAGCGGAGCCCGGTGACCTTCGCCTTCTCCGCGCCCGCCATGCGCGCCACCGTGAAGACGGCGGGTTCACCGGTCGGGCGGTTCATCAGGTCGAAGTTCAGGTCGTAGTCGACGAGGAGGAGCGGCAGCCGGGCCTCCTCGTGCCCGCGCGGGGCGGCCGAGCGGAACGTCCAGGACGTCGACGTGCGCGTCGACACCGGGAGGATCGCCGACGCGTCGTTCTCGTACGTCAGCTTGTACTCCGTGTCGTCCGACGGGACGGTGAACTCACCGTACGGCGTGTCCGTCTCGCCGAGCTTCTCGTTCCCCGCGAACAGCGTCATGTGCCCCTTGACCGGGTGCATCCCGCAGTCGAAGGCGTCCGGGCGGGTCTGCAGGTCGACGAGCGCGACGCGCAGGTTCCCGCGCGTCCGGGTCGCGGGGTAGCGGGCGCAGGCGCTCGGCGAGACGCCGGTGCCGGAGTACGGGCCGGGTCGCAGCGGCTGGCGGCCCCACTCGCGGGTGACCTGCTCGCCCGGCTCGAGCGCGGTGAGCGTGCCCTGGTCGATCCACGTCTCTTCACCGAACCGGACACCGCCGTAGCTCATCCAGAGCCAGCCGTCGGGGGCCATCACGTGGTCGGTCCGGGTCGTTCCGGGACGGGCTGCGCCGCCGGCCTCGAACGACAGCAGGCCCTCGGGGCTCATCCCGTAGCGCTTCTCGATCATGGCCCGGTCGGTCTCGCCGTTGAACGCGGCGAACCGCTGCTCGACGCGGGCCGCCTTCGCCAGGTCGGCGGCGGTGACGACGCGCTTCGGGTCCGCGGGGATGCGGCCGCCCAGGTCGTGCACGATGTCGTAGGCGGCGCCGGGCGCCGTCAGCCGGTGCTGGGTGGACGCCCTGAACGTCCCCGACTGCACGCCCTCCATCGGCTGCACGTAGACGGGCGCCGCGGCGGGGTCGAACGCGTACACGGAGTAGTACCAGAGCCCGTCCCCGGCGTCCCGGACCATGTCGGCGGACGCCACCGCCGTCTCGGTCTCCACGCCCTCGACGCTCGCGCCGATCTGGACGGCCGCGGCGCCGTCGAGCGTCACGGTCGTGTCGCGGTCGACGACCACCTCCGGGTCGCCGGTGAGGGCCGAGCGCCAGTCGTCGTAGTCGTCCACGGTGCCGAGGACGGCGTAGCGGCCTTCGGGGACGCGGAGTTCCGACCCGTTCTCGGCGTACTCGGCGAACACCGAGTGGTCGTCGAGGTCGACCACGGTGGCGGTGACGCCGAAGTTCGCGGGGTCGGTGCCGGGCAGCGGCGTGGCCTGCACTTTGAGGGTGTGCGTCGGGGGCTCGACGTAGAAGGTCACGGGCGTCGTGAGCGTGGTGCCGCCGCCCTCGGCCGTGACCACGGCGGTGTAGCGGCCGGGACGGTCGGCGAGCTTGGACGCGTCGACGGTCAGCGGCGCCGTCGCGGTGCCGCCCGCCGGGACGGCGACCCGGGACGCGACGGTGGCGACGCCGTCCGTGGCGCGGCCCTTCCGGTCGGTCACCTCGACGCTCAGCCGGAGGTGGGCGGGACGGCCGGTGTTCGACGTCCAGCCGAGCTTCGTCGACAGCGCGCCGTGGTCCGGGTACTTCGCGGTGCCGAGGTGGACGACGCTCTGCGCGGTGTGGACGCGCTCGCGTGCGGCCTCGCCGACGTCGAGCCGTCCGGCGCCGAGCTCGTACACGTCCCCGCCGGTGGCGGGGTCGGTGGTGCCGACGAGGGCGGCCTTGAGCCGGGCGGGGTCCCAGTCGGGGTGCCGCGCGGCGAGCAGCGCCGCGGCGCCCGCGACGTGCGGCGCGGCCATCGAGGTGCCGGACATCTTCGTGTAGTTCGCGTCGATCGGGGTGCCCTCCGAGGTGCCCGCGGCGCGGGCGGCCACGATGTCGACGCCGGGCGCGACGATCTCCGGTTTGGCGGTGTCGCCGACCGGGCCGCGGCTGGAGAACTCGGCGAGCGCGTCGGCGGCGTCGACCGCGCCGACCGTCAGCGCCTTCTCGGCGCTGCCCGGTGCGCCGACCGTCTCGAACTGCGGGTCGTTGCCGGCCGCGACGACGAACAGGGTGCCGTGCTCGGCGGTGAGGTCGTTCAGCGCGAGCGACACGGGGTCGGTGCCGTCGGTGGGGGCGCCGCCGAGGCTCATGTTGACGACGTCGGCGCGGGCGGCGGCCCACTCCATCCCGGCGATGACGGCGGAGTCGCTGCCGAAGCCGTCGTCGCCGAGCACCTTGCCGATCACCAGGCTCGCGCCGGGCGCGACGCCCGTGCGCTCGCCGGACGACGCGGCGCCCGTCCCGGCGACCGTCGCGGCGACGTGCGTCCCGTGGCCGAGGCGGTCGGCGGCGTCGGGGGCCTCGGAGAAGTTCTTCGTCTCCGCGATGCGGCCCGCGAGGTCGGGGTGCCCGGCGTCCACGCCGGAGTCCAGGACCGCGACCTTCGCGCCCTCGCCCGTGTGGCCGGTTCGCCAGGCGGCCGGTGCGCCGATCTGGCGCAGGTTCCGGTCGAGGCGGTGGGCATCGGGGGCCGCGAAGGCCGTCGGGGCCGTCGGGGCGAAGTTCGCCTTGACCCGGCCGTCCAGCCAGACGTGCCGGATGCCGCCGGTGGACTTCGCCGACGGCCCGTTCATGCGGGCGAGCGCGTCGCCGAGCCCGCGGGCGTCCTTCTTGGACTGCCGGACGGCGACGGCGCCGATGCTCGGCAGCTCCTTCGTGGTGTCGAGCGTGCCGCCGAGGGCGGACAGGGCGCGCGGGCCGCCGATCCGCCGGACGATCAGCGGCAGGTCGTCGCTGCGGGCGTCGTCGTAGCCCTGCTCGATCAGGGCGGTGACGTCGAACAGCTCGGGGTCGAGGACGCGGCCGACGAGCCCCGCGACGTCGGTCGGGGTGACGACGACGTGCCCGTCCGGCCGGATCTCCTTGCGGAACGACCGCTTCTCGCGGCCGGGCGCGGGCGTCACCGAGACGAGCGGCGGCTTGCCCGTGACCGTCCGGACCGTGACGACGTCGCCGGTCAGCAGCGTGACCTTCCAGGACTTCCCGGAGGCCGGGCCGCCGCCGGCGGGCGCCGCGGGCGCGGCGGGCGGTGCGGCGGGCGGTGCGGCGTTCGCGGGGGCGGGCAGGGCGGTCAGCGCGCCCGCGGCGAGCAGGGAGCCGAGCAGTGCCCGGCTCCGGCGTTGGTGGGTCATCGATCTCCTCTGGCGGATCCGTCTCCCTCTCTCTGCCGGAGGGGGCATCCGCATTCACCCCAGAGGTCCCGTAGGTCCCGGATTTCTTACATGCGAGGGAACTGGAATAGGCGGCTCATACGTCCTGTTGTAGAGAGCGTCAGCAAAGTTGAGTCGGGGCGACTCAAGTGATTTGACAACGTGGAGCCGCCCAGGCAACCTTGCGAACTGGAGACCCAACCGGCCGCACCCTGCCGCTGACGACCAGCGGTTCGCGACCGGGTGCGAAATCACCGGACGAACGACGGAGGACGAGAACATGGCACGTGCGGTCGGCATCGACCTCGGGACGACCAACTCGGTCGTCGCGATCCTGGAGGGCGGCGAGCCCACCGTCATCGCCAACGCGGAGGGGTCGCGGACCACGCCGTCCGTCGTCGCCTTCGCCAAGAACGGCGAGGTCCTGGTCGGCGAGGTCGCCAAGCGCCAGGCGGTGACCAACGTCGACCGGACGATCCGGTCGGTCAAGCGCGAGATGGGCACCGACTGGAAGACCAAGATCGACGACAAGGACTTCAACCCGCAGCAGATCAGCGCGTTCGTGCTGCAGAAGCTCAAGCGGGACGCCGAGGCCTACCTGGGCGAGTCCGTCACCGACGCGGTCATCACCGTTCCGGCGTACTTCTCCGACCACCAGCGCCAGGCCACCAAGGAGGCCGGCCAGATCGCGGGACTGAACGTCCTGCGGATCATCAACGAGCCGACGTCCGCGGCGCTGGCCTACCACCTGGAGAAGGAGAACGAGGCCACCATCCTGGTGTTCGACCTCGGCGGCGGCACGTTCGACGTGTCCCTGCTGGAGGTCGGCGACGGGGTCGTCGAGGTCAAGGCCACCAGCGGCGACAACCACCTCGGCGGCGACGACTGGGACCAGGCGGTCGTGAACTGGCTGGTCGAGAAGTTCAAGAACGCCAACGGCGTCGACCTGTCCAAGGACAAGATGGCGCTGCAGCGGCTCCGCGAGGCCGCGGAGAAGGCGAAGATCGAGCTGTCCGGCTCGTCCGAGACGCAGATCAACCTGCCCTACATCACCGCCTCGGCGGAGGGCCCGCTCCACCTGGACGAGAAGCTCACCCGGGCCGAGTTCCAGCGGATGACCTCCGACCTGCTCGACCGGACCAAGGCGCCGTTCAACTCGGTGCTGAAGGACGCGAACATCACGGTGAGCGACATCGACCAGGTCGTCCTGGTCGGCGGCTCCACCCGGATGCCCGCGGTGTCCGACCTGGTCAAGGAGCTGACCGGCAAGGAGCCGAACAAGGGCGTCAACCCCGACGAGGTCGTCGCGATCGGCGCCAGCCTCCAGGCGGGCGTGCTGAAGGGCGAGGTGAAGGACGTCCTGCTGCTGGACGTCACCCCGCTGAGCCTCGGCATCGAGACCAAGGGCGGCATCTTCACCAAGATCATCGAGCGGAACACGACGATCCCGACCAAGCGCTCGGAGACGTTCACGACCGCCGACGACAACCAGCCGTCCGTGGAGATCCAGGTCTACCAGGGCGAGCGCGAGATCGCCGCGTACAACAAGAAGCTCGGCACCTTCCAGCTGACCGGCCTGCCGCCGGCGCCGCGCGGCGTCCCGCAGATCGAGGTCACCTTCGACATCGACGCGAACGGCATCGTGAACGTCAGCGCGAAGGACCAGGGCACCGGCAAGGAGCAGTCGATGGTCATCACGGGCGGCAGCGCGCTGCCCAAGGACGACATCGAGCAGATGGTCCGCGACGCCGAGCAGTACGCGGAGGAGGACCGCCGCCGCAAGGAGGAGGCCGAGGTCCGCAACCAGGCCGACACCCTCGCGTACTCGACCGAGAAGTTCCTGCGGGAGAACGACGAGAAGGTCCCCGCGGAGCTGAAGACCGAGGTCGAGGAGGCCGTCGCCGAGGTCAAGAAGGCGCTCGAAGGCACCGACGTCGACGCCATCAAGGGCTCGACGGAGAAGCTCGCGCAGGTCAGCCAGAAGATGGGCGCCGCGATGTACGCCCAGAACCCCGAGGGCGCCCAGGCGGGCGCGCAGGACGCGGGCCCGACGGCCGACGCCCAGGACGGCCAGGACGACGAGGTCGTCGACGCCGAGATCATCGACGACGACAAGCCGAAGGGTGACGCATCGTGAGCCCCTCTCCCGACGAGGGCGAGGAGAAGGAGGGACCGGTGATCCGCGACAAGCGGCGCATCGACCCCGAGACGGGGAAAGTCCGGGAGCAGGCGGGCAAGAAGGACGAGCCCGCCGCCCCGGCGGCCCCCGCCGCGGACGCGTCCGGCGGCGGGGCGGCCGGCGACGGGGAGGCCGCGGCGCTGCAGGAGCAGCTGGACGAGCGGCTGGACGACCTGCGGCGGCTGAAGGCCGAGTACGACAACTACCGCAAGCGCGTCGAGCGCGACCGGGTCGCGGTCCGCGAGCAGGCGCTCGGGCAGGTGCTGGCGGAGCTGCTGCCGGTGCTGGACGACATCGGCCGCGCCCGCGACCACGAGGAGCTGACCGGCGGGTTCAAGTCCGTCGGGGAGGCCCTCGAGGCGGTCACCGGGAAGCTCGGGCTGGAGAAGTACGGGGAGAAGGGCGAGCCCTTCGACCCGACGGTGCACGAGGCGCTCATGCACTCCTACTCGGCGGACGTCACCGAGACGAGCGTCATGGACGTCCTGCAGCCCGGCTACCGGATCGGCGAGCGGATCTTGCGCCCGGCGCGGGTCGCGGTGGCCGAGCCCGACCCGAACGCGGGCGGCGACGCCGGCGCCGTTGAGGGCGCCGCCGACGCGGCCGGCGCGGCGAACGAGTCGTCGGACGGGGCGGACGGCTCCGGCAAGTCCGACGAGTGACGCACGGACGGCCCGTCCCGTCCCCGCGCGGGGCGGGACGGGCCGGACGCCGGGCGGCAGACTGGACGTAGGCAAGTGGGCATAGCAGAGAGCGGGGCGCCGTGAGCACCAAGGACTACCTGGAGAAGGACTACTACAAGGTCCTCGGTGTCTCGAAGACCGCGTCGCAGGAGGAGATCAAGAAGTCCTACCGGAAGCTGGCCCGCAAGTACCACCCGGACGCGAACCGGGGGGACGCCGACGCCGAGGACCGCTTCAAGGAGGTCTCCGAGGCCTACGACGTCCTCTCCGACGAGAAGCGCCGCAAGGAGTACGACTCCGTGCGGTCCATGCCGGGCGGTTTCCGCGGGCAGCAGGGCGGCGGCTTCCCGTTCGACTTCGGCGACATCTTCGGGCAGACCGGGGGCGCCGGGACGCAGACCGGCGGGGCCGGGGAGCGCATCGGCGACCTGTTCGGCGGGCTGTTCAACCGGGGCGGTGGCGGCGGCGGCACCCGCACCACCGGCACGCGGCGGGCCCGGCGCGGCGCCGACGTCGAGACGGACGTGACGCTGACGTTCGGCCGCGCGATGAACGGCGTGACCGTCCCGATCAAGCTGACGAGCGAGGCGGCGTGCGGGAGCTGCCGCGGCACGGGCGCGAAGGCGGGGACCGTCCCGCGGGTGTGCCCGAGCTGCGAGGGCACCGGGCACGAGACCCGCAACCTCGGCAACTTCGGGTTCCAGGAGCCGTGCAAGGAGTGCCGGGGCCGCGGCCTCGTCGTCGACGACCCGTGCCCGACCTGCCACGGCAGCGGGCGCGCCACCGGCACCCGGACGATCCAGGCGCGCGTCCCCGCGGGCGTCGCCGACGGGCAGAAGATCCGGCTGAAGGGCAAGGGCGCGCCGGGCGAGAACGGCGGCCCGAACGGCGACCTGTACGTGAACATCAAGGTGAAGCCGCACGCGGTGTTCGGCCGCAGCGGCGACAACCTGACGCTGTCGGTGCCGGTGACGTTCCCGGAGGCGGCGCTCGGCGGCGAGATCCGGGTGCCGACGTTCCAGGGGCAGCCGGTGACGCTGAAACTCCCCGAGGGCACCCCGAACGGGCGCACGTTCCGCGTCCGGGGCCGCGGCGCGACCCGGCGGGACGGCACCAAGGGCGACCTGCTCGTCACCGTCGACGTGCAGGTGCCGGCGAAACTGGACGACCAGACGCGGGAAGCGCTGGCCAAGCTGCGGGACGCGGGCGGCGGCGACGAGCTGCGCGCCGACCTGATCAAGCAGGCCAGACAGGAGTGATCATGGATCCGTTCGGTGACGACACACCGGTCTACGTGATCTCCGTGGCGGCGCAGCTCTCCGGCCTGCACCCGCAGACGCTGCGGACGTACGACCGGATGGGGCTGGTGTCCCCGGGCCGGACGGCGGGCCGGGGCCGCCGCTACTCGATGCGCGACATCGTGCTGCTCCGCGAGATCCAGCGGCTCTCCCAGGAGGAGGGCATCAACCTGTCGGGCATCAAGCACATCCTGGAGCTGCAGCGCGACAACGCGCGGCTCCGCGAGGAGCTCGCCAAGGCGCACGCCGCCCTGGACGAGCTCGCGAACGAACTCGAATCGACCCGTGCGGTCGCGGCGCGGCTGGCGCAGCAGCGGCGGCACGGCGACCCGGGCGCGCCCGGTTCCGACCTGGTGCCGATCCGGCGCACCAGCGTCGTGGTCTGGCAGCAGCGGCCCGAGCGCGACTAGGCCGCCGAACAGGGCTCTGAGGGACGCAGGGGGAGCGGATCATGGATGACAAGCTGACGCAGAAGAGCCAGGAGGCCGTGTCGGTCGCGATCCGCCGGGCGGCCGCCGAGGGGAACCCCGAGGTGCAGCCGCAGCACCTGCTGGTGGCGCTGATCTCGCTGCAGGACGGCACGGCGGTGCCGCTGCTCGAGGCCGTCGGGGCCGACTGGCAGGCGATCCGGCGGCGCGCCGAAGAGCAGCTCGCCGCGCAGCCGAAGGCCGCCGGTTCGACCGTCTCGGCGCCGCGGCTGTCCGCGCAGCTGCACCGCGCCATCACCACGGCGGGCGCGCGCGCACGGCAGCTGGAGGACGAGTACGTCTCGACCGAGCACCTCCTCGTGGGGCTCGCGGCGGACGGCGGCCCCGCCGCCGGGCTGCTGAAGGAGGCGGGCGCGACGCCGGACGCGCTGCTCGACGCGTTCGGGAAGGTGCGCGGGCACGCCCGCGTCACCAGCGAGAACCCCGAGGCCACGTACCAGTCGCTGGAGAAGTACGGCGTCGACCTGACCGCCGCCGCCCGGGACGGGCGCCTCGACCCGGTGATCGGGCGCGACGCGGAGATCCGCCGGGTCGTCCAGGTCCTGTCGCGGCGCACGAAGAACAACCCGGTGCTGATCGGCGAGCCGGGCGTCGGCAAGACCGCCGTCGTCGAGGGCCTCGCGCAGCGGATCGTCGCCGGGGACGTCCCCGAGTCGCTGCGCGGCAAGACCCTCGTCTCCCTGGACCTCGGCGCGATGGTCGCGGGCGCGAAGTACCGCGGCGAGTTCGAGGAGCGGCTGAAGGCCGTGCTGAACGAGATCAAGGAGAGCGAGGGGCGGATCGTCACGTTCATCGACGAGCTGCACACCGTCGTGGGGGCGGGCGCCGCCGAGGGCGCGATGGACGCCGGCAACATGCTGAAGCCGATGCTGGCGCGCGGCGAGCTCCGCATGATCGGCGCGACGACGCTGGACGAGTACCGCGAGCGCATCGAGAAGGACCCGGCCCTCGAACGCCGCTTCCAGCAGGTGTTCGTCGGGGAGCCGTCCGTCGAGGACACCGTCGCGATCCTGCGCGGGCTGAAGGGCCGGTACGAGGCGCACCACAAGGTGCAGATCAACGACTCGGCGCTGGTGTCGGCGGCGACACTGTCCGACCGGTACATCACCTCCCGGTTCCTGCCGGACAAGGCGATCGACCTCGTGGACGAGGCCGCGTCCCGGCTCCGCATGGAGATCGACTCCCGGCCGGTCGAGATCGACGAGCTGCAGCGCGCCGTCGACCGGCTGCGGATGGAGGAGCTGAACCTGTCGAAGGAGACCGACGAGGCGTCCCGGCAGCGGCTCGACCGGCTCCGCAAGGACCTCGCCGACAAGCAGGAGCAGCTGTCCGGCCTGAACGCCCGCTGGGAGCGGGAGAAGGCCGGGCTGAACCGGGTCGGCGAGATCAAGGAGCGCATCGACCAGCTCCGCGGCGAGGCCGAGCGGGCGCAGCGCGACGGCGACCTGGAGACGTCCTCCCGGCTCACCTACGGCGAGATCCCCGAGCTGGAGAAGCAGCTCGAGGAGGCGTCCGAGGCCGCCGACGACACGAACGCGATGGTCAAGGAGGAGGTCGGGCCGGACGACGTCGCCGACGTCGTCGCGTCCTGGACCGGCATCCCCGCCGGGCGCCTCCTGGAGGGCGAGACCGCCAAGCTGCTCCGCATGGAGGACGAGCTGGGCCGCCGGCTGATCGGGCAGTCCGCGGCCGTCCGGACCGTGTCGGACGCCGTGCGGCGCGCCCGCGCGGGCATCAGCGACCCCGACCGGCCGACCGGCTCGTTCCTGTTCCTCGGCCCGACCGGCGTCGGCAAGACCGAGCTGGCGAAGGCGCTCGCGGAGTTCCTGTTCGACGACGAGCGCGCCATCACCCGCATCGACATGAGCGAGTACGGCGAGAAGCACAGCGTCGCCCGGCTCGTCGGCGCCCCGCCCGGATACGTCGGGTACGAGGAGGGCGGCCAGCTCACCGAGGCCGTCCGCCGCCGCCCCTACTCGGCCGTCCTGCTGGACGAGGTCGAGAAGGCCCACCCGGAGGTGTTCGACGTCCTCCTGCAGGTGCTGGACGACGGGCGGCTGACGGACGGGCAGGGCCGCACGGTCGACTTCCGCAACACGATCCTGATCCTGACCTCGAACATCGGGTCGCAGTTCCTCGTCGACCCGACGCTCGAGAACGGCGCGAAGCGCGAGGCCGTCTGGAACGCCGTCCGGAACTCGTTCAAGCCCGAGTTCCTGAACCGGCTCGACGACGTCATCCTGTTCGACGCCCTCTCGACGGCCGAGCTCACCCGGATCGTGGACCTGCAGGTCGACAGGCTCGCCGAGCGGCTCGCCGAGCGGCAGCTCACGCTGACCGTGACCGAGGCGGCCCGCGAGTGGCTCGCGCTGACCGGCTACGACCCGCTGTACGGGGCGCGGCCGCTGCGCCGGCTCGTCCAGACGGCGATCGGCGACCAGCTGGCCCGCGAGCTGCTGGCCGGGGACGTCCGCGACGGCGACGAGGTCGTGGTCGACCTGGACGAGGCGGCCGACCGGCTCACCGTGGAGCCCGCGCGCGGGCTGACGCTCACGAAGTAGCGCGGCGCCTCCCGGGCCAGCCCCCGGGGTCAGATCTCGAGGTTCTGCTCGATGTCCTTGAGCCGGTGCCGGGCCAGCGCCAGGTTGGCCCGGCCCCGGTCGAGGACCATGTACATGAACAGGCCCTTGCCCTTGCGGCCCGTCACCGGCCGGATGATGTGGTACTGCGTGGAGATGCTGATGAGGATGTCCTCGATCTCCTCCTGGATGCCGAGCTGCTCCATCGTCCGCAGCTTCGCCCGCACCACCTCGGTGTTGCCCGCCGCGGCGACCGTCAGGTCGAACGTGTTGGAGCTGCCGAGGTGGCCGAGCGCCATCCCGCTGCCGTAGTCGACCACCGCGACGCCGAGCGCGCCGTCGATCGACATCATCTCTTTGAGGGTCGTGTCCAGATTCGGCATGTGCCTCCCCTTCCATTCGGGTTCTCTGCGTGTGCGTACTGCTTGCTCGGGTTCCGGGTCATCTCTTCGTGGCGGCGAGGAGGGCCGCGACGGCGCGCGCCACCGGACGCGCCTCCAGATGGAGCCGGCCGACATTCACGTCCCCTTCCGCGAGCACCGTGAGCGACGCGGCCGGCCCGGCCGCGTACGTCACCACGTATCCGGCGCCGCGCACGACGACCTCCCGGAACCCGCCGCCGTGCGCGGTGTCCACGACCCGGTTCGCCAGCCCGAGCTGCGACGCCGTGACCGCCGCCATGGACGCCGGCTCGATCGTCGGCGGCAGGTCGTGCGCGATCAGCAGGCCGTCCACGGACGCGACGAGGCTCCCGGTGAGCCCCGGAATTTTCCGCAGGCCGAGCAGTTCGGCCTGCACCTCCGCCTCCAGCACTCCGGCTCCCGTCACAGTTCGACCAGCGCGGCGCGGAGCCGCTCCAGCAGTTGGTGGTCGGCGGGCGCCCAGCCGTCCCGGGGCATCCCGCCGTCGAACAGGTCGCGGGACGGCTCGCGGGACGGCTCGCGCCGCTCGGCGGGCGCGCCCGGCCGGACGGCCCGCACCAGCGACGCCGCCGCGAGCCCCCGCACGGACAGCAGGCAGCCGAACACCGTCCGTCCGAGGTCGCGGGCGAGTTCGGCGGGGGTGCGGCGGCCGTCCGCGTTGAGCAGGATCTCCGCCTGCAGCCCGGTGAGGAACACCCGCTGCCGGCGCACCCGCCGCACCGGGACGACCGGTGCCGCGTCGACGTCGGCCGAGGGCCACTCGGCGTCCAGCAGGTCGCGCCGCCGGCGCAGCTCGCAGGCGAGCGTCGCCGCGGTCACCGGGCGGGCCGCGCCCCGCGAAACCGGCCCCTCGGTGAACCGCGGCGCGCCCTCCACGCCGAGCAGGAAGCACGCCGCGTCGAACAGTGCGATCGGCTCCGCCCAGTCCCCCGCCGTGTAGCGGCATTCGGCGTGGACGACCGCGCCGTCGGCGACCTCGAACGATCCAACGTCGCCGACGCGCAGGACGCCGCTGCGCCCGTCCCGTTCCAGTCCGTGCAGGGCGCGCAGCACCTCGCCCGCCCCGTTCGGCGCTGTCACCGGACCGCCATTTCCCGCACGAGCCCCTGCATCCGGAGACGCGCCAGGGCCAGATTCCCCTTTTCGCGGTCGACCACCAAATGGACGAACAGGTGCCCGTCGAGATCGGGACCGGTGAGGGCCAGGAGGTGATATCCGGCGGACCCGCACACGATGATCTCCTCGACGTCGTCGCCGTCCGGGGTGGCGCTGAGCGCCGCGGAGCCGAGCACCGCACGCACCACGTCGGTGGCCCCGGCGGCGTCCTCGTGCTGGTCGACGCGGTCGTCCCGGCCGGCCGAGGCCACGGCCAGCCCGCTCGCGCAGTCCACCAGAGTCACCCGCTGCGCCCCGGGAATCGCCATCATCCGCGCAAGGCAGTCATCGATGCGCAAGGCCCATTCCCCCACGAATGAGAGTTGCAGGAGACTGCACCTTACCCACAAGTCGCCGCATGACAGGCGCAAAATCTCAAATAGCAATCAAGGTCGTGAAGCGGGGCATAAATACCACCCAGTATCGAAACCGCTCAGGCCCCTTGACCGCCGATTCGGGCCCTTTGACAGAGACCGAAAACCTGGCCGTATTTCGGATGCGGCCGCGCCTCCCTCAGCGGGGGCCGAACCAGCGGCGGGCGGCCGCGCCGAGTTCGTCCAGTTCCGCCCGGTCCGGGCGCGGGGACGACGACGCCCACGCGACGTAGGAGTCGGGACGGACGAGCACCGCCGCGGGCCCGGCCGCGTCCGGTTCGGCGCGGACGGCGTCGACCCGGTCGCGCAGGCCCGCGAGCGCCGCGGACGGGGCGCCGTCCTCGGTGCGGTCGACCAGCAGCGGGCGCCCGCTGCGGGCGAGCTCCGCGAACCGGGTGCCGCCGAGGTCCATGTCGGGGGCGCAGTACCCGACGAGCGGGTGCGGATCGCGCAGCCCCATGTCGTACCGGACGTCCGTGCCCGCGATCAGGTCGGCCACCCGCCGGACCGCGCCCGGATCGGCGAGCAGCTCGCCGAACAGCTCGCGCAGGCCCGTGACGTCGCCGCCCGGCGCCAGCAGCGCCCCGGTCGCCCGCGCGTACATGTCGACGCGCCGCGCGGCGGGCCGCCGCTCCGCGTCGTAGGTGTCGAGCAGCCCCGCGGGGGCGTCGCCGCGGACGTCCGCCGCGAGCTTCCACCCGAGGTTGAGCGCGTCCTGCATGCCGAGGTTGAGGCCCTGCCCGCCCGCCGGGTCCACGTGCGCCGCGTCGCCGAGCAGGAACACCCGCCCGTCCCGGAACCGCTCCGCCCGCCGGTTGCTGCCGCCGCTCAGCCGCCGCAGCGCATGCGGCCCCGGGCCGTCCGGCGGGCCGATCGGCACGTCGGCGCCGAGCACCCGGCGGACGCTGCCGCGCAGCTCGTCCAGCGTCATCGGCCCCTCGCCCGGCCGGTCCCACTCCATGGTGGCGATCGTCGGCGGCCGTCCCGGGAGCGGCGCGAACGAGAACCCGCCGTGCTCGGTGCGCTCCCCGAGGAACGGCCGGACGAGCCCGTATCCGGGGACGTCGAGCCCGCCCGTCGCCGCGTCGATCCACCCGTCCGGCACGGTCACCTCGCCCCACCTGCGGGTGATGCGGTCGTGGCTCACGCCCGGGAAGCCGATGCCGCACAGCTTGCGGGTGGTGCTGTGCCCGCCGTCCGCCCCCACCAGGTACCGGGCGGCGAGCCGGTACGTCCCGTCCGGGGCCTCCACGTCGGCGAACACCGCGTCGCCGTCTTGCTCCAGCCCCGCGAGCCGGTGCCCGTACCGGACGTCCGCGCCCAGCTCGGCGGCCCGCTCGGCGAGGACCCGGACGAGCCGCGGCTGCGGCACCGGCAGGGTGTGCACGGGGCTCTGGTCGAGGACGCCGAGGTTCAACGGCAGCGCGGCGAACATGTAGAACGGCGCGGGTTCCGGCCGCGCCCTCCCGGCGAGCCGCTCGTAGAGGCCGCGCCGGTCGACCATCCGCACGACCTGCCCGACGAGGCCGTTCGCCTTGGCCTCGCCGTCCGGTCCGGGCGCCCGTTCGAGGACGATCGGCCGGAGCCCGGCGAGCCCGAGCTCGCAGGCCAGCATGAGGCCGTTGGGTCCGGCTCCGACGATGACGACGTCCGTGTCCATGTGCGTTCCTTCCGTCACGGGGTGGGCAGGCCGGCCGCGAGCCGTTCGAGGGCCTCCCGCAGGACCGGGCCCGCGGGGACCGGCCGCTCGCCGCGCAGGGAGTGCGCGACGGCCGCGCCGACCGCGGCGCCGAGCACCGCCGCCGCGAGCCCCGGGTAGAGGTCGCGGCCGGGATCGGTGCCCGTGCGCTCGGCGATCGCGGCGGCCAGCTCCGCCTCGGCCGCCGCGTGCGCCTTCGCCAGCTCCCCCGCCAGCGCCGGTTCGGTGAGCATCAGCCTGACGCCGTCCGCCCGCCGCCGCGCGTCCGCACCGTCCGGGACGTCCGCGCGGTCCGGGACGTCCGCGCGGGGGGCGAACTGCTCCTGGACGGCCGCGGCGACGGCGTCCCACAGGGGTTCGTCCGCCGGGCGCGCGCGCAGGCCGTCCGCGATGCGGCGCATGCGGTCGACGTGCCGGGCGGCGACCGCCTCGGCCTTGCCCGAGAAGTAGTTGCGGAACGTGCGGACGGACACGTTCGCCGCCGCCGCGATGTCCTCGATCGTCACCGCGCTCCACCCGCGCTCGACGATCAACCCGATCGCCGCCGCGCTCAGCGCGTCCCGCGTCTCCCGCTTCTTCCGCTCCCGCAGGCCCGCCGCCGGGGAGCCGTCGTCGTCCGTGACCATGCGGAGCACCCTAGCCGAACTTGCCGATCAGGTAAATATGCCGAGTCGGCAAGTTTGTCAGTGGCTCCAGGAGCGGAACTCGCCTGACCGCCAGGTCAGAGCAAAGCCGCGAGGCGGGCGGCCCGGCGCGGCCCGGCGTCCGGACGGTCGCGGACGCGCAGCAGCCAGTAGCGACGACGTCGGAGACGTCGAGATCGTGGGTGGCGCCGGGGTCAGCAGTGCTCGCCGGCCAGGGTGCAGTGGTCGGGGGAGGACGCGTCGCCGGCGGCCTGGAAGGTCACGGTGGCGCTGCCGCCGGGCGGGAGGACGCCCAGGCGCGCGACGACGTTCCCGCCGGACCACTCGCTCGGCGCGCCCCACGCGGACGTGATGTGCACCCCGCGGCCGTAGCCGAACACCAGGTCGCCCGCGTCCACGGGACGTCCGCCGTGGTTGGTGACGGTGACGGCGCCGATGAAGTTCGACTCCCAGTCGCCCCGGGTGCTGTAGTCGGCACGGAGGCGGGAGCCCCAGCGGCCGCCGTCCCGGTCGTCGCGGTCGTCCCGTCCGCGCCAGCGCCAGCGCCAGCGGTCGTCGTCGTCCCCGTCCGGGGTCGCGGAGGCCCGTGCGGTCGGCGTGCGCGTGGGGGACGTGGACGGCGTGGGGGACGGCGCGGCGTCCGAGGCGACCGGGTCGCTCGGCCGCTCCGAGGGACCGGACGGCTCCGGGGGCGCGGCGACGGCGCAGTTCGGCGCGCATCCGGCGGCGCGGGGCTCGGGCGGGGACTCGTTGAGCAGCGCCCAGCCGACGAGGGAGCCGCCGACCAGGACGAACGCGACGACGGCGGCGGTCAGCAGGCGGCCGCGCCCGGCCGGGGGCGGCTTCTCCGGCGAACGGTGCCGTCCCGGCGCACGGCCCGGGCCGTCCCGCCGCTCCATCACGATCTTCCCCGCATGACTCGCGATCCAACCAGAAAGACCCGCTTCGCGCACGAGCCCCTCGCGCCCCCCGGGTACCGTGATGCCCGGCCGATCACTTTGGGGGACGAGATGCACATCGTCGTGGACGATCTCACCGGGCCGGAGATCGCCGAGTTCCTGGAGGGGCACGTCCGGGAAATGCGGTCGATCACGCCCCCGGAGAGCAAGCACGCCCTCGATATCGACGCTCTCCGTAAACCGGGCGTCACTTTCTGGTCGGTCCTGGACGCCCAGGTCATCGTGGGGTGCGGGGCGCTGGCGCGGCTGGACGACGAGCACGCGGAACTGAAGTCGATGCGAACCGAGGCGGCGCGGAAACGGAGCGGAGTCGCGTCGTTGCTGCTGTCGCACATCATCGGCGAGGCCGCGCGGATGGGATTCGGCCGGGTGAGTCTCGAGACCGGTTCGGCTCCGTTCTTCGAGCCCGCGAGAAAGCTTTACGAGAAGTTCGGGTTCGACTACTGCGAGCCATTCGGGAACTACCGTCCCGATCCGCACAGCGTCTTCATGACGAAGTCCCTCGCGCGGGCCTGAGGTCCGGTTCGTAGGCTGGGGCGTTCCGGTCGCCCGACGTTCCAGGGGAGCCCTCGCCGTGTTGATCGCCCGTTCCGTCGCGCTGTTCGTCCTCGCCGCGCTGCTGGAGATCGGCGGGGCGTGGCTGGTGTGGCAGGGCGTGCGGGAGCACCGGGGGTGGATCTGGATCGGCGCCGGGGTGATCGCGCTGGGGGCGTACGGGTTCGTCGCGACGCTGCAGCCGGACGCGCACTTCGGCCGGGTGCTGGCCGCGTACGGGGGGATCTTCGTCGCGGGGTCGATCGTGTGGGGCGTCGTCGCGGACGGCTACCGCCCCGACCGGTTCGACGTCGCGGGGGCGCTCGTGTGCCTCGCCGGCATGGCCGTGATCATGTACGCCCCGCGCGGGGGCTGACCCCCGGCCCGCCCCGGCACCGCGCTGTCGGTTTTGTCGCTGTTCGTCGGGGCAGACCGCCGATCGAACGTCGCTCTACGCGCAGCGGCAGGAAGGGGACGACCGTCCATGATCGGCTTCATCGTCGCGGGACTGATCATCGGGGCGCTGGCGCGGTTGATCAAGCCCGGGAAACAGCGGCTGGGGATCATCGCGACGCTCCTGCTGGGGCTGGTGGGGTCCGTGATCGGGGGCACCATCGCCAACATGCTGGGCACCGGGAGCATCTGGGAGCTCAACGTGCTCGGGTTCGTCGTCGCGGTGATCGCGTCCGTGCTCCTGATCGGCGTCGCCGAAGGGCTCAGCGGCCGGGCGAAGGAGAGGCGCTAGGCGTCCGCGCCGGGCGGGGCCGCCGGGGGGACCGGCGGCCCCGCCCGAAGTTTTTCGCCGGGATGTCACATTCCCCGGCGGGCTCCCGTCGTTCGGGCGAATCCACACTGGAGGAGGAGCCATGACGTCACCCATCCTGGTCACCGGAGGCACGGGCGCCCTGGGCCGTCTCGTCGTGCCGCTGCTGCGCGACGCCGGACGGCCGGTGCGGGTGCTGAGCCGCAGCGCGCGGGAGGGGCGGGACGGCGTCGAGTTCGTCACCGGCGACCTGGTCAAGAACGAGGGCGTGGACCGCGCGGTCGCGGGCGTCGAGACCGTCGTCCACCTGGCGGGCGGCCGCAAGGGCGACGACGACGCGGCGCGGAACCTGGTGCGGGCCGCGAAGGCCGCCGGGGTGCGGCACCTCGTGTACATCTCGGTGACCGGCGCGGACGCGGTGCCGCTGGGGTACTTCCGGCAGAAGTACGCCGCCGAGCGGATCGTGGCCGAGTCGGGGGTTCCGTGGACGACGCTCCGCGCGGCGCAGTTCCACAACTTCACGCTCAACGCCGTGCGGGGTATGGCGAAGTCGCCGGTGATGCCCGCGCCGCGCGACATGCGGTGGCAGCCGGTGGACGCGCGGGACGTCGCCGAGCGCCTCGTCGAGCTGGCGCTCGGGGAGCCCGCGGGCATGGTCGCGGACCTCGCGGGCCCGAAGGTGTACGAGATGGCGCAGCTCGAGCGCGACTACCTGCGGGCGAGCGGCAAGCGGCGGCTGATGCTGCCGATCCGGATGCCGGGCAAGGCCGGGCGCGCGTACAAGGCCGGCGACAACCTGTCCCTGGACGGCGCCGACTTCGGCACCCGGACCTGGGAGGACTTCCTCGCCGAGGAGTTCGGCGCGAGCCCCGCCCGGCGGGCGTAGGGCGCCCGTCCCCTCCGGGGGCGCCGTTCGTTCACCGGATCGGCGCCCCCACAGAGTTGCGTCATGAAACCCGCATGCGGTCCAATGGGTTTCATGACGCAACTCGCTGTGCGCGACGCGGCGCGCACCGGTTCCCTGGACGGCGTCCGCGTGCGGCCGTACGGGACGGCCGACGGCGCGCGGCTCCGCGGGATGTCGGCCCGCCTCTCCAAGGCGAGCCTCTACACGCGGTTCTTCTCCGGCACCCCCCGCATCCCCGACCACTACGTCGCGATCATGGACGGTCTCGACCACTGGGACCGGGACGCGCTCGTCGCCCTGCTGGACGGCGAGATGATCGGCATCGCCGAGTACTGCCGGGACGCGGACCGCCCCGGGCTCGCCGACCTCGCCGTCCTGGTGGGCGACCCGTGGCAGCGGCGCGGCGTCGCGACCGTCCTCGTGCGGTTCCTGGCGCAGCTCGCCGGGCGGCGCGGCGTCCGCGCGTTCGGCGCGGACGTCCTGCCGGACAACCGGGAGGCGCTGCTGGCGCTGCACGGCGTGTGGCCGGACGCGGTCCCGGCGTACCGGGACGGGCTCGCCCGCTACGTGCTCCCGCTCCCCGGGCGCCCGGGTTGATACACACAGGTAGCGGCCATTTACGATGACCCGCATGACCCAGAACCTGCTCGGCGGCCCGCCTCCGACCGAACTTCCGGACAACACCGAGGCCCGCACTGCCCTGGAGAACGGCGTCGACCCGTTCGAGGTCGCCGCGCGCCACCCGGACCACCCGGGCGCCTGGGCCGAACTGGCCGACCGCGCCTTCGCCAAGGGCAGCGTGATCGACTCGTACGCGTTCGCCCGCACCGGCTACCACCGGGGCCTCGACCAGCTGCGCCGCGCGGGCTGGAAGGGGCACGGGCCGATCCCGTGGGCGCACGAGCCGAACCGCGGGTTCCTGCGCGCCCTGCACGCGCTCGGCCGCGCCGCCGCCGCGATCGGCGAGGACGCCGAGGCCGAGCGCTGCAAGCAGTTCCTGCGCGACAGCAGCGCCGAGGCCGCCGACGCCCTCAACGGGGGCTGACGAGCGCCGCCGCGGCCCGCGCCGCCGGCGCGGCGAGGCCCGGCACCGAGGTCGTCAGGAACGGGCCGTCGCCCGCCAGGTCGCCCGCGACCAGCACGCGCGGGTCGGGGCGGCCGCCGACGACGAGCCGCCCGGTGCCCGGATCGACGGTGAGGCCGCCGTCCGGGTGCCGGGCCGCGCCCTGCCCCAGCAGGGACGACACGAGCGGCGCCGCGGCCCCCGGGACCGCGTGCGCGGGCGGGTCGACGGCGTTGACCACCGCGTCGGCGGTGCGGACGCCGCCCGCGTGCCCGACGCGGAACCGGCCCGCCGCCGCCGTGATCTCACCGGCCCCCGCAGGATCTCCAGCGTCCCGCCGCCGAGCAGGTCGAGCAGGACGGCGGCGTTGCGGGGCACCATCGGGGACGCCTGGATCGTGATCGCGCGTGCGTGCGCCCGCAGCCGCTCCCGGTCCGCCGCGGGGTACTGCGTCATCGACCGGGCGATCAGCGCCCTGACGTCCTCCCAGGCGTCGCCGGCGGCGGCCAGCTCCCGCCGGACGAGCGCGTCGAGCCGCGCGAGGGTGAGCGGCCCGTCGAGGGTGCGCAGGTGGTCGGGCGTGAGGTACCGGACGTCCGTCCGCCGGGGAGTCCGCGCCGTCCTCGCTCGGGCCGCCGCTGCCGATCTGGCTGGTGGGGACGGCCGCGCAGGCGCGGGCCGTCGCGTCCGGGCGCGACCGGGAGGCCGCGCTCTTCGGGAAGACGGGGGCGTCCAGCCGCGGCGAGCTGGTCGCGCGGCTGTTCGCCGACCGCCACTGGCCCCGCCGCGCGACCGTCCAGGGCCGCTGACCAGGGTCGCTGCGGGGCCCGGGGTTTTCTCGGCGGCCGCATGCGGGTACGATCTGACCGCAAGAGGCCCCTTTCGCACTTGCGATTCAGGGGCCTTTCGTCGTGGGAAGGGTGAATCGGCATGCCGGCGATCGTTCTGGTCGGGGCTCAGTGGGGAGACGAAGGGAAGGGCAAGGCCACCGACCTGCTGGGCGGAGACGTCGACTACGTCGTCCGCTACCAGGGCGGCAACAACGCGGGCCACACCGTCGTCATCGGCGACAAGAGCTACGCACTGCACCTGCTGCCCTCGGGGGTGCTGTCCCCCGACGTCGTCCCCGTGATCGGCAACGGCGTCGTGATCGACCCTGCCGTCCTGCTGGAGGAGATCGACGGCCTGCGCGCCCGCGGCGTGAGCTGCGAACGCCTGCTGATCTCCGGCAACGCGCACCTGATCATGCCCCACCACCGGGCCCTCGACAAGGTCACCGAGCGCTACCTCGGCAAGGCCCGCATCGGCACCACCGGGCGCGGCATCGGCCCCGCCTACGCCGACAAGATCAACCGGATGGGCATCCGCGTCCAGGACCTGTTCGACCCGAACATCCTCACGCAGAAGCTCGACCTGGCGCTCCGCGAGAAGAACCAGGTCCTCACGAAGGTCTACAACCGGCGCCGCATCGACACCGGCCCGATCGTCCAGGAGTACGTCGCGTACGGGGAGCGGCTCCGCCCGTTCGTCACCGACACCACGCTCGTCCTGAACAAGGCCCTGGACGACGACAAGGTCGTGCTGCTCGAGGGCGCGCAGGGCACGCTCCTCGACATCGACCACGGCACGTACCCGTTCGTGACGTCGTCGTCCCCGACCGCGGGCGGCGCCTGCGCGGGCTCCGGCGTCGGCCCCACGAAGATCAACCGGGTGATCGGCATCCTCAAGGCGTACACGACGCGCGTCGGCTCCGGCCCGTTCCCGACCGAGCTGCTGGACGAGCAGGGCGAGTACCTCCGCAAGACCGGCGGCGAGTACGGCGTCACCACCGGCCGCGACCGCCGCTGCGGCTGGTTCGACGCCGTCATCGCCCGCTACGCCACCCGCGTCAACGGCATCACCGACTACTTCCTCACGAAGCTGGACGTCCTGTCCGGGCTCGACCGCGTCCCCGTCTGCGTCGCCTACGACGTCGACGGCGAGCGCGTCGACGAGCTGCCCACCACGCAGACCGACTTCCACCACGCCAAGCCGATCCTCGAGTACCTGGACGGCTGGCGCGAGGACATCACCGGTGCCAAGACCTTCGAGGACCTCCCGAAGAACGCGCAGGCGTACGTCCGGGCCCTGGAGGAGATGTCGGGCGCCCAGATCTCCGCGATCGGCGTCGGCCCCGGCCGTGACCAGACGCTGCAGCTCCGCCCGCTCGTCTGACGCCCGTAACCGGCCATTCCGGTTCGGCGGGTACGGTTGCGCACCGTGACCCGCACCGCCGAGCTGCACGGCCACCGCGGCGCCCGCGGCCTCCTGCCGGAGAACACCCTTCCCGGCTTCGCGCACGCGCTGGACCTGGGCGTCGACGCCGTCGAACTCGACGTGGGCCTGTCGGCCGACGGCGTCGTCGTCCTCGGCCACGACCAGGTCCTGTCGCCGGTGACGCTCGCCGACACCGCGCCCGCGCACCCGGGCGACCCGGCCTTCCCCTACGTGGGGAAGGCCGTCCGCGATCTCACCCTCGCGCAGCTCCGCACCCTCGACGCCGGCACCCGCCGGACGTCCGACGCGTTCGCCGTCACGCAGCGCGCGGTCCCCGGGACGCCGATCCCGACGCTCGCCGAGGTCTGCGACCTCGTCGCCCCGTCGGACGCCGCGCTGGCCGTGGAGCTCAAGACCGACCCGTCCTGGCCGGACGCCGAGGTGGCCCGGTTCGTCGCGGCCGTCGTCGGCGTCCTGCGCACCGCGGGGCTCGCCGCCCGCAGCCGCCTGCTGGCCTTCGACTGGCGCGTCCTCGCCGAGACGCCCCGCGAGTTCGGCCGGGTCGCGCTCGTCGAACGCAAGACGCTCGCCCCCGGCACCCGCTGGCTCGCGGGGCTCCCCGCCCGCGACCCCGTCGCGTCCGCGGCGGCCGCGGGCGCGACCGTCCTGTCCCCCGAGCACGCGATCACCACGCCCGGACTCGTGGACGACGCCCACGACGCGGGCCTCGCCGTCGCCGTCTGGACGGTGAACGACCCCGAGGACATGGCGCGGTTCGCGAAGTACGGCGCCGACGCGATCGTCACCGACTACCCGGACGTCGCCGCCCGCGTCCTCGCCGCCGCCCCCGCACCCGGGTGACCGGGCCGCCGCACGGCCCCGCCCGTCGGGTCACGGTGGGGACGAGCGGGGGGACGGTTCGCAGAGCGCGCGGTCGATGAGGCGCTCGGCGGTCGCGTCCTTCGCGGTCTCGGTGGCTTCGTCGAGGGTCTCGGTGGAGATCGCGACGACGACGCTGCGCCGTCCGTCCGGTGTGACGCCGAGGCGGTTGGAGACTCCGAGCGAGTCGCCGCCGTGGGTCCAGTAGCCGCCGCCGCAGCTCAGCGGGCTCCATTGGAGGCCGAGCCCGTAGCGGCCCGCCGCCGCCCCGCCGTCGCCCGGTTCCCGCTGCGGGACGGTCTCCTTCATCTCGGCCAGCCACGCCGGCGGCAGGAGGCGCCCGCGCATGAGGGCGCGGAAGAACCGGCCCACGTCACCGGTGGTGGCGACGAGGCCCCCGTCGGCGTAGGCGTCCGCGTTCGACGTCACGTCGTACAGCCGGTCGTCGCCGAGGAAGCGCTGGTAGGCGATTGCGTGCGGGCTGGGGAAGGTACGCGGGTCGGGGGGCACCGCGGTGCGGCGGAGCCCCAGCGGCCCGGTGATCCGGGCGCGCACCTCCTGCTCCCAGGTGCGCCCGGTCACCCGCTCGACGATCATCCCGGCGAGGATGTAGTTGGTGTTGGAGTACGACCAGCGCCGCTCGTCCGGACCCTCGGGCACCCAGTGCGGGCGGTGCCGCATCGCCATCGCCGCCAGTTCCTCGGGACGGTGCTTGCGGAAACGCTCCCGGACGAAGCCCGGGTAGCCCTCGGCGAGGGCGGCCTTGTACATCGGGGTGTCCAGGATGTAGTCGTGCAGCCCGCTGTTGTGCCTGAGCAGCTGCCTCACCGTGATCTTGCGCCCGTCGTTGCCGTTGCCGGTGACCACGCCGGGCAGCCACCGCTCCACCGGGTCGTCCAGCCCGATCCTGCCTTCGGCGGCCAGTTGCAGGACCACCACGGCGACGAAGGTCTTGGTGGTGCTCCCGATCCGGTAGTGCGCGTTCCAGGGGACCGGACGCCCGGTGGCCAGATCGGCGACCCCCGAGCGGACGGTCCGCGTGCGCCGCCCCTCGGTCGCCTCCGCCCAGGCGCCGGTCACCCCGTGCCCGCGCAGCGCGTCGAGATCGGCCTGGAGGGCGGAGCGTCCCGCCGTCCCCGCCTCGGCGGGCGGCGCCCCCAGCGCCACGGCGGCGGTCACTCCCGCCATCACCGCCGTACGCGCGAATCGCCCGTGTGCAGCTTTCACCGGTCCTCCCCAAGTCGGTCACTTAATGGAAACGGTAAGTGACCGGGAGTCGCGGAACATCATGGCCAGGTGGACTCTTCGAGGTATGGGCAGCCCTACCCCGAGACTCCGGACGGCGGACGGGCGAACGGGCGGACAGACGGACGGCCGCCGAGGGGCATGGTTCCTTCGCCCATCGACGGCCGACGCGCCGCCCGGTCAGCTCGGGCGTTCGTCCGTCCATTCGGCCACGGCGAACAGCTGGTACGCCGCCAGCTCGCCGGGCTCGTGGAACCGGTCGGGCATGTCCTCCGCCTTCAGGCTGCGCGCGGTGTGGACGTCGTCCGGCGGCAGCTCGCGGGTGCCCTTCGGCGGCGTGACCACCAGGTCGCGGATCGCCAGCAGGGCCCCCTCGTCCGGATCGATGATCCACTGCCGCTTGTAGGTGCCCAGCTGCTTGGGCGCGGTGTACAGGCCGAGCGGCATGGTCGTCTCCAGCGGCAGCGACACCACCGTGCCGGTGCGGCCCATGCGGTCGGTCGCCTCGCCGCCGGGCCGCACGCCCGGCAGGTCGGCGAGCATCCGGAACGCCGCCGCCCGCACCTTCGGCGGCGCGGGCGCCGTCGACAGCAGCGTCCCCGCCACCTCGCTCAGCGCCCGGGTCCGCGCCGCGCCCTCCAGGGCGCCGATCGGCTCCTCCCCCGTCTCGTCGGACGTGTACGCGTGCCAGTCGCCCTTCAAGCCCAGCAGGGCCTTCTTCAGCGCCGTCGGTTCGGTGGGCAGTGCCTCGACGTCCTCGGCCGACAGCCCGAAGTGGTCGCCGTCCAGCGGCATCGCCGGCCCGCTGGACGTCCCCTCCAGGTACAGGATCACGTCCGACCCGCCGCCCTCGGGGTCGGGCACGGACACCCGGCCCGGGGACCCGGCCGCCCGCCACTTCCGCTCGTCCTCGGGCGTCAGCGGACGGTCGGGCTCGTCCACGTTCGTCGTCGTGCCCTTGCCGTCCGGGCCCGCCCAGGAGACGATCCGCTGCCGCGAGTCCACCTTGTAGTGGTTCTTCGCGCTCTTCCCGACCGCGTAGACGTCCCCGAGGACCGTCTCGGTGTGCCAGTACTTCCCGGTCGGGGCCTTCTCCGCGTTCTCGGCGGCCACCAGCAGCACGTTCCCCGGCTCCGCGCGGACCTCGCCGCCGCCCCCGTCCGGGACGAGCGCCACCGCCGCCGCGGCGGCCGCACCGGCCGCGACCACGCCCACCAGCGGGATCGCGAAGCGCGGCCGGCGCCGTTCCCGCTTCGGCGGCGCGCTCCGCCGGTCGCTCCGCCAGTCGATGCGCGCGGCGAGCGCCTCCGGGGACTCCTCCTCGGCGAGCGCCGTCCTCATCCCGCGCAGGGCGTCGATCTCATCCATCGTTCTTCTCCTCCGGGAGGGCCTTGCGGAGCTTCTTCCGGGCCCGGTGGATGCGGGCCTTGACCGTTCCGAGCGGCAGGTCGAGCGCCGCCGCGATCTCCGGGTACGACATCTGGCCCCAGGCCAGCAGCAGCAGGGGACCGCGTTCCTTCACGGTCAGCGACGCGAGCGCCTTCGCCATGGACGGCCCGAGCGCCGCCGCCGTCGCGCGCTCGCTCGCCCGTTCGGCGACGCCGTCCTCCGCCGGGTCGACGCCGGTCCGGGCGTACGCCCGGTACATCCGCGTCTCCTGCCGGTGGTGCCGCGCGATCAGGTTGCTCGCGATGCCCCACAGCCAGGCGCCGAAATCGGCGCGCCCGTCGAACCGCTCCCGCTGCCGGAACGCGATCGCGAACGTCTCCGACAGCAGGTCGTCGGCGAGGACGGGCCCGAGCCTGCGGCGGACGTACGCGTGGATCCGGGGCCCGTACCGGCGGAACAGCTCGCCGAACGCCTCGGGATCGTCGAGGGACGCCGCGACGATCCGCGCGTCGTCCCGTCCGTCCCTCGCGGGGCTCACCATGGCCATGGGCCGGGGTATCCCTTCATGGGGGGTCCTCCACGTCTGGGGGGTGCTGACACCCTCCTCTATCCCGACCGGCCAGAACCGGTTGCCCACCTGCCGCGCGCGATCCGGGCCTGCCAGCATGGGCCGTATGCCTTTCGCGCCTCCTCCGGCCACCGCCGCCTGGCGGCACCTCGACGCCCGCACCGGATTCGAGGTCGTCCGGATCGATCGGCTGGACGGCGGGTGGCGGCTGCGCGGCACGACCACGGCGGTGGAGCAGGGACGGGCGTGGGCGGTCGAGTACGCGATCGACGTGGACGAACGCTGGTGCACGCGCCGCGCCCGCGTCTCGAACCGGCTGCCCGGGGCGTCGCCCGCGGTGACCGTCGAACAGGACGAACCGGGGCGATGGCTGGTCGACGGCGAGCGCGCGGCCGCGCTGGACGGCTGCCGCGACGTCGATCTGGAGTCGTCCGCCGTGACGAACGCGCTGCCCGTGCACCGGACGCGCCTGGCCGTCGGGGAGTCCGCGGAGGCCCCGGCGGTCTACGTGCGCGCCGAGGACCTCGCCGTCGACCGGCTGGAGCAGACCTACGCCCGGACGGCCGACGCCGGCGGGCACCGGTGCTACGACTACGCGGCCCCGGCGTTCGGCTTCACCGCCCGGCTCGTCTACGACCCCTCGGGCTTCGTGCTGGAGTATCCGGGCCTGGCCGCCCGCCACGCCTGAGCGGGCGGGCGGCCGGGCCCGCGCTCACGCCGCGGCCGCGTAGACGATGATGTTGTCCCGGTAGCCGCCGCGGTCGCGGTCGAACGCGCCGCCGCAGGTGATGAGCCGGACCTCCGGGCCGGGC
This sequence comes from Spirillospora sp. NPDC052242, assembly GCF_040679555.1. Lineage (NCBI taxonomy): Bacteria > Bacillati > Actinomycetota > Actinomycetes > Streptosporangiales > Thermomonosporaceae > Spirillospora > Spirillospora sp. NPDC052242. Next base: position 92,340 of record NZ_JBFAUZ010000036.1, read on the forward strand.
GCCGGCTCGTAGACCGAGTCGGGCACGCCGCTCTTGCTGTGCCGTTCGAGTCGCGTCACCTCGAACCGGGCCGTGCTGCCGTCCTTCCGGTCGACCTCGACCGCGTCGCCGGGCCGCAGGTCCCGGAGCCGGTAGAAGACGGCCGGGCCGGTGCGCGAGTCGACGTGCCCGGCGATGACCGCGGTGCCGCGCTCGCCGGGTTCGGGCCCCGCGACGTTCCAGCCCGCGACGTCGTACCCCTTCGGGGCGGCGAGCGTGCCGGAGCGGTCGATGGCCAGCGGCACCATCGCCGCCGACACCCCGATCGACGGGACCCGAACCCGCACCGGGTCGGCCGCCTCGCCGGAGGCGTCCCCCGCCGCCGCCGGGGAGGGCGTGGACGTGGACGGGGCGGGGGCGGTGGGGGGCGCCGGGGTCGTCCGCGCCGCCGGGGCGGACCCGCCGCCCCCACAGGCGCTCAGCAGGAGGACGGCCGCGACGGCCGCGAGGAGCACGCCCCCGCGACCGCCGCGAACGTCCGGTCGGACGGCCACCGTCAGCCCGCCGTGCCGCGCCGCCGCAGCCACAGCAGCCCGCCGCCGCCGGCCAGCGCCGCGGCGCCGATCAGCGAGCCCGCCAGAAGCGGGGCGGAGGGGCCGCCGGAGCCGTCCGCGACGCCGCCGCGCCCGGTGTCGACGCCGCCGCGCGGCTGCTGCCCGTCGTCGTCGCCGACCGGCGCGGCGCCGCCGCCGCGGTTGCCGTCGTCGCCGTCGTCGTCACCGGTCGGCGCGCCGCCGTTGCCGGCCGGGGCCCCGGCGCCGCGGTTCCCGTCGTCGTCGCCCCGGTCGTCCCCGCGACGGTCGTCGTCACCGCGGCCGTCGTCACCGTCGTCGTCCCCGCGACCGTCGTCGCCGTCATCGTCACCGCGGCCGTCGTCGTCGCCCCGGTCGTCGTCGCCGCGGCCGTCGTCGCCGCGACCGTCGTCGCCGTCGTCGTCGCCGCGGCCGTCGTCGTCACCCCGGTCGTCGCGGTCGTCGGCGTGGGCGACCGCGGCGAAGCCCGGGCCGCCGTAGCCGGTCGCGGTCGTGAACACGGTGACGGCCGTCGCCGCACCGAGGGTCAGAGCCAGCACCAGCAGCACCCGCTGGAACACTGCCGTCATCGCAACCTCCTGAGGAAGGGACCACCCGTCCGAGCGGCCTCACCATCAGGTTGGCGGCCGTGCATTAGGGACCCGTGAGGCCCGAATGAGAGAGCCTCACGGAACGCCGCGTCACTCCGCGCGGACGTCCCCGGGGGCGGCGCCCGTCCACGAATCGGCCAGGGCGGCCAGTTCGTCCAGGGCGGCCTCGACGCGGGCCTCGTCCCCGGTCGTGAGGTAGTCGATCTGGAGTCCGGCGTACGCGGCGTTGAGCAGGGTCGCGTTGCGCAGGGCGACGTCGTCGGGGACGCCGTGGGCGCGCAGGACGTCCGCGACGTACCCGGCGCGGTCGCCCAGCATCTTCGGGACGTACGGGCCGGTGAGCCGGCCCGCGGCCGACAGCCCCTCGATCTCGTGCAGCAGCCGGACCATCGGCAGGTCCTCGGCGAGGTGCCAGGCCCACGAGGCCCGGACGACGGCGCCGAGGCCCGCGCCGTCCGGTGGGGCGGGGAGCGCTTCGAGCCGGTCCTTCTGGCGCCGGTCCAGGTGCTCCAGCACCGCGCCGACCAGCTCGTCCTTGGTCGCGAAGTGGTGGGTCAGGACGTACGTGCTGTGGCCGAGCGCCTTCGCGAGCGGGCGCATCGAGAGCCCGGCGATCCCGTGCTCGGCGAGGTAGTCGACGATCGCGTCGAGGAGCCGGGCACGGCGCTGCGGGTCGCGGGGTCGGGCCACGGTCGCCGACCCTATTCCCATGACGATCGTTTTGCCAACTTCCCATGACGATCGTTATGTTTACTGGCTTCCGCACTGGAGGTCGTCCCATGAACCCGGCCGGGCATGCCCGCCGTCCGCCCGTCCTGGGCGCGCTGTGCGCCGCGCTGCTGGTCATGAGCGCGAGCGTGATGGCGGTGACGGTCGCGCTGCCGTCCATCGCCGCCGACCTCGGGGCCGACGGCGCGGAACTGCAGTGGATCACCGAGGCGACGGTCCTCGCCCTGGCCTCGACGCTGATCGCCGCCGGGGCGCTCGCCGAGCGCGTCGGGGAACGGCGGATGCTGCTCGCGGGAGTCGCCGTGTTCGCGGCGGCCTCGCTGCTCGCGGCGGCCGCGCGGACGCCCGGCGAGCTCATCGCCGCCCGCGCGCTGCAGGGGATCGGCAACGCGATGATCACGCCGTCCGCGCTGGCCGTCCTGCGCGGCGTCTTCCCGGGTCCCGAGCTGCCGAGGGCGCTCGCGGCGTGGGGCGCGGCGGCGAGCGCGGGGGTGGTGGCGGGGCCGCTGGCGGGCGGGCTGCTCACGGAGCACTTCGGCTGGCGCTCGGTGTTCCTGGTGAACGGCGCGGTCCTGCTGGTCGCCGGGGCGGCGATCGCGGCGGTCGTCCCCGCGTTCCCCGGACGTGCGGTGCCGCTGGACGTGCCCGGCGCCGTGCTCGCGGGCGGGACGTTCGTCGCCGTCGTCCACACGCTCGTCCAGGCCCCGCACCGGGGCCCGCTCGACCCGGCGACCGTCGGCGGGGCCGCCGCCGCGGCGGCCTCGGTGATCGCGTTCGCGGTGCACCTGCGACGCGCGGACCGTCCGCTCATCGACCCCGGCATGCTGGCACGCCGCACGTTCTGGCCCGCCGCGCTCGCCGCGGGCACCGGGTTCTTCGCCCTGATGGGCGTCCTGTTCCTGCTCACCCGGTACCTGCAGGAGGTGCGGGGCCACTCCCCGGCGGAGGCGGCGCTGTCGCTGCTGCCGGTCGCCGCGGCGCAGCTGGGCGCGGCGCCCCTGGCGGTGCGGTCGATCGTCCGGTACGGCGTGCGGTGCACGGCGGGCGGCGGCCTCGCCGTCCTCGCGGCCGGGGCCGCGGTGATGGCGGCGGGCCTGCGGACGGACGACCCGGCGTTCGTCGTCGCCGGACTCGCGGTGCTCGCGGCGGGCAACGCCGCGACGGTCAACGCCGCGAGCACCGCGATGCTGCGGGCGGCGCCGCCGGGACGGTCGGGACCGGTCGCGGCCGTGACCGAGACCGCGTTCAAGCTCGGCGGCGCGCTCGGGGTCGCCGTGCTCGGCGGACTCCCCGCCGGCGGCGCCCTCACCGGCGGCTTCGCGCTCGCCGCCGCCGTCGCCGCCGGCACCGCGCTCGGCGCCGCGGCGCTGACCTCGCTCTTCCTGCGCGACGAACGGAGACCACGATGATCGAGAAGTACGCGTCCGTCCGGGGCCTGCGGCTGGCCTGGCTGGACGGCGGTCCGGACGGGGGCACGCCGGTCCTGGCGCTGCACGGGCACTTCGGCCGCGCCCGGTGCTTCGCGCCGCTCGCCGCGCGGCTGGCGCCCGGGTACCGGGTGATCGCCCTCGAGCAGCGGGGGCACGGGCACAGCGACCGCGGCGCCCTCGAACCGGACGAGTACGTCGAGGACGCCGCCGCGTTCCTGCGGGGGCTCGGGCTCGGACCGGTGATCGTCCTCGGGCACTCGATGGGCGGGGTCGTCGCGTTCCGGCTGGCCGCGCGGCACCCCGGGCTCGTCCGGGCGCTGGTCGTCGAGGAGGGCGGCGCGTACAACCGGCCGCCCGAGGTGCCGCACCCCGTCCTGGACGTCCGCGGCTGGCCCCGCCGGGCCGCGACGCTCGGCGAACTGCGCCGCGCGATCGAGGCGCGGGGCGTCCCGGACGCCGGGTACTTCCTCGAGAGCGCGGTCGAGCGCCCGGACGGCTGGGGCCTGCTGTTCGACCACGACGACATGGTGGCGTCGCAGGAGGCCCTGATCGGGGACTGGTGGGCCGACTGGCTGGGGTCGTCGTGCCCCGCCCTGCTGATCCACGGCACGGAGAGCTTCGTGCTGCCCACGGCGATGGCCCGCGAGATGGCCGGGCGCCGCCCCGGGACCGTCCTGCGCGAACTCCCCGGCTGCGGCCACTGGGCGCACGACGACGACCCGGCGGCCTTCGCCGGCGCCGTCCGGGAGTTCCTGGCCGCGCTGTGACCGGGGGGCCGGCGGCAGGGAAGAATACGGCAGATGATCTTCACTCCGGCGGAACTCGCCTACCTGGCCGCGCAGCCCATCGGGCGGCTCGCCACCGTCTCGCCCGACGGGCAGGTGCAGAACAACCCGACCAACTTCCGGGTCGACGCCGACACCGGCATCGTCTCCATCCGCGGGGGCGCGCTGGAGACGTCGAAGAAGTTCCGGAACATCCAGGCGGGCAGCACGGTCGCGTTCGTCGTGGACGACCTGGCGACGGTCGACCCGTGGGCGCCCCGGGGCATCGAGATCCGGGGCACCGCGGTGGCGCTGACCGACCAGGAACCGCCCCGGCCCGGGATGTCCCGCGGGATCATCAGGATCACCCCCACCCGGATCGTCTCGTGGAACCTCGACGGACCCCGCGCGAGCCGTTCCGTGTGACGCGGTCAGAGCCAGCCGTTGCGGCGGAAGCCCCGGTAGAGGGACAGGCAGGCGAGGCCGATGACGCCGAGGATCATGTAGTAGCCGTACCGCCAGCTCGTCTCGGGCATGAAGTCGAAGTTCATGCCGTAGATGCCCGCGATGGCGGTGGGCACCATGAAGATCGCGCCCCAGGCGGAGATCTTGCGCATGTCCTGGTTGTCGGCGACCGTCACCTGCGTCATGTGCGCCTGCAGGATCGGGTTCAGCAGCTCGTCGTAGGACTCGACCTGCTCGCGGACGCGGGTGAGGTGGTCCTCGACGTCGCGCAGGTACTCCTTGATCTCCGCCGGGACGAACCGGCGGCCGGACAGGCTGCGCAGCGGGCCAGCGAGCGGGCCGACGGCCCGCTTGAGCTGGATGACCTCCCGCTTGAGCCGGTAGATGCGGCGCGACTCGTCCGTCCGCTCGGGGGAGAAGACGGCCTCCTCGACCTCGTCGATGTCCTCCTGGACGGCGTCCGCGACGTTCACGTACCCGTCGACGACGTGGTCGGTGACCGCGTGCAGGACGGCGGCCGGGCCGTGCACCAGCCGGGACGGGTCGCCCTCCAGCCGGGTCCGGACGGGCGCGAGCTCGCCGTGCGTCCCGTGCCGGACGGTCACCACGAAGTCGGGCCCGCAGAAGATCATGATCTCGCCGGTCTCGACGACCTCGGAGCCGTCCTCGCCCGGGACGTAGCCGACGGTCTTCATCACGACGAAGTGGACGTCGTCGTAGCGCTCGTGCTTCGGGCGCTGGTGCGCGTTGATGGCGTCCTCGACGGCGAGCGGGTGCAGCCCGAACACCTCGGCGAGGTCGGACAGCTCCGTCGCGGACGGCTCGTGCAGCCCGACCCAGACGAACCCGGCGCTGTCGCCCTCGGGGGTGAGGCGCCCGTCGCGGATGAGGCGGACGGCGTCCCCGACGGTGTCGGTGCAGACGCGGTGGCCGTCGATGTAGGCGGCCCAGTCGATGACGGCGGAGCCCCGGGGCGGGCCCTGCCGCCGCGCGTCCTGGGGACGGCGCGTCTTGAACAGCGCGCGGGTGGGACGGACTCGCGTCATGGCCATGAGGTGCTCCTAACCCGCCGGCCACGCGCGCATCGCGCGCTCGGCCCTAGAGGGAGCGCGCGGGGGCGGCCGGACGCCAGAGGGAGGCGGACGGACGGACAGTCCTCGGACTGTGAGGGTTCTCCGGCGAACTGCAAGTATCACCAGGACTCATCCCGACCACCTCCTTCCGGACATACCGCGACCCGGGTCTGTCAAGGCCGATCGCAGCGTACCAGCCGATCGTTAGGACGCCGTGAGGTTCACGGAAGTTCACGGCGCCGGGTGTGACGGCGGACTCATCGGACGAACCGCCCCGCGGGCGCCGGATCGGTAAGCTCGCGTGACGTGCGAGTACTCGTCCTTGGATCGGGTGGCCGCGAGCATGCGCTCGCCCGCGCCCTGCACCGCGACCCTGCCGTCACCGCCCTCCATTGCGCCCCGGGCAATCCCGGCACGGCGGAGATCGCGGACAACCACCAGCTCGACCCGTCCGATCCCGCGGCGGTGACCGAGCTCGCCGCGCGGCTGCGCACCGAACTGGTGGTGATCGGCCCCGAGGCGCCGCTCGTCGCGGGTGTCGGGGACGCGCTGCGCGCGGCGGGCGTCCCCTGCTTCGGCCCGGACCGGGAGGCGGCCCGCATCGAGGGGTCGAAGGCGTTCGCCAAGGAGATCATGGCGGCGGCCGGGGTGCCGACGGCGGACGCGCGCGTCTGCTCGTCCCGCGCGGAGGCGGAGGAGGCCCTCGACGCGTTCGGCCCGCCGTACGTGGTGAAGGACGACGGGCTCGCGGCGGGCAAGGGCGTCGTGGTGACCGAGGACCGCGACGCGGCGCTGGCCCACGCGGAGGCGTGCGACCGGGTCGTGATCGAGGAGTTCCTGGACGGCCCGGAGGTGTCGCTGTTCGCGCTGTGCGACGGCCGGCACGCCGTCCCGCTGCTGCCCGCGCAGGACTTCAAGCGCGCCCTCGACGGCGACGCGGGCCCGAACACGGGCGGCATGGGCGCCTACACGCCCCTCCCGTGGGCGCCGGAAACCCTGGTCGACGAGGTCATGGCCACGGTCGTGCAGCCGACGCTGGACGAGCTGCGCCGCCGCGAGACCCCGTACGTCGGCACCCTGTACGCGGGCCTCGCGCTGACGTCGCGGGGCGTCCGCGTGGTCGAGTTCAACGCGCGGTTCGGCGACCCCGAGACCCAGGTCGTCCTGGACCGGCTCGCCACCCCCATCGCGACGCTCCTGCAGGCGTGCGCGATCGGCGGCCTCGACCCGGACCTGCGCCCCGAGTGGCACCCGGGCGCCGCCGTCACGGTCGTCGTCGCGGCCGAGGACTACCCGGCGGCGCCGGTGAAGGGCGACGAGATCACGGGTCTCGCCGAGGCGGACGCCGTCGACGGCGCGTACGTCCTGCACGCGGGCACGAGCCTCGACTTCGACTCCGGACGGCTCGTCGCGAGCGGCGGCCGCGTGCTGAGCGTCGTCGGCACGGGCGCGGACCTCGCGGCGGCCCGCGCGGCGGCGTACGAGGCGGTCGGCCGGATCGGCCTGCGCGGCTCCCACCACCGCACCGATATCGCCGCCGCGGCCGCCGAGGGCGTGTAAGGATTACATGATTACACGGACATAATCCCCGAAGGCAGGCTCATGACCTCCTCCCCCACCCCCGCGGACGAGGAGGAGGTCTACGGCGTCACCACGCTGGAGCTCTTCTTCGACCTCGTGTTCGTCTTCACGCTGATCCGGCTGACCGACGTCCTGATCGGCGAGTTCACCCCGCTCGGGCTCTTCCAAATCATCCTGATGTTCGGCGTCCTCTGGTGGATGTACGGCGGGTACGCCTGGCTGACGAACATGACCGCGCCGAAGGCCACTTCCCACCGGCTGCTGATCCTCGCGGGCATGGGCGGCTTCTTCATGGTCGCCATCGGCACCCCGACCGCGTTCACCGGCGGCGGCGGACTGGTCTGGGGCCTCGGCTACCTGCTGCTCGTCCTCGCGCACGTCGTCCTGTACGCCCGCGGCAACCCGAACATCCTGCGCGTCCTCCCCGCGAACCTGCTGGCCGCCGCGCTGATCATCGTCGCCGGCCTGCTCGACGGCGGCCCCCTCGTGTACGCGCTGTGGACGCTCGCGCTGATCGTGCCGATCGTCCAGCCGTACATCGTCCCGGCGGGCGGCCTGTTCAGCATCCGCCCCGAGCACATCGTCGAACGGCACGGCCTGCTCGTCATGATCACCCTCGGCGAGTCGATCATCTCCGTGGGGACGGGCGCCGCGCACGCCGAACTGGACGCGGGCCTCGTCGTCGCCGCGCTCCTCGGCCTCGCCCTCGCCGCCGCCATCTGGTGGACGTACTTCACCGGCGACGACGAGCGTGCGGAGGAGTCGCTGGCCGCCGCCGACGACGTCCACCGTGCCCAGATGACGATGTTCGGCTACTTCTACGCGCACATCCCGCTGATCATCGGCGTCCTCGTGGCGGCCGCCGGGATGAAGAAGGCCGTCGAGCACGCCTGGGAGCACCTCAAGCCCGGCACGGCCCTCGCCATCGCGGGCGGCGTCGCCCTCTACCTCGCGGGCGACGTCCTGTTCCGCCGCGTCCTGCGCATCGGCCCGTCCGGCATCCGCCTCACCGCCGCCGTCGCCGCCCTCGCCACCGTCCCCCTCGGCCTCTGGCTCGCCGCCGCCGAGATCACCGCCCTGATCCTCATCCTCTCCACGACGGTCATCCTCGAACGCCGCCGAACCCCACCCACCCCCACCCCCGCCCCCGCATAACCCGCCGACCCACGCCCGGCCCCGGGGCCGGGTCCATCGCGGAGCCCCCGCGCACGCGGCGACGGCCCCCACGAGAGCGAGGGACGCCCCCCGGGCGGGGAGCGGGGTTTCCGCGGCGGCCTCGGGCGGCGGGCCCGCCAGGGCC
>NZ_JBFAUZ010000037.1:0-99516 GCF_040679555.1 Spirillospora sp. NPDC052242
AACGCGACGGCGAACACGCTGGGCATCCGGCGCATCATGTTCGCCGTCGACGACCTCGACGGCCTCCTCGCCCGCCTGCGCGCGCACGGCGCCGAGCTCGTCGGGGAGGTGGCGCGGTACGGGGACGCCTACCGGCTCTGCTTCGTCCGGGGCCCGGAGGGGATCATGGTCGGGCTGGCCGAGCAGCTCGGCTGACGGCACCCGGCCGGCGGGGCCGGGGGCTGCGGGCGGGAGATCGCAGCCCCCGGCGATGGACGCGCGCGGCGTTCAAGCGGTGGTCGGGCGGTAGGTCAGGAGCGTGACACCGGAGGTGAACGTAGTGGTGTCGATGTGCTCCAGGCCGGTGACGCTGTCGGGGCGGAACAGCGGCTCGCCGCCGCCCTTGAGGACGGGGTAGATCCAGATCCGGTACTCCTCGAGCAGCCCGGCCGTGGCCAGGTGGTCGGTGAGGCGGCCGTTGCCCCAGATGAGGATGTCGCCGCCGTCCTGCTCCTTGATCTTGGTGATCTCGGCGGTGAGGTCGTCGCCCGGGACGACGACGGTGGGGCTCCACGCGGTGGTGTCGACCGGCTGGGAGGCGACCACGTACTTGGTCATGGCGTTGACGTGGTCGGCGTAGGGGTTGCCGCCCATGTTCGGCCAGGCCTGGGCCATGCCCTCGTAGGTGATGCGGCCCAGCAGCAGCGCGTCGCAGCCGGTGGTCAGGGCCAGCGCGGCGGCCATGGCGTCCTCGCTGTTGTAGCTCAGGGACCACTCGTGCGGGTTGTCGATGAAGCCGTCGAGGGTGGTGTAGGTGGAGGCGATGATCTTACGCATGGTGTCTCCCTTGATGTGAGTGCAGGTGGGTGGGGGGGTCGGGGTCAGGCGGCCGCGCGGGTGCGGCGCCAGGGGGTGCTGTCGACGAAGTGGGTGTCGAAGCGGTCCTGGACGGCGAGCAGCTCGCGGGGCTCGGCGAGGCCGCGGCGGACGCGGTCCAGCAGGCGGAAGTAGGCGAACCGCTCGACGCCCGGCGTGATCACGATCAGCAGGTCGGCGCCCGACCCGGGCGCGGCCGCGAAGGCGTGGACGGTGTGCGGCGGGACGACGAGGGTGGCGCCGGCCTCGGCCTCCACCACCTCCTCGCCCGCGAGGACCTGCAGCCGCCCGTCCAGGACGAAGAACAGTTCGGCCGAGCCGCGGTGGTAGTGCGGGGTCGCACCGTCCTTGCCGCGTCCCAGGGTGGTGCGGCCGGCGCCCAGCAGGCCGCCGGTGTCCGACGCGTCGGCCAGCAGGGCGATGGTGTCCGCCCCGGCGCCGAGGAACTCGGCGTCCTGCGGGTGGACCACCAAGGGGGCGAACCCGGGGTGCTCGTCCGGAGGCGTCTCCGGCGGGTGTGTCTGGCTCATGGAGAGATAGTTACACGTCCGATAGTACGGCGTCAAACTATTCGGTGGATGTTGTATTCGGTCTCGAACTACACTGGGGGCATGAGCACCGCGAACACGCACGACCGCGCCCCCGCTTCCCCCGACTCCGGCACGCCGGCGGACGATCCGGACGCGGTGGACGCGGTGGTCGCCGCCTGGCGGCGGGAACGGCCGGACCTGGACCTGACCGCGATCGCCGTGGTCGGCCGGCTCGGCCGCGTGAGCCTCCTCCTCGGCCCCGCCCAGGAGCAGGTCTTCACCGAGTTCGGCCTGCAACGCGGCGAGTTCGACGTCCTGGCGGCGCTGCGCCGCTCAGGCTCCCCGTACGCCCTCAGCCCTTCGCGTCTGTCCGACCTGCTGATGCTCTCCCGAGCGGGGATGACCAACCGGCTGGACCGGCTGGAGTCCGCCGGAATGATCGAACGCTCCCTCGACCGCGCCGACCGGCGCAGCTTCCAGGTCCGCCTCACCGACCAGGGCTACGCCACCGTCGACGCCGCCATGACGCGGCACACCGCCAACGTCACCGACCTGCTGGCCGGCCTCACACCCGAAGAGGTGAGCACCCTGGACGCCCTGGCCCGCAAACTCCTGCACGACCTGACCGTCCGGTAGCGGCCATCCGGCGGTCGGCATGCCCACTTCCCGGGTCATCGTGGAGCGCATGGAACGGGCTTTGGCGCGGGATGCCAAGGGGAACGCGTTGACGGCGTTCCTGCCCGCCGTGCGCACTCACCGGGTGCCGGACGACGTTCCGATGCCTGCGGCGCTGGTCGTGGTGCGGTGCGGGCGGGACGTGTTGTTGGTGTTCGACCGCTTTCGGCGGCAGTGGGAGCTGCCCGGTGGTCGGATCGATCCTGGTGAGACGCCTTTGCAGGCGGCCGTGCGGGAACTGCGCGAGGAAAGCGGCCTGGTGTTGTCCGGGCTGGTCCTGGCCGGGTACGCGCGTTTCCGGCTGATCGATCCGCTGCGGGACGAGTACGCCGCCGTCTACGCGGCGCGCGTCCGCACACGTGAGCAGGACTTCACGCCGAACGAGGAGATCGGTGCCGTGTGCTGGTGGGACACCGCCGGGCCTCCCCCGGACGGCACTCAGATCATCGATGCGACCCTGGCGCGGTACGCGCGCGATGCGTCCCGGCCGTGATGGCTACCGGCCGGCGATCTCGGTGCCCGGCTCGGGGGCGGCGTCGGGCACGGGGAGGAGGTGGGCGTCGAGCCAGGTGTCTCCCGTGGCGTCGTTGGTCCATGGGTCTTCGATGATGAGGGCGCCGGGTACGGCGGCGTGGCAGAGGACCCAGTGGGGGACGGCGAAACGCTGCATCGCCTCCAGGGAGAGCAGGAGGAGGACGCGGTCGCCGTTCGCGAGCCGGGCGCGGATGCCGGGCAGGGAGAGGCGGCGGGGGTCGATCGGGACTCCGGCGGCGGCCGCGTCGGTTCGGGAGGCGCGCTGGAGGACGGCGCGCCATTCCCGTTCGTCCCCCCTTCGGCAGCGGAGCGGCCCGCCGCACCCGCGTGCCCGCCTCGCGCCGCCCTATCCCCAGTTCCGCGCCCCCACCGGACATGTCCCTATTCCGCAGGTGGCGCCGCCCTCACCCCGGACGACCGAGGTGAGACGTCCGTCTCCCGGCGCCGCCCCCGGTCCTCGTTCAGCCGAACATGCCGTAGTCCCCGAGCACCTCGACGGGCCGGGGCGCCGGCGCCGGGCCCACGGCCCACTTGGCCACGGTCGCCTGCAGCTCGCGCGCCTCCGCGATGCCGGGCAGGGGGTTCTCCATCCCCTCGGCGAGCTCCAGCAGCGCGACGAACTCGGCGCTCCCGGCGCGGCGGAGGTAGGCGTACCGGACGCCCTCCGGCCGGTGCGCCTTCACGGCGGCGAACGCCTTCTCGACCGCCTCGGCGACCTCGGCGACACCCTCGTCGGACACCTGGTACGACAGCACGAAAACAGGCATGACCCCTCCTGAAAGCTCGGCGAGCCGGTTGCTCGCCCCCGGCACCGAGCTTCGCCGGAGGGGCGATCGCACGTCCAATACCTGCATCTATAACCGTCCCGGCATGGAACGCGCTCTGGCCGTCGAGCCCTCGGGCCCGTCCGCTCCCCGCGTGCGAACCGTCCGCGGGAGCAGAACGGGGGCTGCGCATATCGGTGCGATGCGCCAGATTAAGGGGGTGCACGATGATGCCGCTGACAGCGCCGAACGACGGTTCTGGCGCGCGTACGAACCGGTTCACGCCATCTGCTACTTCCATCCGCGGTTCCCCTCGGCCATGGCCGAGACCGGGTTGACCGGGTGGTGGAACGGCTACTTCGCGGGACGCGCCGCGCCGCTCGGACGGACGCCCCCGGAGGCGGTCGCGGCGGTGTTCTTCGGCTTCTCGCTCTCCATGGTCGCCAAGGCGATCCCCAAGATCTGGACGCGCATCGAGCCGGAAGCGGCCGTCGACGCGCGGCTGCGGGCCGCCGAGGAGGTCCTCGCGGAGCTGGCTCCGGAGGGGTCGCTCGCCGATCTGCGGCGGGTCGCGGACGGCCTCGAACGGGCCGTCGACGCGCTGCCGTTCGACGGGCGGGCCCTGGCCGGGGCGTGGGCGTCCGTCGCGCGGCCCCGGTCGCCGCTGGCCCGGCTGTGGCTCGCCGTGACCGTCCTGCGCGAGCACCGCGGGGACGGGCACGTGGTGGCGGCGACCGCGCACGGGCTCACCGGCCTGCAGGCGTCGATCACCCACGTCGCCACCGGACGGGTGTCGCGCGCGGCGATCCAGGACAACCGCGGCTGGACGGACGACGAGTGGGCCGCGGCGGAACGCGCGCTGGTGGAGCGGGGCGTCCTGGAGTCCGCCGGGCGGCTCACCGCGGACGGCGTCGCGCTGCGCGCCCGGATCGAGGAGGCCACCGACCGGCTGTGCGGCGACGGCCTGCGCGCCCTGGACGACCCGGCGTGGACGGTCCGGACGCTCACCGCGCTGAGCCGCACGCTCATCGATCGTGCGGCGGTGCCGGTGCCGAACCCGATCGGGGTCGCCCGTCCGTGACCGCCGCTACGGCCGGTGCCCGCGCAGCTCGGCGGAGAGTTCGGCGGCGAACTGCTCGGCGTCGGCCAGGCGGGCGCGGATCTTCGCGCGGCGCTCCTCGACGAGCGCGCGGTAGACGGCGAGGCGCTTGGCGAGGTCGGCGCGGGTAACGTCGTCCGGGCCGGCGGACCGGAGTTCGTCGAGGACGGTGAGGAGGTCGCGCATCTCCTCGAGGGTGAAGTCGAGGGGCTTCATCCGCTTGATGACGAGAAGGCGGGCGACGTCGTCGTCGGTGTAGGTCGATCGGGACGGAGGAACGATGGTGCTGCACGGGGGGCCGCGGTGAGCGGCGAGGTGCGCGCGGAGGCGGCGCGCCGCCGGACGTTCGCGGTGATCAGTCACCCGGACGCGGGCAAGTCGACGCTGACCGAGGCGCTGGCGCTGCACGCGGCGGCGATCGAGCAGGCGGGGGCGGTGCACGGCAAGGCCGGACGGCGGGGCGTGACGTCCGACTGGATGGACATGGAGCGGTCGCGGGGCATCTCGATCACCTCGTCGGTGCTGCGATTCGAGTTCGGCGGGGCCCTGCTGAACCTCCTCGACACTCCCGGGCACGCCGACTTCTCCGAGGACACCTACCGGGTGCTGGCCGCCGTCGACGGCGCGATCATGCTGCTGGACTCGGCCAAGGGCCTGGAGGCGCAGACGCTGAAACTGTTCGACGTCTGCCGGCACCGCAAGATCCCCGTGATCACGTTCGTGAACAAGTGGGACCGTCCGGGCCGCGAGCCCCTGGAACTGCTGGACGAGGTCGAGCAGCGGATCGGGCTGCGGCCCGCGCCGCTGAACTGGCCCGTCGGCGTCGCGGGCGACTTCCGCGGCCTCATCGACCGCGACGCCGGGTCCTACGTGCGGTTCCGCCGCACGCCCGGCGGCGCGACCCGAGCGATCGCCGAACCCGTCCCCGCCGACCGGGCCGCCGCCGAAGAGGGCGACGCCTGGACGACCGCGACCGAGGAACTCGCGCTGCTCGACGAGATCGGCGCGACCCTCGACATGGACGCGTTCGCCGCCGGAACCTGCACCCCCGTGCTGTTCGGCGCCGCGCTGCCCAACTTCGGCGTCGAGGCGCTGCTGGAGACCGTGTGCCGGCTCGCGCCCGCCCCGGGCCCGCGCGCGGACGAACGGGGCGTCGACCGTCCCATCGAGGCGCCTTTCGCGGGCCAGGTGTTCAAGGTGCAGGCGGGCATGGACCGCGCGCACCGCGACCGGCTCGCGTTCGTCCGGGTGTGCTCGGGCCGGTTCGAGCGCGGCATGACCCTCACCCACGCCGCCACCGGACGGCCGCTGACCACCAAGCACGCCCAGACGGTGTTCGGCCGCGACCGCTTCACCGTCGACGCCGCCTACCCCGGCGACGTCATCGGGCTGCCCAACGCCGCCGGCGTCAAGGTCGGCGACACCCTCTACGCCAAGGGGCCGGTGACCTTCCCGCCGATCCCGGCGTTCGCGCCCGAGCACTTCATGGTCGCGCGCGTCGACGACAACGGCCGCGCCAAGCAGTTCCGCCGCGGCATCGACCAGCTCGACAACGAGGGCGTGGTGCAGGTCCTGCGCAGCGACCTGCGCGGCGACGGCGCCCCCGTCCTCGCGGCGGTCGGGCCGCTGCAGTTCGAGGTCGTCACCGCCCGGATGGCCGACGAGTTCGGCGCCCCCGTCAACCTCACCCGCCTCGACTACACCACCGCGCGCATCACCGACAAGGAATCCGCGCCCGCCCTGACCGCCCAACGCGGCGTCGAAGTCCTCACCCGCGACCTGGACGGCGCCCTCATCGCCGTCTTCCCCGACAAATGGCGCGTCCGCGCCATCGAACGCGACAAGCCGGACCTCACCCTGATCCCGATGCTCGCCGCGGGCGTCCCGGACTGACCCGGACGGCGAGGCCGTCCGGGCTCGCCGGCCGCAGCCGACGCGCACCGGCCCTACCTTGACCTCACGTCAGGGTAGGGTGCGCGCTCGCCGGAGGACTCCTCGGCGGCGGGCTCCTCGGCGGCGCGGACGACGCCCCGGCACATGCCGCCGAAGACGCGGTCGTGGAAGGGCTTGAAGGCCCACCAGTAGAGGTGTCCCGCCAGCCCGCGCGGATGGAACAGGGCCCGCTGCGTGTAGCGGGTGCGGCCGTCGCGTTCCGCGACGCCCAGTTCCAGCCAGGCGAGGCCGGGCAGCCGCATCTCCGCGCGCAGCCGCAGCAGGCGGCGGGGTTCGATCTCCTCGACGCGCCAGAAGTCGACGGTCTCCCCGATCCGCAGCCGGTGCGGGTCGCGGCGGCCGCGCCGCAGGCCCACCCCGCCGACCAGCCGGTCCAGCAGGCCCCGGACGCGCCAGGCGGCCGGGAACGAGTACCAGCCGCGCTCGCCGCCGATCCCCTCGATGACCGCCCACAGCCGCTCGGCCGGGACGTCCGTCCCGCACGCCCGCTCGTCGGTGTACAGGCTGCCGCCGGCCCAGTCGGGGTCGGTGGGCAGCGGGTCGCTGGGGGCGCCGGGGACGCTCGCCGACGACCAGCGCGTGGCGACGTCGGCGTCCCGGACGCGGCGCAGCGCGAGCGACACCGCGCGGTCGAAGCCGATCGGGCCGTCCGGCGGGGGCGGGACGTACCGGTCGATGTCGTGCTCGCGGCGCACCACCTCGTTGCGCAGCGACTCCACCAGCGGACGCGCGAGGCCCCCGGGCACGGGCGTGATCGCGCCGACCCACAGGCTCGACAGCCGCGGGCTCAGCACCGGGACCGGGACGATGAGGCGGGGCCGCAGCCCGGCGACGGCCGCGTAGCGGCGCATCATCCCGGCGTAGGTGAGCACGTCCGGGCCGCCGATGTCGAAGCCGCGGCTCACCTCGGCGGGCAGGTCGGCGGCGGCGACGAGGTAGTGCAGGACGTCCCGGATCGCGATCGGCTGGATCCGGGTGTGCACCCAGCGCGGGGTGACCATCACCGGCAGCCGCTCGGTCAGGTGGCGGAGCATCTCGAACGACGCCGAACCCGATCCGATGATCACCGCGGCGCGCAGCCAGACGGCGGGGACGCCCGCGCCCAGCAGGATCCGGCCCACTTCGGCGCGGGACCGCAGGTGCGGCGACGGGTCCTCCGCCGGGTCCATGCCGCCCAGGTAGACGAGCCGGCGGACGCCCGCGTCGCGGGCCGCGGCGGCGAAGGTGCGCGCGGCCCGGCGGTCGGTGTCGGCGAACGTCCCGTGGCCGAGCGCGTGGATGAGGTAGTAGGCGACGTCCACCCCGTCCAGGGCCCGGCGGGTCGACTCGGGGTCGGTCGCGTCGGCCTCGGCGATCTCGACGTCCGCCGCCCAGGGATGGTCGCGGAGCCGCCGCGCCGACCGTGCCATGCACCGCACCGGGCGTCCGGCGCGCAGCAGTTCGGGCACCAGCCGTCCGCCGATGTACCCGCTCGCGCCCGTCACCAGGAACATCGTCTCCCCGTACCCGGCGCCCGGCGGCGCAAGCGCGGGTGATCTGGCTCACGTGCTGTCACAGGTGCGGGGCGGGCGGTGTCTTCACGGCGAGTCCGATGGAAGGAGACACCATGAACGTGGTCGTGATCGGCGGCGGGTATGCGGGGGTCATGGCCGCCAACCGGTTGACGCAGCGGGCGGACGTGACGCTGGTCAACCCGCGCCCGGTGTTCGTCGAGCGGATCCGGCTGCACCAGCTGGTGGGCGGGTCCGACGACGCGGTGGTCGACTACGGGGAGATCCTCGCGGACGGCGTCCGGCTGGTGGTCGGGACCGCGGCGGCGATCGACGCGGACGGGCGCCGCGTGACGCTCGAGGACGGCGCCGTCCTCGACTACGACTACCTCGTCTACGCGGTCGGCAGCGGCGCCGACCCGGGCGTGCCGGGGGCGGCCGAGTTCGCCTACCCGATCGCCGCCCTGGAGGAGGCGGGCCGGCTGCGGGACGCCGTTGACGGCGCGTCCTCGGTGACGGTGGTGGGCGGCGGGCCGCTCGGCATCGAGACGGCCGCCGAGCTGGCGGAGGCGGGACGCGACGTGACGCTCGTGTGCGGTGAGCGGCTCGGCCCGTACCTGCACCCGCGGGGGCGGCGCGCGGTGGCCCGGGGGCTGGCGAAGCTGGGCGTGACGGTGCTCGAAGGGGTGACGGCGACCGCCGTGAAGCGCGACGCGGTGCGGCTCTCGGACGGCCTGGAACTGGCGAGCACGGTGACGGTCTGGGCCGCCGGCTTCGGCGTGCCGGACCTGGCCGCGCGGAGCGGGCTGACCACCGACGCGGTGGGACGGCTCCTCACCGACGAGACGCTGACCAGCGTGGACGACCCGCGCATCGTCGCGACCGGGGACGCCGCGGCCCCGTCGGGCGCGCCGCTGCGGATGAGCTGCCAGGCGGCGCTCCCGCTGGGCGCGCACGCCGCCGACACGGTGCTCGCCCGGATCGCGGGGGAGGCTCCGGCGGACTTCGGCAAGGGGATCGCCGCGATGTGCGTCAGCCTCGGCCGCCGGGCCGGGGTGTTCCAGCTCGCGCACCGCGACGACACCGCGACGTGGATCCACGTGGGCGGGCGGCTCGGCGCGAAACTGAAGGAGGCCGCGTGCGAGAGCCCGATCAAGCAGCTCGCGAAGGAGGCCCGCGAGCCCGGTTCGCACACGTGGCCGGTCAAGGACGCGAAGCGGCGGCGCCTGCCGGTCGCGGGCGCGGCCGCCGGCTGAGGGGAGGACGGTCGTGGACGCGGGCTCGACGGACACGTTCGTCGCCCACCGGAACCTGCTGTTCACCGTCGCCTACGAGCTGCTCGGGTCGGCCGCCGACGCCGAGGACGTCCTGCAGGAGACGTGGCTGCGGTGGGCCGGGGTCGACGCGTCGCGGGTGGAGGACGGGCGCGCCTACCTGGTGCGGATCACCGCGCGGCAGTCGCTCAACCGGCTGCGGGCGCTGAAGCGCCGCCGGGAGGCGTACGTGGGGCAGTGGCTGCCCGAGCCGATCCTCACCGTGCCGGACGTCGCCGAGGACGTCGAGCTCGCGGAGAGCGTGTCGATGGCGATGATGGTCGTCCTGGAGCGGCTCGCGCCGACGGAGCGGGCGGTGTTCGTGCTGCGCGAGGTGTTCGACGTCGGTTACGGCGAGATCGCCGAGGCGGTGGGCAAGAGCCCGGCGGCGGTGCGGCAGATCGCGCACCGGGCGCGCCGGCACGTCGCGGCGCGGCGGCCGCAGCGGGCGGTGTCGCCGGCGGAGACCCGGGCGGCGGTGGAGTCGTTCCGGCGGGCGCTCGAGACGGGTGATCCGCAGGAGCTGCTCGACGTGCTCGCGCCGGACGTCGTCCTGCTGAGCGACGGCGGCGGGGTGAAGCGGGCGGCGCCGGAGCCGGTCGTGGGCGCCGACAGGTTGATCGCCTTCTACCGCGGCGGGCTGGAGGGGACGCTGACCTGCGAGCCGGCGACGGTCAACGGGGGCCCGGCGCTGCTGCTGCGGCTGGACGGCGAGCTGGACGGCATCATGGCGGTGCGGGTCGAGGGCGGCCGCATCGCGGGCCTCTACTACGTCCGCAACCCCGCGAAGCTGGGGCACGTCGCGGGCGGGACCCCGCTCACCCTGCGGTCGGCGTGACCGCCGCGGGGTGAGCGGGGCCGCCCCCGCCGGGCCGTGCAGCGTCGGGCGGTGTACCGCTCAGACGGTGTACCGCTCAGACGGTGTACGGCCGCTTGCCGCGGGCCTCGCGCAGGGCGTGGGCCCACCAGGCCAGGCGGTCGAGGAAGGTCGCGGCGGCCTTCTCCGCGCCCGCGGCGTCCATGGGCTGCCCGGCGTCGTCGAACCGCTCCCAGTAGTTCGCGAAGCCGAGGGATTCGCGGATGGTCGTCGCGTGGACCTCGCAGAACACCTGGCGCAGCTGCTCGACGGCGTGCACGCCGCCGCCCGCGCCGCCGTAGGAGACGAAGCCGACGGGCTTGGCGCTCCACTCGTCGAAGAACCAGTCGATGGCGTTCTTCAGGGAGGCGGGGTAGCCGTGGTTGTAGACGGGCGTGACGATCACGAACGCGTCGGCGGACGCCAGCCGGGGCGCCAGCGCCCGGACGGGCGGGGGCGGCGGGGCGTCGGCGTCGTCGCCGTTGAGGACGTCCGGCAGCCGCTCCTCGGCCAGGTCGATCACGTCGACCTCGTAGCCGCCGTGCTTGCGGGCCCGGTCGGCCACCCAGGCGGCGGGGACGGGGCCGAAGCGGTCCTTGCGGGTGCTGCCGACGATGACGGCGAGGCGCAGCCGGATCAGGTCAGACATGGGCGTTCTCCTTACGGTCGCGAATCGTGCGGGACGGACCGGACGCACCGGACGTGCGGGTGGTGCGGGCGGTGAACAGGGCGAGGAGCAGGGCGATGCCGGCGCTGACGTAGGCGACGACGGCGTAGCCGGAGACGAACGCGGCGCGGGCGGTCTCCAGCAGTTCGGCGGACGGCCCGCCGGCGACGGCGGCGGCGAGGCCGTCGCGGGCGGCGGCGGGCGCGTCGGCCATGCGGGCGCGGTAGACGAACGCGGCCAGCGAGCCGAGCGCGGCGACGCCCAGCGCGGCCCCGGCCTGCAGGCAGGTCTCCGCCAGGGCGGCGGCGGAGGCGCTGCGCTCCCTGGGGGCGACGCCGACGACCAGGTTGTTGACCAGGACGAGCAGCGGGCTCATGCCGAGGTTGACGACGGCGGCCGCGGCGATGGCCGCCGCGGTCGGCCGGTCCGCCGAGACCTGGGCGAGGAGGGCGAACCCGGCCGCGGCGACGGCGAGCGCGGCGACGGTCGCGGCGCGGTCGCCGATCCGCGCGGCGGCCCGGGGGGTCGCGAGCATCGCGATGATCGAGACGAGGGCGGTCGGCACCAGCCACGCGCCGGCCTGCGCGGGCGTCAGCCCCTTGACGAGCTGGAGGTACTGGGCGAGCAGCAGGGAGAACGCGCCCATCGTCATGGAGGCGGCGAGGACGGTCACGAGGGCCGGGGCGAACGCGGGGAGCCGCAGCAGCCGGAGGTCGACCAGCGGGTCGGCGAGCCGGGACTGCCGCCGGACGAACAGCACCCCCGAGGCCGCTCCCACGAGAAGGGCGGCCGCCGCCCAGAGCCCGGGGCCGTGCCGGGCCGTCTCCTTGACCGCGTACACCAGCGGCAGCATCGCGGCCAGGGACAGCGCGACGCTGGGCAGGTCGATGCGGCCGGGCGCGGGGTCGCGGTGCTCGGGGAGCAGCGGCGCGGCGGCCAGGACCAGCAGCATCACCGGAACGGCCATGAGGAAGACGGCGCCCCACCAGAACCGGTCGAGCAGCAGGCCGCCCACCGCCGGGCCGAGCGCCATGCCGCCCATCGTCCCGGCGGTCCACAGCGCGACGGCGAGCCGGCGCTGCCGGTCGTCGGCGAACATGTGCCGGATCAGCGACAGCGTCGCCGGCATGATCGTCGCCCCGGCGACGCCGAGCAGCGCGCGGAGCGCGATGAGCATGCCGGGGCCGGTCGACCAGGCCGCGAGGGCGGACAGGACGGCGAAGGCGGCGGCGCCCGCGAGCAGCAGCCGGCGGCGGCCGATCCGGTCGCCGAGGGTGCCCATGGTGACGAGGAACCCGGCGATCAGGAAGCCGTAGGCGTCCATGATCCACAGCTGCGCGGTGGCGTCGGCGCCCAGCTCCGTGCCCAGCACGGGCAGCGCCAGGAACAGCACGGTGACGTCCATCGACAGCAGCAGCGCCGGCAGGACGAGGGCGGCGAGTCCCGCCCAGTCGCGCGCGGTGGCGCGCATCGCGGCACCTCCTCTCGTTGGTGCGGTGTCGTGGTCCGAGCGTCGCGAAGGGGCGTTCCGGAAGGGCTCCGGCGGGGTTCCGGCCGAATACGGTGATCGGCATGAGGTTCGGAACGCTGGGGGCGCCGGAGGTGTGGGACGCCGGCGGGGCGCCGGTGCGGATCCCGGAGGCCCGGGTGCGGGCGCTGCTGGTCGCGCTGCTGCTGCGGGAGGGGCGTCCCGTCCCGGCGGACCGGCTGGTGGACGAGCTGTGGGGCGACCGGGCGCCCGCCGATCCGCGGCGGGTGCTGCGCTCGAAGATGTCGCTGCTGCGCGGCGTCCTGGACCGGGCCGAGCCGGACGGCCGCGCCCGGCTCGCGCACGGGCCGGGCGGGTACCGGCTGGCGGTCGCGGACGGCGAGGTCGACGCGGACCGGTTCCGCGCGCTGCTGGACCGGGCGCGGCGGACGCGCGACGCGGCGGGCCGCGCGGCGCTGTGCGACGAGGCGCTGGCGCTGTGGCGCGGCCCCGCGTTCGCCGGGTTCGCCGACGGGTTCGCGGCCCCGGCGGCGGCGCGGCTGGAGGAGGAGCGGCTGACCGCCCTGGAACTGCGCGCCGAGGCGCGGCTGGAGCTGGGCGGGCACCGGCTGCTCGCGGAAGAGCTGGGCGAACTGGTGCGGCGGCATCCGCTGCGGGAGCGGCTGCAGGCCGCGTGGCTGCGGGCGCTGTACGGGTCGGGGCGGCAGACGGAGGCGCTGCGCTCGTACGAGCGGCTGCGGCGGCGGCTCGCGGAGGAGCTGGGCACCGATCCCGGCCCGGAGCTGTCGGCGGCGTACCGGGAGATCCTGCGGGGGTCGCCGCCGGAAGCGGAGGCGGTCACGAACCTGCCCGCGATCGTGGACGTCCTGGTGGGCCGCGAGCGGGAGGTCGCGGCCGTCCGGGACCTGCTCGTCGCGGACGGGCCGGAGCGGCTGGTCACGCTGACCGGGCCCGGCGGGGTCGGTAAGACGCGGCTCGCGCTGGAGGCGGCGGGCGGGGTCGCCGCCGCGTTCCCGGACGGGGTGTGGCTGGTGGAGCTGGCGCCGCTGCCGCCGTCGGGCGGCGGTGCGTCCCGGGTGGCGGCGGCGGTCGCGGACGTCCTGGGGCTGCGGGACGTCGACGCCGGCGACGCGGCGCTCGCCGGGCGGGTGGCGGGGGCGCTGCGCGGGAGCCGCTGCCTGCTGGTGCTGGACAACTGCGAGCACGTGCTCGCCGAGGCGGGCGCGCTGGCCGCCCGGCTGCTGCGCGGCGCCGCCGGGCTGCGGGTGCTGGCGACGGGCCGGGAGCCGCTGGGCGTCGCGGGCGAACGGGTCGTGGAGGTGCCGCCGCTGGCCGTCCCGCCCGAGGACGCCGGGGCGGACGCGGCGTCGTTCGGGGCGGTGGAGCTGTTCGCGGCGCGGGCGGCGGCGTCGGCGCCGGGGTTCGCGCTGGACGCGCGGACCGCGCCGCCGGTGGCCGCGATCTGCCGCCGGCTGGACGGCCTGCCGCTCGCGCTGGAGCTGGCGGCGCGGCGGGTGCGGGCGCTCGGCGTGGACGGGATCGCCGCCCGGCTCGACGACCGGTTCCGGCTGCTGCGCGGTGCCGGGGGCGGGCGCCCGGACCGGCACCGGACGCTGCGCGCGGCGATCGACTGGAGCTGGGACCTGCTGGACGACCGGGAGCGGGAGGTGCTGCAGGGGCTGGTGGTGCACGCCGACGGCTGCACGCTGGAGGCGGCCGAGGCGACCGGCGGCGACGTGCTGGACCCGCTGGCGCGGCTGGTGGACCGGTCCCTGGTCGGCACCGTGGACACCCCGGAGGGGAAGCGCTACCGGCTGCTGGAGTCCGTCGCCGCGTACGCGCGGGAGCGGCTGGACGAGGCCGGGGAGCGGGCGGCCGCCGAGGAGCGCCACATGCGCTACTACGCCGGTCTCGCCGCGGACGCCGACGCCGGGCTGCGCGGCCCCGGCCAGCGCACGTGGATGCGGCGGCTGGGCCGCGAGCACGCCAACCTGGACGCCGCGTCCGGCACGGCCGTCCGGCGCGGGGACGCCGACACCGCGCTGCGGCTGGCCGTGCACCTGTTCTGGTACCGGTGGCTGCGCGGACGGCACCGCGAGGCGCACCGGATGCTCGCGAGCGCGCTGGAGCTGGACGGCGGCTCGCGCATGCTGCGCGCCAGGGCGGGCGCGTTCCTCGCCTACCTGGACCTGGTGGCGCGCGAGGCCGACGCGCCGCTCGTCCGGGTGAAGCGGGCGCTCGCCGCGTTCGACGGCGCGGACGACGAGGAGGGGCGCGCGTTCGTCCAGTGGCTGTTCGGCCCGGCGCTGATCGAGTGCGGCGAGCTGGACGCCGCCGAGACGCGGATCGGGCTGGCCCTGTCGGCGTTCCGCGCCCGCGGGGACCGGTGGGGCATCGCGGCCGCCCTCGCGAACCGCGCCTACCTGGCCTACATCCGCGGCGGGCTGCCCCGCTTCGAGACCGACGGGGCCGAGGCGCTGCGGACGTTCACCGAACTCGGCGACGACTGGGGGCGGCTGGAGGCGATGGCGGTGCTGTGGCGGCACGCCGACACCGTCGGCGACCACGCCGAGGCCGACCGGATCGCCGCCGAGGCGCTCGAACTCGCGGAGGGGCTGGGCATCTGGCTGAGCGTCTCGCACTGGACGTGCTGCCTGGGGCGGACCGCGCTGGCGCGGGGCGACACGGCCGGGGCCACCGGGCGTTTCCGGCGCGCCCTGGAGATCTCCACCGTGCACGGCGAGGCGTACGGGGCGCGGCTGGCCGAGCTGGGGCTCGGCATGGCGCTGCGCCGGGCGGGGCTCCCGGAGGAGGCCGCGCCGCACCTGCGGACCTGGCTCGGCGCCGATCCGGGCGACCACCGGTCGGTGGACGTCGTGCTGGCCTTCGCCGAGCTGGGCTTCCTCGCCGGGCAGCGCGGCGACGACGGCGCCGCGCTGCGCGAGCACCGCCGCGCACTGGCCGCCGCCCGCGCGACCGGCGCCGCCCGTCCGCTGGCGCTGGCGCTGACGGGGCTGGCGGCGGCGCACGCCGGACGCGACCCGCGGCGCGCGGCGCGGCTGCTCGGCGCGGCGGACGCGCTGCTCGACGCCGCCGCGGCCACGCTGCCGCTGCACCGCGCCGACGCCGAACGGGCCCGGGCGCGGGCCGCCGCGAACGCGGGCGAGGCCGCGTTCGCCACCGCGTACGCCGCGGGACGGGACGCGCCCCCGGAGGAGGTCGTCGCGGAGGAGGCGGACGCCTCGCGCTAGGCGCCGCCGCCGCGCCGCCCGGTCAGTCCGCCCGCCGAAGGTTGCCCTGGACGCCCTCGGCAGTGCTGATCATGAGGAGATCGCCCATCCGGGCGAGCGTCATGTCCCCGAGCACGGGGCATCCGTCGTCGGTCTCACCGCGGAGCCGGAAGACGATTGCCGCCCTCGACTGACTGTCCTCGTCCCGCCACATCATCCAGTCGTCCTCGCAGACCTTCCCGTTCAGGGTGAGGCGCGTGGTGGCGACGTCCTGCTTGAGGACGCCCCGCCGGACGACCATGTGCATCCCGCCGATGTCCGTGGGTCCTTGCCAGGTGCCGACGAAGAAGGAGGGGACGTCGTTGGACGGCACCGGTTCCGGAGAAGAGTCGGGAGACGGGTCCTCCCCCGCCCCCTCCCCCCGCGTGGTGTTCCGCTCGGACGGGAACGGGGGTGTGGAGTCCGTCGCGGCGGTGCCCGTCCGGTCCTGCGACAGGGCGACGGCCACGGCGACGACGACGATCACGACCAGCACGGCCCCCGCCGCGATCGCCGCCGGGACGACCGGGAACCGCGCGGGCCCGTCCCCGGGCGGCCGCGTCGGCCAGTGCGCCGTCCCCCGCGCCGGTGCGGGCGGCGGGCCGGGCGGCGGAACCGCGCCCGCGGGCGGGGCGAAGACCGGCGCCGGAGCCGCCGGAAGGGGCCCGGTGCCGGACGGTGCGGTGCCGGACGGGTCCGGGGCGTGCGGGTCCTCGAGGTCGAGCAGCGCGACCGCGTGCCGGCCGAGCCGCTCGACGACCTCGGCGGGCAGCCACGGGCCGTCGCCGGCACCGGCGCCCGCCCGCTCGGCGATCTCCTCCGGCGACGGGCGCTCCCCCGGCTCCTTGGCCAGGCACGCCTCGACCAGCCCGCGCAGCGGACCGTCCAGGCCCGCCAGGTCGGGCTCGCCCGACACGACGCGCATCATCAGCGCGTGCATCCCGCCGTCCTCGGTCGCGAACGGGAGCCGCCCCGTGGCGGCGAACGCGAGGACGGAGCCCAGCGAGAAGACGTCGGCGGCGGGCGTCAGCCGGTCGCCGCGGACCTGCTCGGGCGCCATGAACGCGGGCGTCCCGATGACCGCGCCGGTGCGGGTGGCGATGCTCGCGTCGACGGCCCGCGCGATGCCGAAGTCGATCACGCGCGGCCCGTCCAGGGTGAGCAGCACGTTGGACGGCTTCAGGTCGCGGTGCACCAGCCCGTGCCCGTGCACCGCGCGCAGCGCCCCGGCGAGCCCGGCGGCCAGCGGGCGCAGCGACCGCTCCGGCAGCGGGCCGTGCTCGCCGACCACCTCGTGCAGGGTGGGTCCGGCGACGTAGCCGGACGCCGACCACGGGACGGGCGCGTCCGGATCGGCGTCCAGGATCCGCGCGGTGAACTCCCCGCCGACCTCGCGCGCGGCGTCCACCTCCCGCCGGAACCGGCGGCGGAACTCGGGGTCGCCCGCCAGCCCGGCGTGCACCAGCTTGATCGCGACGGCCCGGCCGCCCGCCGACCGTCCCAGGAACACCGTCCCCATGCCGCCCGCGCCGAGCCGGGCCAGCAGCCGGTAGGGACCGATGGTGCGCGGGTCGTCGGGACGCAGCGGCTGGGTGCTCACGGCCGGATCTCCTTCACGGGCGGGGGTTCGCGCATCGGTGATCTTCGAGGCGAAGGGTAACGGCGCGGCGGTCATCCCGGGGCGAGCCCGGCGCGGACGGCGAACACCGCGAGGCGGATCCGGTTCGGGCAGCCGGTCTTGGCGAGCAGCGCGGCGACGTGCGTCTTCACGGTGGTCACCCCCACGTGCAGGCGTGCGGCGATCTCCTGGTTGGACAGCCCGGCCGCGACCAGCACCAGCACCTCCCGCTCGCGCGGCGTGAGGTCCCCGGGCGCGGCCTCGGCGCGGACGCTCACCGCCCGTTCGACCAGCCGTCCCAGCACCTCCTGGCTGAACGGGGTGCCGCCCGCCGCCGCGCGGCGGATCGCGTCCAGCAGTTCTTCCGGCGGCGCGCTCTTCAGCAGGAACCCGCGGGCGCCCGCGGCCAGCGCCGGGTAGAGGTGGTCGTCGTCGCCGAACGTGGTCAGCGCCAGCACCCGGGCGTCCGGGCGCGCCGCCGTGATCCGCTCGGTGGCCGCGGCGCCGTCCAGGCCCGGCATCCGCAGGTCCATGAGGATCACGTCCGGGACGAGCCGCGCGGCCAGCGCCACCGCCCGGTGCCCGTCGGCCGCGTCGCCGACGACCGTCACGCCGTCCGCGGACTCGCAGAGCATCCGCAGCCCCATGCGGACGAGGTGCTGGTCGTCGGCGATCAGTACGCGGATCACGCCCGGGCCCCCTCCGGCGGCGGCAGCTCGGCCGTCAGCCGCCAGCCGCGCCCGGCCGGGCCCGCCGCGAACGACCCGCCGAGCAGGTCGACGCGCTCGCGCATGCCGGTCAGCCCGTGCCCGGGGACGGCCGGGCCGCCGCGCCCGTCGTCGCTGATCACCAGGCGGACGGCGCCGCCGTCGACGCACGCGGACAGCCGGACGGTCGCGTCGGGCCCGGCGTGCCGGGCGGCGTTGGCGAGCCCCTCCTGCACCAGCCGCAGCAGCGTGACGCCGCGCATCGCGTCCAGCCCCGCCACCGCCGGGTCGACGGCCGCCTCGACCGCCGGGCCCGCCGCGCGGCACCGTTCGACGGCCCGTTCCAGCGCGGCGGGCAGCGCGGCCGGTTCGACCGGGGGCGGCTCGTCCCGCACGGTGGCCGGGTCGCGCAGCACCGCCACCAGCCGGCCGAGGTCGTCGAGGGCCGCGGTGCCGGTGGCGTGCAGGTCGTCCAGGACGTCCCGGACGGGGGGCTCGGCGCCGGTCAGCACGTGCCGCGCCACGCCGACCCGCAGCACCATCGACGAGACGTGGTGCGCGACCAGGTCGTGCAGCTCGCGGGCGATCGCGGTGCGCTCGGCGGCCCGCGCCGCGCGCGCCTCGGCCGCGGCCCGCTCCGCCGCCTCCCGCGCGGCCGCCCGCGCCGACCGGACGTACGCGCCCGCCAGGAGCAGGACGGTGAGGAACACCGCGACACGGAACAGCGCGGGCGCGACGTCCCCGGGCGGCTCGCCGATCCAGCCGACCGCGACCGCCAGCGCGAACGCCGCCGCCCCGGCCGCGAGCTCCGCCGCCGGGCGGCGCACCGCCAGCTCGAACAGCGCGATCGCCAGCATCGCCTTGACGGGGAGGAGCACCGCCGAGTCCGTCGCCTCGGCGGCGCCCAGCAGGACCGCGAGGACGGCCACCGCGGGCATCGGCAGCCGCACGGCCGCCGCGTACGTCCCGTACGCCGCGGCCACGAGCGTCCAGTCGGCCGCGCCGCCGGGCCGGTGCATGAGCGCCAGGTCCCCGGCCGCCAGGACCGCGACCAGCACGGACCGCAGCGGGACGAACCGGCGCGAGACGAACTCCTCCACCCGTTCGGCGAACACGCCCCGATCGTAGACGCCGGGCCCCGGCGGGGGCCTCGTCCGCGCGCAGGAGGGCGGCCTCCGCCGGGTGGCCGCCGGATCGGCCCGGCCGGCCGATTCCCCCGCGCGGGCGCCGCCGCTGTGATGGGGGCATGACCCTCATCGGTTTCGGCCGCGCTTTCGCGGTGCTGATCAGCGCGACCACGTTCGCGTTCCTGTTCATCAACGACTCGTGGCGCGGCGACAACCTCTTCCTGGTGCCGGACCTGATCCTGTGCGCGCTGCTGCTCGTCGCGGCGGCGCTGCCCGGCCCGTACGCGGCGCCGGCGCTGGGCTTCGCGCTCGCCATGTGCACCGGGGTGTTCACCGCGTCGGTGTCCTCGTACGCGGTCCGCGGGGAGCTGGGCGGCGCGAGCCTGCTGGGCGTGGTCGGCTGCGCGGTCACGGCCGCGCTCCTGCTGGGCCGCGCCGCCGGTGCGGGACGCCCGGACGGCGGGGCCCGGCGGCCGTGACCGGGACGCGGCGGCGCCGGTCAGCCGGCCGACATGCCGCAGTCGACGGCGATCGCCTGGCCCGTGATGTGCCGCGACGCGTCCGAGCAGAGGAACGCGAACGTCTCGGCGACGTCCTCCGGGTCGATCAGCACGCCGGTCGGGTGCAGCGCGGCCGCCTCCTCCGGGGTGAACATGCCGCCCTGGATGGCCTGGTCGAGCAGCGGGGTGCGGACGACGCCCGGGCAGACCGCGTTGACCCGGACGCCCTGCTTCACGTACTCGATGGCGGCGGTCCGCGTCATGGCCACGACGCCGCCCTTGGTCGCCGAGTAGTCGGAGATCCCGAGCGGCAGACCCACCAGCCCGGCGACGGACGCCATGTTGGCGATCGTCCCGCCGCCCTGCGCGAGCATCTGCCGGATCTCGTACTTCATCGACAGCCAGACGCCCTTGAGGTTCACCGCGACCAGCCGGTCCCAGGCGTCCTCGGTGATCTCGTGCAGCGCCGCGCCCTGCTCCTCGACGCCCGCGTTGTTGACCGCGCAGTCGAGCCGGCCGTAGGCGTCCACCGCGGCCCGGACCGCGGCCTCCATGTCGGCCCCCGACGTGATGTCGGCGCGCACGAAGATCGCCTCGCCGCCGTCCTTCTCGATCGCGGCCGCGGTCTCCCGCCCGCCGTCCTCGTTGACGTCGGAGACCACGACGCGCGCGCCGTACCCGGCGAACACCCGCGCGGTCGCGGCGCCGATGCCCTGCGCGGCACCGGTGATGAGGACGGACTTGCCGGCGAGCTTCGTGCTCACGTGTCAGCTCCTTGGGGAAGGGGTGAAGGAACGGCGCCGTCCCGTGCTGGACGGCGCCGCCGCCGGCGCGCTCAGGACCGCGCGCCCGTGGTCGTGGTGAGGACGTGCTCGATCATCGTGATCAGCACGTCCCTGGCGGACTCCCGGCTGCGCACGTCGCACAGCAGCAGCGGGACGTGGTCCTCCAGGTCCAGCGCGATCCGCACGTCCCGCGGGTCCTTGCGCTCGGCGCCCTCGAAGCAGTTCACCGCGACCATGAACGGGGTGCCGCGGTCCTCGAAGTAGTCGACGGCGGCGAAGCAGTCGGCGAGGCGGCGCACGTCGGCCAGCACCACCGCGCCGATCGCCCCGAGCGCCAGCTCGTCCCACATGAACCAGAACCGCTCCTGCCCCGGCGTGCCGAACAGGTACAGCACCAGGTCGTCCTGCATGGTGATCCGGCCGAAGTCCATGGCGACGGTCGTGCTGGTCTTGCCGCTCACGCCGGTGGTGTCGTCGACGTCCGCGCCGCGGTCGGTGAGCATCTCCTCGGTGCGCAACGGGCGGATCTCGCTGATCGAGCCGACCATCGTGGTCTTGCCGACCCCGAAACCGCCCGCGATGAGGATCTTCGCGGCGATCGGCCGGCCGGCGGCCGGCGCGTCCCGGCCGGAGAGCTCGGTGTCAGAGTGCACGGAGACCATTCAGCAGCTTCCTTAGTACGAGCTCATCCGGGACGTCGCCGGCCGGGGTCGGCTTCAGCACCCTGAGCAGATTCTCGTCACGCAGGTCGTCGACCAGGACGCGCACGACGCCGACGGGCAGGTCGATCTCCGACGTCAGGTCGGCGAAGGTGATCGACCGCCGACAGATCTCCAGCAGCCGCCGGTGCTCCGGGGCCAGCCGCGTCCGCGCCGGCACCCCGGTCGCCTCCAGCACGGAGATCAGGTCGAGGGTGTCGTCCCGGAGCCGGGTCCGCCCGCGCGTCAGGGTGTAGGGGCGGACGACGGGCCCCGCGTCCCCGTCGAGCCACCGGTCATCGCTCACCGGGACTCACCCCGGGCCCGGCACCGACAGCCGGGGCAGGACCGGCGGACGCTCCGCGAACCGCTCGGACAGCTCGGTCATCTCGTACGCGACCGCACCGGCGTCGACGTCCGGCGGCCCCATCGCGACCAGGGACGCCCGGTCGCCGACGGGGTTCATGAACACCAGCGTCGTGTCCAGCTCGATGACGCTCTGCAGCAGCTCGCCGCCCGAGAACCGGCGGCACGCGCCGCGGGCGAGCCCCTGCACGCCCGACACCAGCGCGGCGAGGTGCTCGGACTCCTCCCGGCCGAGCCCGGAGGACGACCCCACGACCAGCCCGTCGTTGGACAGCAGGACCGCGCCGCGCAGCGGCGCCGCCCGGCGCACCATGCCGTCGAGGAGCCGGAGCACCTCCCCTGCGCTGATCGGTGCCGCGGTCATCGCTCCCCCTCCTCCTCGGTCGGTTCCGCCGCCGGGTCCGGCGGCAGCGGCTCGGCGCGCCCGCGCTGCCATCCGCTCTGCATCGACGCCATGACCGCACGGGCCCGCGCCGGCGAGCGCACGCTCCGCCCGGACGCCCCTCCCCCGTCCGGGCCGGACGGCGCGGCGGTCTCGGCGGGCGCGGGATCGCGCAGCTGCGGGGCCAGGCTCGCCCGCCGCACCCGGCGCGGCATGCCCGCATGGGTACCGCCCTCCCCGCCGAGGTCCGCGGAGCCGCCGGGCGCGGAGGTGTCGGTTGCGGAGGCGCCGGACGCGCCGCCTGCGGACGCGTCGGGCGCGGGGGCGTCGGGCGCGGAGGCGTCGGGCGCGGAGGCGTCGGGCACGTCGCCTGCGGGGTCGGCGGGCGCGGGATCGGTGGCGGGCGCGCCGTGCCGTCCGGGCCGGAGCGCCGGTTCGGGGTCCTCGGCGCGGTGCCGTCCGGCGGGCTCCGGCGCGGTGCCCTCCGGGGCGTCTTCCGCCGCGCCGTCCTCCGCCGCCGCGTCCGCGCGGTCCGCCGACACGACGATCGCGTGCGGCAGCAGCACGATCGTCTTGATGCCGCCGTAGGCGTTCGGCTCCAGCGCGACCTTGATCCCGTGCCGGTGCGCGAGGCTGCCGACGACGAACAGGCCGAGCCGCTCGCCGTCGGTCAGGTCGAACTCCGGCTCGCGGGACAGCTGCCGGTTGACGGCGGCGAGCTTGTCCGGCTCCATGCCGAGGCCGCGGTCCTGGACCTCCACCACGAGTCCCTGGCCCACCAGCCCGGCGTCGACCTCGACCGGGGTGTTCGGGGGCGACATGGTCGCCGCGTTCTCGATCAGCTCGGCGAGCAGGTGGATCACGTCGGCGACGGCGGAGCCGACGATCGCCTCCTCCGCCGTGCTCACCACCTCGACGCGGGCGTAGTCCTCGATCTCGCCGACGGCGCCGCGCAGCACGTCCAGCACGCGGACCGGACGGCGCCAGCCGCGGCCGGGCGCGGCCCCGGACAGGATGATCAGGCCCTCGGCGTGCCGCCGCATGCGGGTGGTGAGGTGGTCGATGGCGAACAGGTCGGCCAGGGCGTCCGGGTCGGACGCCTTGCGCTCCAGCGTGTCCAGCATCGCCAGCTGGCGGTGCAGCAGCGACTGGTTGCGGCGGGCCAGGTTCTGGAAGACCTTGTTGACGGCCTTGCGCAGTTCGGCCTGGCCGACGGCGGCCTCCACGGCGGTGCGCTGGACGGTGGAGAACGTGGTGGCGACGTCGAACACCTCGGCCGTCCGGCCCACCTCCAGCGGCGGGGCCTCCACCGCCACGTCGACCTCGTCGCCCCGCTTCAGCCGGTCGACCACGCCGGGCAGCCGCCGCTCGGCCAACGTGTGCGCCGCGTCCCGCAGGTCCTGCAGGTCGCGGCCGATCCGGCGGCCGAACCTGAGCATGAGGACCGCGGTCAGGACGATGGCGAGCAGGCCGATGCCGCCGACGAGGCCGAGCCGCAGCAGGGTCGCGTCGGAGGTCTTCTTCGCGTCGGCGGCCAGCACCATCCGCGACTTGCCGAGGGCGCCGTCCAGCGCCTGGATGTAGCCGCCCGCGGACGCCGTCCACGCGTCGGGGGCGAGCCGCATCCGGGCGCCGGGCCGCGTCGCGAGGACGCGGTTCTCCACGCCGGTGAAGCTCTTCGCCGCGGCGGACGACAGCGCCTGCTCGAAGGGCGCGCCGTTGGCCGCGGTGAACTCCGAGAGGCTCGACGTCTCCAGGTAGCGGCGCTCGAACACCAGCCGGGTGATCGCGGTGTGCTCGGCGGCGGTCATCCGGCCGCCGCCGACCAGCACGCCGCCGACGAGCGCGGCCTCGCGCCCGGCCAGTTCGATGGCCCGCGACATGCCGGTCAGGTGGTAGGCCTGCTGGTAGCCGTTGTCGGCGACGAGCAGGTAGATGAACCGGAAGTGGGCGTCGACGACGTCGTTGTACGCCTCGAAGGCCGTGAGCTTGGTCAGCGCCCCGGAGTCGACCTGGTCCCGAATCTTCCCGATCTCGTTGAGCTTGCCGATCAGCACCGAGAGCCGCGACTTCATCGGCCCGTTCAGCGTGTCCTGGAACTCGTCCGAGCGCGCGGCCTCGTTCATCTGCACGATCGTGCCGTCCATCTTCTTGCGGACGGCGTCCATCGACGTGCGCGGCAGGCGCCCGCCCCCGCTCAGCCAGACCACCGACTCCTGGCGTTCCTG
The DNA here is from genome assembly GCF_040679555.1 of Spirillospora sp. NPDC052242. NCBI lineage: Bacteria > Bacillati > Actinomycetota > Actinomycetes > Streptosporangiales > Thermomonosporaceae > Spirillospora > Spirillospora sp. NPDC052242. The sequence goes on from NZ_JBFAUZ010000037.1 coordinate 23,906, forward strand.
CGCCAGGGTGACCAGCATCGGCTGGACGGCGTAACCGTAGATCTCGTTGGCCGTGTCGATGTTGCGCTGCTGGAAGGCCTCGGACGCGACGCCCTGCGCCGCGAACGCCCACAGTGTGACCAGCGACACCAGGGGAATGACGAGCAGTCCGTAGAGCGAGAACCGGATCGAGCGCCGGCGGGGGCTTTTCACCGGGCGTTGCCACCATGAAGAACGGGCACGTAGGTGATCACGTCGGGCATCTGGCCGTCTCTCTTACCTTCGCTGCGGACCGGGGCTGGAACGGGGGACACCATAGCCACCATTTTGATCAGTTGTCGCCAGGTTGAGTGGATACGGATCGTCTTGGGATGGAATCATCCGAAGGGTCTGCCGACCCCGCCCCCTCCCCGAAGAGGAGAAACTCACGTGACATCCCTGCTCGGCGAATCTTCCGACCGGCTGGACTGGCTGATCGACGGACTCGTCGAACGCGTGCCGCAGGTCACCAGGGCGGTTCTGCAGTCCGCGGACGGGCTGCTGCTGGGAGCGTCCTCCGGCCTGGACCGGGCGGACGCGGACTACCTGTCCGCGCTGGCCGCCGGCCTGCAGAGCCTCGCGCAGGGCGCGCGGACCCAGTTCGACGCGAGCGAGGTGCGCCAGACGATCATCGAGATGAGCGAGACGTTCCTGTTCGTCACCGCCGCGGGCGAGGGCGCCTCGCTGACCGTGATGAGCGACGCCACCGTCGACCCGGCGCAGATCAGTTACGAGATGGCCACCCTCGTCCGGCGGGTCGGCGAGCACCTCGCGACCCGTCCCCGCGGGAACTGAGCCCGCCCGGGACGGCATCGCCCGGCCGCCGGGGGCGACTCCCCCGGCGGGGACGAACGGCGGCGCGTCCAGTTCGCGTACTTCCCGCTTCCCGATCGAACGCCGTTTCGTCACGGTGGGCGTCAAGGAACGGTCCAAAATGGCCGGGAAAGCGAAAAGGCGCGGTCGCAGACGATCATGTCGAATGGACGAAATCGACTGCCGTGTGCCGCAATGCCCGGATCGTCGATGTGGATCCGCGTCGCTTTTGATCGCGCAGGTCAGTGTCCGGTTACCGGCGTTGGAGAACGCCCGGGATGGACGCCTCGAGCTGCGCGCGCCGCCGAACCGGCCGCGCCCGTCCGCACCGAAACTCCTCCCGCGCGCTTCGCCGCCTCGCCGCATTCGCGTGGCGTGACTCCGGCCCTTGACCCCGCGCGGTCGGAACGCTCCCGAAGACGAGCACCCGCCCGTCCATCCGGACGGACGGGCGGGCGGGCGCGGCGGGTCGCGGGCGGTCAGTCCGGTGCGGCGGGGCGCCAGCGGGTGAGGCGGCGCTCGACCAGGACGAGCAGGTAGTTGAACGCCAGCCCGAGCACCGAGATCGCGATGATGCCCGCGTACATCTCGTGGATCGCGAAGTTCTGCTGCGACGAGCCGACCAGGAAGCCGAGCCCCTCCTTCGCGACGATCATCACCAGGACGGACGTCGCCCCGGCCAGCCGGATCCCGGTGAAGATCTCCGGGACGGCGGCGGGCAGGACGACCTTCTGGAAGACGCGCGGCGCGGGCAGCCCGAGCGAGCGCGCCGACCGGATCAGCGTCGGGTCGACGGTGCGGACGGCGCCGATGGTGTTGAGCAGGATCGGCCACGTGCACGCGTAGAGGACGATCGCCACCTTCGACGTCTCGCCGATGCCGAGGACCAGGACGAAGACCGGCAGCAGCGCGATCGCGGCGGTGTTGCGGAACACCTCCAGCAGCGGGTTCAGCAGGTCGGCGACCGTCCGGTACCAGCCGATCAGCAGGCCGAGCGGGACGGCGACCGCGATCGCGAGCCCGAAGCCGGCGAGCGAGCGGACGATGCTGGCGCGGGCGTCGTCCCACAGCCGTCCGCTCGCGGCGAGGTCCCCCAGCGCGGGCAGCACCTCGGAGAGCGGCGGCAGGAAGATCGGGTCGACGAGGTGCGCGCGGGGCGCGGCCTCCCAGACGGCGAGGAACGCGAGGATCGCGACCGTCCCGCGCGCGGCGCGGGCCGCGGCGGCGCCGATGCGGCGGACCGGACGGGACGCGCGCGGCGGGGCGGGCGCGGGGTCCGCTGGCGGGGCGGGGGCTTCGGCGCGAAGGGTGTCAGCCACGGGGCACCGCCTCCTCGCGCGGTCGCGGGACGCCGGGGCGGGCGGCGCGCACCTCGTCCCGCAGCAGCGACCAGACCGCGTGCCGGTACGCCGCGAACCCCGGCCCGGAGCGCAGGTCGGCGTGCGCGTCGCGGGGGCCGAGGTCGATGTCGACGACCTCCTTGATCCGCCCGGGCCGCGCGGTCATGACGGCGACGCGGCCGCCCAGGTAGACGGCCTCGTCGATGCCGTGCGTGATGAACACGATGGTCTTGCCGGTCGCCGCCTGGATCCGGACGAGTTCGTCCTGCAGCCCCTCGCGGGTCTGGGCGTCGAGCGCGGCGAACGGCTCGTCCATCAGCAGGACGCCGGGGTCGTGGGCGAGGCTGCGGGCGATCGCGACCCGCTGCTTCATGCCGCCGGACAGCTCGTGCGGGTAGCGGTCCTCGAAGCCGGACAGGCCGACGAGGTCGAGGTGGCGGCGGGCGATGTCGGCGCGCTCGCGGCGGCCGATCCCCTTGGCCTCCAGCCCGAACTCGACGTTGCGGCGGGCGGTGCGCCACGGGAGCAGCGCGTACTGCTGGAAGACGATGCCGCGGTCGAGGGCGGGGCCGGTCACCTCGGCGTCGTCGATCGCGACGCGGCCGGTGGTGGGCCGGGTGAGCCCGCCGATCAGGTCGAGGAGGGTGGACTTGCCGCAGCCGCTCGGCCCGACGATCGTGAGGAACTCGCCCTCGGCGACGTCGAGGGACACGCCGCGCAGTGCGGGGAACTCGCCGCCGCCCCGGACGGGGAAGGTCTTGCCGACCCCGGTGATGCGGATCTTCGCGGTCACCGCGCGCCCCCTCCGGTCGCGTACGGGTTGAACTCGTTGGTGTAGAGGTCGGCGGGCGCGACCGTGACCTCGGGGATCTGGCCGACCTCGGCGAGCCAGTCGCTCCAGGTCGTGAACTCCCGGTCGCTCATCACGCCGCCCTTTCCCGCGACGCCCCACGACAGCCAGTACCGGAGCGCGTCGGCGGTCTCGTTGCGGCCGCGGGCCTCCAGGACGCGGGTGAGGCGGGCGACGACCTCCTCACGCGGGCGCTCGCGCGACCATTCGATCGTCCTGGCGACGCCCGCCGTGAAGGCCCGCACGGTGTCGGGGTTCCGCTCGATGAAGTCGTCCCGGAAGACGTAGGAGCCCGCGGTGAACGGGCCGAGGAAGTCGACGTCGCGGAACAGCGGGCGGACGCCGCCGTTGTCCTTCGCCTTCTCCTGGAAGATCCCGCTGAGCGCGGCCACGTCGATCTGCCCCTGGCGGAGCGCCTGCTCGGTGGCGACGGGCGGCACCGCCAGCGGGCGGACCTCGGCGACCTCGGCGGCGGTGAGGCCCTTCCCCCGCAGGTAGAGGTCGAGGACGGCCTGGGCGTGGCCGCCGAGGGTGTTCATGCCGATCTTCTTGCCGATGAGGTCCCGCGGGTTCCGGATGGGGCTGTCGTCCAGGACGAAGAAGCCGTGGTAGTACTTCGCGTCGGTGCCGTAGTAGCCGATGACGGACGTCAGCGGCGCGCCGGCCTCCTGGAGCTTGACGGACGCGCCGTTGAACGCGCCGCCGAAGTCGACCTCGCCGGTCGCGGCGATCTGGACGTCCTGCGGCCCGCTGTTGGTGTTGCCGACCCACTCCAGGGTGACCTCGCCGAGGAAGCCGAGGTCCGCCGCGAGTTCGGGGAGCGTGACCGTCCCGGTCCAGCCCTGGTAGCGGAGGGTGCCGGTGCGGCGCGCCCGTCCGGACGCCGCGCCGCAGCCGGCCGCGAGCGGGGCGAGCGGCGCGCCGAGCGCGGCGGCCGAGAGTGTCGTGAGGAATCGCCGGCGTGTGGTTCCCGTGATGCTGCTCAAGAATGCCCTTTCCCTGGACGCCTGTACTGCGCGGTTCGTCAGGTGGCGGGGCGACACAGGTCGCCGGCCTGGCGCCGGAGGTCGACGTACAGGCGCGCGACGAGCGCGTCGCGGAGCGCGTGGTGGGGAGTCACGGATGCGACTATCGACCACTTTTCCTACTAAGTCAACAGGTTTGATAGGAAATAATCCCTACTTAATGAGTAGGAATAGTTGACTGGCTCGCGGGGGCCGTGCTTCGCTGGGGCGACCGTCCCCCGCTCCCCCTGAGAGAGAGGTAGTTCCGTGTCCGATTTCGACGTTCGCAAGATCGGCGGCCGCATCGGCGCGGAGGTCGTCGGCGTCGACCTCCGCGACCTGTCCGACCGGGTCTTCGGCGAGATCCACGAGGCCCTGCTGGAGCACAAGGCCCTGGGCTTCCGCGGCCAGGACCTCACCGACGAGGGCCAGCTCGCGTTCGCCGCCAAGTTCGGCGAGCTGACCGGCGCGCACCCGACCGTCCCCGGCGTCGACGGCCGGCGGGAGATCCTGCCGGTCGACGGCGAGACGTCGCGCGCCAACCACTGGCACACCGACGTCACGTTCGTGCAGAGCCCGCCGAAGATCAGCACCCTGCGCGGGCTCGTCGTCCCGCCCTACGGCGGCAACACCCTCATCGCGAACAGCGCCGCCGCCTACCGGGACCTGCCGGACGAGCTGCGCGCGTTCGCCGACCGGCTCTGGGCCGTCCACACCAACGACTACGACTACGCCGCGCCCGTGGAGTCCGGCGCCGACCCGGACAAGCAGGCCGAGCACCGCAAGGCGTTCGTGTCGCGCACCTGGAAGACCGCCCACCCGGTGGTGCGGGTCCACCCCGAGTCGGGCGAGCGGAACCTGTTCATCGGCGGGTTCGCGCAGAGCGTCGTGGGCCTGCCGGGCAGGGAGGGCCGCGCGATCCTCGACATCCTCCAGTCGTACGTGACCCGCCCGGAGAACGTGCTGCGCTGGGTCTGGGAGCCGGGCGACGTCATCGTGTTCGACAACCGCATCACCCAGCACTACGCCCCGGACGACTACGGCGACCTGCCGCGCCGCCTGCACCGCGTCACCGTCGCGGGCGACGTCCCCGCCGGCGTGGACGGGCGGCGCAGCTACCGCGTCGAGGGCGACGACGCGGCCCACTACACGCCGAAGGCCGCCGCGGCCTGACCCCGAACCCCGTCCGCGCGGGCCCGGGGCGGGGTGGCACCGGGCCCGCGCGGGCGGCCCCGCGCGGGCCGCCCGCCCGGCGGCGGGCCGGGTCAGCCGGCCGCCGGGAGCGCGGTGCGGGCGTGCGCCCGGACATCGGCGTCCGGGTCGGAGCGGGCCGCGCGGAGGGCGGCGCCGGCCCCGGGGACGGCGCCCGCCCACCGGCCGAGCGCGATCACGGCCGCCTTCCGGACGTCCGGGTTCGGGTCGTCCAGCGCCGTGACCAGCGGGCCGACCGCCACGGCCGGTTCCGCCCCGGCGAGTCCGCGGGCGGCGCCGACCCGCACCTGCCAGGCGGGGTCGCCGAGGGACGCGACGGCCAGCCCGTCCAGCGGCGGCGGGCAGCCGATCTCCGCCGCGGCCTCCAGGGCGGCGGCCCGGACGAGGACGTCCGCGTCGCCCGCCAGCGCCGTCAGCGGCGGGCGGCCCAGCGGGTCGGCGAGGGACCCGAGGGCGTGCGCCGCCGCGACGCGGACCTCGCGCGACGCGTCGGTGACGGCGGGGGCGAGCGCCGCCGGGCCGCCGCGGGCGACGACGCCGTCCACGGCCCGCAGCCGGACCCGGTGGTCGGCGTCGTGCAGCGCCTTCTCGAACACCGCCGCGTCCCCCAGCCGCAGGACGCGCAGCAGTTCGAGCACCGCGGCCCGGACGAGCGGGTCGGCGGCGTCCAGCGCGGCGGACAGCGCGTCGTGCAGGGCGCGGTCGGCAGGCAGCACCTCCACGAGTTCGCGGAGCGCGGCCGCGGCGGCGCGGCGCACCGACCCGTGCCCGTCCCCGAGCGCGCGCGCCAGGGCGACACCCGCGCCATCGGGGACGGCCTCGGTGAGCGACGCCACCGCGGCCCGCCGCACCTTGGGGTCGGGGTCGTCGAGGTAGGGCGCGAACGCGTCCAGCGCGGGCGCGGTCTCGGCGAGGCGCTGCAGCTCCAGGATGCGCGGCGACCGCCCGACCGCCGGGACGGCCCCGCCCGCGCCCGCGTCCCGGCGGGCGCCCGCCGCGCGCGGCCCCGGGCCGACCGGGCCCAGGACGACCGTCCCGCCCGGCTCGGGCACGGTGATCCCCTCGACCGGCACCAGGTACGGCTCGACCGGCCGCTTCACGAACTCCATCACGCCGTCGTCGCGGCGCCGCAGGTTCAGGTGACAGAACCAGCTCGCGTCGTCGCGTTCGGGCAGGTCGGCGCGCTCGTGGTAGAGGCCCCAGCGGCTCTCGGCGCGGGCCAGCGACGCGCGCGCCGCCATCTCGGCGCAGTCGCGGATGAACGACACCTCGGCGCAGCGCATCAGCTCGTGCGGCGTGCGCGCGCCCATCGCCGCGATCTCGTCCCGCATCCGGTCGAACGTCTCGACGGCGATCTCCAGCCTGCGGGCCGTCTTCGCGGGGGCGACGTAGTCGTTGACGAAACGCCGCAGCTTGTACTCGACCTGCGGCTGCGGCGGGCCGTCCGGATGGCGCAGCGGCCGGTAGATCAGCTCGTGCGCGGCGGCGATCTGCCCCTCGTCGAGCGGCCCGGGGCGGGTGTGCGCGGCGGCGTGCTCCCCCGCCAGGTCGCCGTAGACGAACGCGCCGATCATGTAGTTGTGCGGGACGCACGCGAGGTCGCCCGCCGCGTACAGGCCGGGGACGGTCGTGCGGGCGTGCTCGTCCACCCACACGCCCGACGCGGAGTGGCCGCCGCACAGGCCGATCTCCGAGATGTGCATCTCGACGTCGTGGGTCCGGTAGTCGTGGCCGCGCCCGGCGTGGAACGTGCCCCGGGTGGGGCGTTCCGTCGTGTGCAGGATGCCTTCGAGCTCGGTGATGGTCTCGTCCGGCAGGTGGGTGAGCTTGAGGTAGATCGGCCCGCGCGCGGAGTCGATCTCCCGCTTGACCTCGGCCATCATCTGCCCCGACCAGTAGTCGCAGTCGACGAACCGCTCCCCGTCCGCGTTCACCTGGTAGCCGCCGAACGGGTTGGCCACGTACGCGCACGCGGGCCCGTTGTAGTCCTTGATCAGCGGGTTGATCTGGAAGCATTCGATGCCGCTCAGCTCCGCGCCCGCGTGGTAGGCCATCGAGTGCCCGTCGCCCGCGTTGGTCGGGTTCTCGTAGGTGCCGTAGAGGTAGCCGCTGGCGGGCAGGCCGAGCCGTCCCGCGGCGCCGGTCGCGAGGACGACCGCCCCGGCGGACACGGTGACGAACTCGCCCGTCCGGGTGTCGAAGCCCGCCGCGCCGACCGCGCGACCCTCGTGGGTGAGGACCCGGACCGGCATCACCCGGTTCTCGATCGTGACCTTCTCGCGGATCGCGCGGCGCCGCAGCACCCGGTACAGCACCTTCTTGACGTCCTTGCCCTCCGGCATGGGCAGGACGTAGCTGCCCGACCGGTGCACGCGCCGCACGGCGTACTCGCCCTGGGCGTCCTTCTCGAACTTGACCCCGTACCCCTCCAGCCGCTTCACCATCGCGAAGCCGCGGGAGGCGGTCTGGTGGACGGTGCGCTGGTTCACGATCCCGTCGTTGGCGCGGGTGATCTCGGCGACGTAGTCCTCGGGCGTGGCCTTGCCGGGGACGACCGCGTTGTTGACGCCGTCCATCCCCATCGCGAGCGCGCCGGAGTGCCGCACGTGCGCCTTGTCGAGCAGCAGGACGGACGCGCCGCGCTCGGCGGCCGTGATCGCGGCCATCGTGCCGGCGGTCCCGCCGCCGATCACGAGGACGTCGCAGCGCAGTTCGCGCCGCTCGGAGACAGCGGGGATGCGCATCAGCGGGTCCCTTCGGAGAGGAGTTCGGGGGCGCCCGCGGGAGCGGCGCCGAGTTCGGCGAGGATCCGCTCCCGGAGCCCGGCGGGCGGGCCGCCGGCCCGCCCGGCGCGGTCCGGCAGGGGGAATTCGGCGGTGACGCCGGCGGCGCCGAGCACCGCGATCCGGTCGCCGAGCAGCAGCGCCTCGTCCACGTCGTGGGTGACGAACACGACCGTGGCGGGCGCGTCGGCCAGCACGCGGCCGAGCAGCCGCTGCATCGCGCCGCGGGTCTGGGCATCGAGCGCGCCGAACGGCTCGTCCATCAGGATCGCGCGCGGGCTCGCGGCCAGCGTGCGGGCGAGCTGGACGCGCTGCCGCATCCCGCCCGACAGCTCGCGCGGCAGCCGTCCGGCGGCGTCGCCGAGCCCGACGCGGTCGAGCCAGCGGGCGGCGACGCGGCGCCGCTCGGCGCGCGGCACGCCGCCGATGGCGGGCGCGAGCTCGACGTTGCGGCGCGCCGAGCGCCAGGGCAGCAGGGCGTCCTCCTGGAAGACCAGGGCGCGGTCGCGGGACGGGCCCGTCACGGGCGTCCCGTCGGCGGTGACCCGGCCCGCCACGGCCGGGAGCAGCCCGGCCAGCGTGCGCAGCAGGGTGGACTTGCCGCCGCCGGACGCGCCGACCACGACGAGGAACTCCCCGGCGCGCACGGTCAGGTCGAGGCCCGTCACCACGGGCGTGCCGCCGTACCCGACGGCGAGGCCGTCCATCCGCAGTTCGAGTCCGGTGGTCACCGGGCGCCTCCCTCGCGTCCGGGCAGCCAGCGGGTCGCCCGCCGGCCGGCCAGCTCCACCGCGCCGGACGTGAGCTGCCCCAGCAGCCCGATGGTGATCATGCCGACGAGCACGCCGGGGTAGTCGACGATCGTGTACGCCTGCCAGGTGCGGTAGCCGACACCGAAGTCGCCGGAGATCATCTCGGCGGAGATGACGCAGATCCACGCCACGCCCATACCGACCGACAGGCCGCCGAACACGCCGGGCAGCACGCCCGGCAGCACGACCTGGAACAGCACCCGCGCCCGGCCGCCGCCCAGCGTGCGGACGGCGTCCTCCCAGGTGGCGGGCAGCGCCCGCACCGCGTGCCGGGTGCTCACCAGGACGGGGAAGAACGCCGCGGTGAAGGTGATGAACACGATGCCCTGCTCGTTCGCGGGGAACAGCAGGATCGCCACCGGCACCAGCGCGATCGCCGGGATCGGCCGGGCCACTTCGAACAGCGGCTGCAGCAGGTCGTTCGCCCAGCGGGACCGCGCCACCAGGACGCCCAGCGCGACGCCGACGACGGCGGCGAGGCCGAACCCGGTGAGGATCCGCACCAGGCTCTGCGCCACGTCGGCGTAGAACCGGCCCTCCCCGAGCTGCCGCCCGAACTCCCCGGCGACCTCCGCCGGCCCGGGGAACCGGTCGAACCGGATCCACAGCCGGGCGTCCGCGGCGGTGAGCAGGTGCCACAACCCGAGCGCGGCACCGAGCGAAGCCCCCCGCACCCCCCACCGCACGACGCCGGTCGCGGTGGCGTCGCCGTTGGTCGTGGTGGTCATGCGCGCTTCACCGCCTCGTCGTACGGGACGGTCTCCGCTCCCGGGTGGGCGTCGATGTACTTCCGTGCCTGCTCGGCGGTGGCGAACGGCCGGAACCGCTCGTCGTCCCCCGCCTCCGGGTCCTCGACCCATGTCATCCGGTCGGCGAACCAGCGGGTGCCGGTCGTCGCGTCCGGGACGTACGCGGCCCGCGGCTCGCCGCCGTCCGCGCGCAAGGCGCGGACGTTGCGCAGCAGGCACACCGGGTCGGCGGCGGGGCGGGTCGCCCGCTCGCCGGCGACCCACACCTCGCCCGCCTTCGCCGGGTCGCCGACCTGCTTCCCGCACGCGCGGTCGGTGCCCGTGATGGCGGCCGGGTTGGCGGCGGACGCGGCGGCCGCGTCGTATCCGGCGCCGTACGCCTCCCGGATGTAGGCGTCGTTGACGAACGACTCCAGGTCGATCGTCCCCTTCAGGACGCCGATCGACTTCAGGAACGGGACGTCGTGGGCGAGCGCCTCGCGCAGCCGCGGCTTGATCGTCGTGTCGAAGGTCGCCACGCCCCCGGCGCCGTTGTAGAGGTACACCGTCTCGGCGGGCAGCCCGGTCTCGGCCGCCACCGACTCCGCGGCCGCGAGGGGGTGCTCGTGCAGGTGGCGGGTGGCGTCGATCTGCGCGCGCAGGAACGCGCGCAGCACCTTCGGGCGGCTCTTCGCCTCCTCGCGCGGCACCACCACGCCGTGGAAGGTGGGCACGTCGAGGGCGCCGCCGTCGTACAGCAGCCGCGCCCCGTTCTTCTGCACGAGCAGGCCCGGCCAGGCGACGAACTGGGCGAGCCCGGCGGCGCTGCCGGCCTGCAGCGCCGACGCGCCCACCGACGGCTCCTGGTTCTCGACGGAGACGTCGTCCGGGGTGAGGCCGTAGTCGCCGAGGGCCTGCACGAGGGTCCCGTGCCCGGCGGACCCGACGCTCGCGGAGATGCTGCGGCCCTTCAGGTCGGCGAGCGACCGGGCGGGCGAGTCCCCGGCGACGACGACCCCGTTCAGGGAGCCGCGCATGTTGTAGCCCGTCACCGACACGAACTCGGTGCGGGCGTCCGCGCCGAGCCCCTGGGAGCGGGTGCCGTTGATGAGCAGCGGGTAGTCGCCCATCGAGCCGATGTCGATCTTCCCGGCCAGCATCTGGGCGGTGATCGACGCGCCGGTCTCGTAGTCCTTCCAGACGACCTCGTAGTCGCGGCCCTCGGACTCGCCCAGCTCGGCGAGGTGCTTCTCGAAGAGGCCGAGCGAGCGCAGCAGCGTCCCGGCGGTGACGGTGTTGATGGTCTTGGACTGGTAGCCGACCACGACGGTCGCCGGGCCGTCCCCGGCGGCGGCGTTCCCGGCCACGGTGCACCCGGCCGACAGCGCGACGGCCGCGGCGGCGGCCGGGGCCGCGAGGCCCAGTGATCTCTTCCGTTTCATCGGGTCCTCAACGCAGTAGGTAGGGCATGTTCACGGTGACGGCGCCCGTGGGGCAGCGGTCGGCGCACGGGCCGCAGTACCAGCACTCGTCCACGTGCATGTACGCCTTGCCGGTCTCGGGATGGACGGCGAGGGCGTCCAGCGGGCACACGTCGATGCACAGGGTGCAGCCGTCGATGCACAGGGCCTCGTCGACCGTGACCGGGACGTCGGCACGGTTGTTCACCAGCGACATGGCGCTCCTTCGGGGTGTCGTCGGCGGGGGATGGCGGCGGGGGCTCGGCGGCGGGCGGGGTCAGGCGCCGGTGTCCGCGCGCGGCCCGCGCCGTGCCGTCCCCCGCAGGGTGATGCGGTCGCCGCGCAGCCGGATGTACTCGAGGTCCACCGGCCGCCCGTCGGCCAGGTGCGTCAGCCGCTCGACCATCAGCAGCGCGGCGCCGCGGGGGGCGTCGAGCGTGGCGGCCGAGTGGGGGTCGGCGTTGACCGCCTCGACGGTGAGGTCGGCGCGGCCGAGCCGCTGCCCCGCGATGCGTTCGAGCAGGACGAAGACGTCGTTGCCGGCCAGGTCCTCGGCGAGCAGCGGCTCGCCGAGGTCGCGGACGACGTAGGTGAGGTCCAGCGACAGCGGGCGCCCGTTCAGCCGCCGCAGCCGCTCGATGTAGACGACGGGTTCGCCGTCCGGCACCCGCAGGCGGCGGGCGATCTCGCGGGGCGGGTCGGTGAGCCCGGCCGCCCGGACGAGGTTGCCGATCTCCCCGTGCCCGCCGAGCGTCTCCGCCAGGCCGAGCAGGTGCTCCAGCCCGTGCGGGTACTTCTCCGTCGTCACCGTCGTCCCGACGCCGGGGCAGCGTTCGACGAGCCCCTCCGCCCGCAGCAGCCCGAGGGCGTCGCGGACGGCGTTGCGCGTGGTGCGGAACTCCCGCACCAGTTCGGGCTCCGGCGGCAGGACTCCCGACGGGAAGGCGTCGCGGAGGACCTGCCGGCGCAGCACGTCGGCGATCTGCCGGGCCCGGTCCGCGCGGCGCCGCCGGGCGTCGGACAGCGACGGGGGTTCGGAGACCGCATCGTTCCTGCTCACGGGCAGCAACATACTAAATGAGTAGGAATAGTGGAATAGTGCCCGGACTCCGCCACCCCGCACCTCCCCCGCACGCCCGCCCACCTGCGGCGGCGCCGCCCGCGGAGGGGTGTTACGCCACCTGGACGCGGTGCCGGACGGCCGCGCCGAACAGGTACCCGTCGTCGTTGGGGGGCCACGCGGCGGGCTGGCGGGCGCCCGTCCCGTCGACGGCGCGGGCGACGAGCGTGACCGGGCCCGTCCTGTCGGGACACCAGTCCAGGCTCCAGCGGCACCAGGCGGTGTCGTCCTCCCGCAGGCGCGCGGGCCGCCAGGTGGCTCCGCCGTCCGTGCTGACCTCGACCGCCCGCACGGGGCCGCGCGGCGCCCACGACCGGCCGGTCAGGACGACCGGACGGCCGAGCGGCACGCCCGCGTCCCAGGGAAGCTCGAAGGCGCTCTTGGCCACCTGCTCCGCCAGCGGAGGCCCGCCGGAGGACGGGTAACCGGGACCGGCCATCCGGTAGAAGCGGGTGGTCCACGGCGACGTCAGCGGGCGGTCGGCGACCTCGATCTCCCCCAGCCACTTGATCGACGCGACGCCCACCCAGCCGGGCACCACCAGCCGGGCCGGGAACCCGTGGTCGGGCGGCAGCGGTTCCCCGTTCATCTCGTACGCCACCAGGACGTCGTCCAGGGCCTTGGCGACCGGCAGCGGCCGGCGCACGGGCCCCAGGTCCTCGCCGTCGAGGCGGTACGCCGGGTCGAGCCCGCACGGGAGCACGTCCACCGCCTCGGGGCGGAGCCCGGCGCGCTCCAGGACGTCCGCCAGCGGGACCCCGCGCCAGCGCGCGGCGCCGACGGCGCCCAGGTGCCAGGGGATGCCCGGCATGGGCGTGCCCTGCTGGCTCCCGAACAGGGCACGGCCGTTCCCGGCGCACTCGATCACCGCGTCCAGCGTGCGGGACGGCATGGCGAGGAGGTCGGCGTAGCCGAACTCCACCGCGCGGGCGCGCGTCGGGGCGCCCCGCAGGCCGGTGCCGAACAGGCGCAGCCGCCACGTCCGCGCGTCGATCACCGGGGTGCGGGTGTGGTTGCGCACGAAGAACCGGTCGTTGGGCACCAGGAGCCCCTGGTCGCGCATGGCGTCCCAGCGCATCTCCGCGTTGGCGCCGTGCACGACGAACCGGTCCGGCGGCAGCGGCTTGAGGACGCCGCTCGCTTCGTGAGTTCTCCGCATGATCCACCACTCCTCGTCCGGGGCGGTCTCCATCTGACGCTTGCCCACCGCCGCGACATGCTATCTCGGTTATTCCGATTGACTTAGTGGGAAACCTGCGCGAGGATGCCGCCCATGCATCGGGATCCTCCTCTGTGGCGACGACCGCACCTGGACCTCGGACGGCTCGCGAGCGGCCTGTGTCCGCCCGGCCCGGCCCGGCGGCCGGGTGCGGCACGCGGAACGGAACCGAACGGAGAGGACCCCGGCACATGACGACGAGCACGGCCGCCCCCGAGGCGGCGCGCCCCACCCCGATCGCGGAGCTGTCCACGACGGTCGCGCGGCTGGCCGCGCACCCCGACGAGTGGCTGCCGCGCGTGCGGCTCGACCCGCAGGGCCGCTGGTACGAGCGGCTGCACCGCGACGGCGACCACGAGATCTGGCTGATCAGCTGGCTCCCGGGGCAGTCCACCGGGCTGCACGACCACGGCGGCTCGCGCGGCGCCTTCGCGGTCGCGCTCGGCACGCTCGAGGAGCGCGACATCGGCGCGGCGCGCCACCTGGCGGCGGGCGAGTCCCGCGCCTTCGGCGCCGACTACGTGCACGAGGTCCGCAACGTCTCCGCCGCCCCGGCGGTCAGCGTCCACGCGTACGCGCCGCCGCTGGCGACCATGAACCGCTACGACCTCGCCGGCGGACGTCTCGTCCGGCTCGCCACCGAGGAGGCGGGCCAGTGGTGACGCGGACGACCGACACGCGGACAGTAGACACGCGGACGATCTCCACGCGAACGATCGACGAGGTCCTCGCGGCGGCGCGCGCCCGGCTGCGGCGGCTCGATCCGCGGGCGGCCCACGACGAGTGGCGGCGCGGCGCGCTGCTGGTCGACATCCGGCCCGCGGCGCAGCGGGCCGCGGAGGGGAGCGTGCCGGGCGCGCTGGTGATCGAGCGCAACGTCCTGGAGTGGCGCCTCGACCCGGCCTGCGAGGCCCGGATCCCGCAGGCCACCGGCCACGACGTGCGGGTGATCGTGCTCTGCTCGGAGGGGTACACCTCCAGCCTGGCGGCCGCGTCCCTGCACGACCTCGGCCTGACCCGCGCGACCGACGTCGCCGGCGGGTTCCGCGCCTGGCGGGCCGCCGGGCTCCCCGCCTCCGCGCGTCCGGCCGCGCCCGTCCCCTGCTCGTCCTGACCGGACGGGCACTCCCCGCTCCGGGGGCGGCCCGGCTGGAGCGCCGGGCCGCGCGGGCGGCCCGAGCGGCCGCCCCCGGGACGCGGGTCCGGTCCGGCCTCCTACACGGCGCGGCGACCGGACCGGACCCGCAACGCGACCGGGCGGGTCATGCCGCGACGGCGCCGGCCCGCCGGTCGCGCACCACGCGGACCACGGCGGTCGTGATGACGGCGCCCGTGAACAGGCCGACGAACGCCATCATGGCGCCCACCGCCCAGAGCCCGCTGGAGTCGTCGGACCAGTCGGCGCACAGCGCGACCATGGTGCCGAGGACGGGCGCGGCGGCCGCGGTGACGGGATGGCGGAAGGCCGCCGCGGCGACGGTCAGCGCGACGAGGACCAGGACCAGGCCCGCGACCTGCCACGGCTGGTAGGGGCCGGACACCCGGCCGTCGGGATGCACGTCGTAGTGCCGGTCCCAGCCGAGCCAGGCGGCCCAGTTGGCGGCGGCCGCCACGGCCAGGAGGAGGAACGCCGCCGCCTCGATCGCGGCGCGCTTCGGCTCTCTTCTCGTCATGCGTCCATGGTGTTGTGGGGGCGCCCTGGCCGGTTGAGTACGGATACTCATCTCCGCGCGCCGGACGTACCCGGGTTCGCGGTGCGCGGTAGTGCCTGCACTACTCCAAGTGGGCAACTGGCTGCATTGTCGCGGGTGGGCGGCCTCCCTAGCGTCGAAGGGCGTCGGAAGAGACTCCCCTGGAAGGCACCCGCACCATGTCAATGACCCCAGCCGACCCGCCCGCGGCCGACGGCGCCGTCAGCGTCGAAGGCGTGCGCAAGACCTACGGCGGCGAGCAGCCCGTCGTGGCGCTCGACGACGTCGACGCCCGGTTCCACCGGGGGACGATGACGGCGGTGATGGGGCCGTCCGGCTCCGGCAAGAGCACCCTGCTGCACTGCGCGGCCGGCCTGGACCGGCCGAGCGCGGGCCGGGTCCGGATCGGCGGCACGGACCTGTCGGCGATGTCGGAGAAGCAGCTGACGAAGCTGCGCCGCGACCGGGTGGGGTTCGTCTTCCAGGCGTTCAACCTGGTCGGCGCGCTCACCGTGGAGCAGAACATCCTGCTGCCCGGACGGCTGTCGGGCCGGCGCCCGGAGCCGGCGTGGCTCGCCGAGGTGATCGACCGGGTCGGGCTGGGGCAGCGGCTGCGGCACCGCCCGTCGGAGCTGTCCGGCGGGCAGCAGCAGCGGGTCGCGATCGCCCGCGCGCTCGCCGCCCGGCCGGAGGTGATCTTCTGCGACGAGCCGACCGGCGCGCTCGACACGCAGACCGCCGCCGAGGTGCTGGCGCTGCTGCGGGCGGTGGTCGACGACACCGGGCAGACCGTGATCATGGTGACGCACGACCCGGTCGCCGCGTCCTACGCCGACCGGGTCATGGTCCTCGCCGACGGCCGGATCGTCACGGACATGCCGCAGCCGGGCGTCCGGTCCATCGCGGAGCAGCTCGCGAACCTCGGCCGCCGCCCCGCCGCGCACCGGGAGGGCTGAGCCGTGCTCCAGCTCGCCCTGCAGATGCTCCGGCACCGCAAGGGGACGTTCGTCGCGACGTTCCTCGCGCTCGCCGCGGGCGTCACGGTCCTCACCGTGTGCGGCGTCCTCGTGGAGTCGGGGCTCCGGTACAAGGGGCTGCCGCAGCGGTACGCCGGGGCGACCGCCGTCGTCGCGCAGCGGGACCTCGCCATCACCAACAAGATGTTCGGCGAGACCGAGACCGTCACGCTGCCGCTGCCCGAACCCGGCGGCGTCCCGAGCGAGCTGGTGCGGCGGCTCGCCGGGGTGCCGGGCGTGGGGCGCGCGGTCGCGGACCGCTCGATCGCCGCGACGGCGACGGCCGCGCCCGGGGTGCCCGCCCAGGGGCACGGCTGGGGCGGCGCGGCGCTCGCCCCGTACCGGGTGGTGTCCGGCGCGCCGCCGCGGACGGACGGCGAGATCGCCGTGGACGCCCGGATCGCCGAGGCCGGACGGCTGCGTCCCGGCTCGGCCGCGACCGTCGTCGCCGGCGGGGCGGCGCACCGGTTCACGGTGAGCGGCGTCGTCGACGCGGGCGAGACCCGCGGCGTGCCGGCGGCGCTGTTCTTCACCGACGCGCTGGCCGCCCGCCTCGACCCCGACCCGCGCGACGTCGACGCGGTCGGCGTCCTCGCCGAGCGCGGCGCCGACCCGGCGGCCGTCCTCGCCGGGGTGCGCGAGGTCGCGGACGGCGCCGGCGCGACGGCCTACGCGGGGGACGACCGGGGCATCGCGGAGCAGCCGCAGGTGGGGGCGGCGCGGGATCTGCTCGTGCAGGCCGGCGGCGCGTTCGGCGGCTACGCCGCGCTGATCATCGGGTTCGTGGTCGCCGCGACGGTCGGGCTGTCGGTGCGGCACCGCCGCCGCGACCTCGCCCTGCTGCGCGCGATCGCGGCCACCCCGGGCCAGGTGCGGGCGCTGATCCTCGGCGAGGTCGGCATGCTCGCGGCGCTCGCCGCGCCGGCGGGCGTCCCCTGCGGCCTCGCCGCCGCCCGCTGGGTGTGGGGCGAACTGGTCGACCGCGGGTTCGTGCCGGTCACCTACACCGCGAGCGGCGGGCTGCTGGCCGCGCCGGCGGTGGTCGCGGCGGTGGCGGCCGCCGCGCTGCTGTCCGCGGGGATCGCCGCGCGGCGCACCGCCGCGATCCGGCCCACCGAGGCGCTCGGCGAGGCGGCGGTCGAGCGCGGGCTCGGCGGCCAGGTCCGGATCGTCTTCGGGGTGGCGTGCCTCGCCGGCGGGGTCGCGCTGATCTTCGTCACGGGCGGCACGAACGGGCAGACGGCCATGGGCGCCGCGGTCGGCATGCTGTACACGTTCGTGCTGGCGGTCGCGCTGCTGGCGCCGTGGATCAACCGGGCCGCGGCGGCCGTCACGGCGCCGGTGCTGCGGCTGGTGTGGCGCGACAGCGGGTACCTCGCCGCCGCGAACCTGCGGGCGAACGCCCGCGGCATGGTCGCCGTGCTGACCGCGCTCGTCCTGTCCGTCGGGTTCGGGGGCACCGTCTGGTTCCTGCAGGACAACCTGCAACGCCAGACGGTCGAGCAGAGCCGGGACGGGACGATCGCGCGGCACGCGCTCGTCGGCGGGGCCGGGCTGCCCGCGGCGGCGGCGGAGGACGCCCGCCGCGTCCCCGGCGTGGTCGCCGCGACCGGCGTGCGCCGCACGTCCGTGATCGTCCCGTTCATGGGCGAGGGCATGGCGGTCGTCGCGCAGGGCGTCGACCCGCAGGGGGCGGCCCAGACCATGGACCTGGACGTCACCGCGGGCAGCCTCGCCGACCTGCGGGACGGGACGGTCGCGGTGTCGTCGTCGCAGGCGAGCACGTCGAAGTGGGAGGTCGGCGAGGACGCGCGGCTGTGGCTCGGCGACGGGACGCCCGTCACGCTGAAGGTCGTCGCCGTCTACGAGCGGGGCTTCGGGTTCGGGGACGTCACGCTGAGCAACGCGACGCTCGCCGGGCACACCGCGACCGGGCTGAACGACCACGTCCTGATCCGCACCGCACCGGGCGCCGACGCGGGCCCGGCCCTCGCGGAACTGGCGCGCAAGTACCCGGCGAGCGCCGTGACGGGCACCGACCGGTTCACCGGGGAACTCGCCCGCGACCTGGAGATCAGCGCCTGGCTCAACAAGATGCTGATCGCCGTGCTCGTCGGCTACGCGGTGCTCGCCGCCGCCAACACCCTCGTCATGGCGGCGCTGGCCCGCACCCGGGAGCTGTCGCTGCTGCGGCTGGTCGGGGTGACGACCGGGCAGGTCAAGCGGATGGTCCACGCCGAGCAGGCCGCGCTGCTCGGCGTGTCGATCGGGATCGGCGCGGCGATCGCGGCGGTCACCCTCTCCTCGATCGTCAACGCGATCGCCGGGCAGCGCGTCCCGTACGTCCCGGCGCTCGGCTGGGTCGTGATCGCCGGCGGGACCGCGGCGCTCGCGCTGGTCGCCACGATGCTGCCGATCGGCCGGGTGCTGCGCCGCACCCGTCCGGTCGAGGGCATCGGCGTCCGCGAGTAGCCGCACGCTCCCCGGGGGCCGTGCGCCCCCGGGGCGTCCGGCGTCAGAAGCCCTGGGCCAGGCGGTGGTACGCCTGGTTCCAGCGGAGCTCCTTCGCGAACCGGGCCGTGGTCGTGGCGGCGTCGATGACGGCGAGCTCGACGCCGAGCATCTCGGCAAGGTCGGTGAGCTCCTCGGCGCCGACGGCCGTGGACAGGACGGTGTGGTGCGGGCCCCCGGCGGTGAGCCACGACTCGGTGGACGTCGCCAGGTCGGGGCGCGGCCGCCAGACGGCCCGCGCCACCGGCAGGTTCGGCAGCGGCGGCGGGACGACGACGTCGATCTCGTTCGCGACCAGCCGGAACCGGTCACCGAGGTCGGCGAGGCCCACGACGATCCCGGCCCCGGGTTCGGCGTCGAACACCAGGCGGACGGGGTCCTCGCGGCCGCCGATGCCGAGCGGGTGGATCTCGCAGGACGGGGTGCCCGCGGCGATGGAGGGGCAGACCTCGAGCATGTGGGCGCCGAGGATGAGCTGCTCGCCCGGCACCAGGTTGTAGGTGTAGTCCTCCATGAACGAGGTGCCGCCGTCCGGCGCCATCGTCTTCAGGGCCCGCAGCAGCGCGGACGTCTTCCAGTCGCCCTCGCCGCCGAACCCGTGGCCGTCCGCCATGAGCCGCTGGACGGCCAGGCCGGGGAGCTGGCGCAGCCCGCCGAGGTCCTCGAAGTTGGTGGTGAACGCGGTGAAGCCGCCGTCCGCGAGGAACCCGCGCAGGCCCAGCTCGATGCGGGCGGCGTAGCGCAGCGAGGCGTGCCGGTCGCCGCCCGCGCGCAGCTCGGGGGCGACGTCGTAGGCGTCCTCGTACTCGGCGACCAGGGCGGTCACGTCGGCGTCGGCGGCCGCGTCCACCGCCGCGACCAGGTCGTTCACGGCGTAGGTGTTGACCGAGACGCCGAAGCGGAGCTGCGCCTCGACCTTGTCGCCCTCGGTCACCGCGACGTCGCGCATGTTGTCGCCGAAGCGGGCGAGCCGCATCGTGCGCAGCGCCGCGGCCCCGGCGGCGGCCCGCGCCCACGCCGCGATCCGGGACGCCACCGACGGGTCGGTGACGTGCCCCGCGACGGTCTTGCGGGCCACGCCGAGCCGGGTCTGGACGTGCGCGAACTCGCGGTCGCCGTGCGCGGCCTGGTTGAGGTTCATGAAGTCCATGTCGATGGAGCTCCACGGCAGTTCCACGTTCGCCTGCGTGTGCAGGTGCAGCAGCGGCTTGCGCAGCGCGTCGAGGCCCGCGATCCACATCTTCGCCGGGGAGAACGTGTGCATCCACGCGATCACCCCGGTGCACGCGTCGTCCGCGTTCGCCTCCAGCATGACGCGGCGGATGGCCGCGGCGTCGGTGAGCACCGGCTTCCACTCGACGTCGATGGGGAGGCCGTCCGCGATCCGCCGGGACTGCTCGGCCACCTGCCGCAGCGTGTCCTCGCCGTACAGCCCCTGGCTGCCGGTCAGGAACCATGCCGTCATCGCGTGCTCCTCTGCCCGTAGACGTTCTGGTAGCGGTCGTACAGGCTGTCGACGTCGGCCTGCGCGATCGGCAGCGGCTCGCCGAGCTGCCGGGACACGTGCACGGTGCGGGCGACGTCCTCGCACATCACCGCCGCCTTGACGGCGGCCTTCGGGGAGTCCCCGATCGTGAAGACGCCGTGGTTGCGCATCAGCACCGCCTTCGACCGGTGGCCCCGCAGCGTGTCGACGACGCCGCGGCCGATGTCGTCGCCGCCGATCAGCGCGAACGGCCCCACCGGGATCTCGCCGCCGAACTCGTCGGCCATCGCCGTCAGCACGCACGGGATCGGCTCCCCCCGCGCCGCCCACGCGGACGCGTAGGTGGAGTGCGTGTGCACGACCCCGTTCACGTCCGGCATGTGCCGGTACACGTAGGCGTGCGCGGCGGTGTCGCTGGACGGCGACAGCTCCCCCTCGACGAGGTTCCCGTCGAGGTCGCACACGACGATCGACTCGGGCGTCAGGTCGTCGTAGGACACCCCGCTGGGCTTGATGGCGAACCGGTCGCCGCCGGGCAGCCGCCCCGACACGTTGCCCGCCGTCCACGCGACCAGGTCATTGCGGACGAGCTCGGCGTGCAGGCGGCAGACGGTCTCCCGCAGCTCTTCGTCGATCATCGGGCGGCCTCGTTCCTGATCGCGCGGAGGCGGTGCAGGAGGCCGCCGTCCGCGAAGTGGTCGTGCAGCCGGCGGTACTCGGCGTACAGCCGGTCGTAGGCGTCGGCGCGGCCGGGGTCGGGGACGAACGCGTCCGGGACGCGCCGGCCCATGGCGGCGGCCGCGGCGGTGATGTCGGGGTGGGCGCCCGCGGCGACGGCGGCGTGGATCGCCGCGCCGAGCGCCGGCCCCTGGTCGGAGCCGATCGCCGACAGGGGGCGGCGCAGCACGTCGGCGTACACCTGCATGAGGAACCGGTTGCCGAGCAGCCCGCCCGCGACGACGAACTCCTCGACCGGCACCCCGGCCGCCTCGAACGTCTCGACGATCACCCGGGCGCCGAACGCGGTCGCCTCGATGAGCGCCCGGTAGACGTCCTCGGGCCGGGTCGCGAGCGTCTGCCCGACGAGCACGCCGGACAGGTCGTGGTCGACGAGCACGGACCGGTTGCCGTTGTGCCAGTCGAGCGCGACGAGCCCGTGCTCGCCGACCCGCTGCCGTTCGGCGAGCGAGGTGAGGTACTCGTGCGCGCTCATCCCCCGGGCGTCCGCCTCGCGGGCGTAGGACGCGGGGACGAACGTGTCGGCGAACCAACCGAAGATGTCCCCGACGCCGGACTGGCCCGCCTCGTACCCCCACAGCCCGGGGACGATCCCGTCGCGCACCACGCCGCACATGCCCGGCACCTCGGCGAGGCGGTCGGACGACATGACGTGGCAGGTCGAGGTGCCCATGATCGCGACCATCCGGCCGGGCCGGACGGCGTCCGCCGCGGCGGCCGTGACGTGCGCGTCGACGTTGCCGACGGCCACCGCGACGCCCTCGGGAAGGCCCGTCCAGGCGGCGGCCTCGGCGGTGAGCCGCCCGGCCAGCCCGCCGAGGGGCGCCGGGTCGTGCCCGAGCTTGCCGGTGAAGCCCGCGAACCCGGGGTTCAGGGCGGCGGCGAACTCCGCGGAAGGGTACGCGCCGTCCTGGTAGATGCCCTTGTACCCGGCCGTGCAGACGTTGCGGGACTCGACGCCGGTGAGCTGCCAGACGATCCAGTCCGCGGCCTCGATCCACCGGTCGGCCGCCGCGTACGTCTCGGGGTCCTCTTCGAGGACCTGCAGGCCCTTGGCCCACTCCCACTCGGCGGAGATCTTCCCGCCGTACCGGGCGAGCCAGGGCTCGCCGCGCTCGGCGGCGAGCGCGTTGATCCGGTCGGCGTGCGGCTGGGCGGCGTGGTGCTTCCACAGCTTGGGCCAGGCGTGCGGCCGGTCCGGGTGCCGCTCGCACAGCGGCGTCCCGTCGGCGGCCGCCGGCAGCACGGTGCAGGCGGTGAAGTCGGTGCCGATGCCGATGACGTCCGCGGGGTCGACGCCCGCGGCGTCCAGCGCCCGCGGGACGGCGACCCGCAGGACGTCGCGCCAGTCCTCGGGCGACTGCAGGGCCCAGTCGGGCGGGAGCCGCGGCCCGCCGCCGGGCAGCCGCTCGTCGATCACCCCGTGGGCGTACTCGTGGACCGCGCTTCCCAGCTCGGCGCCGTCCGCGACCCGTACCACCACGGCCCGTCCGGACAGGGTGCCGAAGTCCACCCCCACCACGTACGCGTCTGCCCCCACACCGTCCCCTTTCTCCCTGCCGGGTGCCACTGTGACCGGTAACATGCGCCGCCGTCAAGACCCATGGACAGCATCCATACCTGGGAGTATGGTTCCGTACCATGGGGTATGGAGATGACGTCATCGCCCGCGTGCGCGCCCTCGCGCCCGCGCTGGCCGACCGCGCCCGCGCCGCCGAGGAGGCACGGCGGCTGCCCGACGAGACGATCGCCGACCTGGCCGCCACCGGCCTGTTCGGCACGCTCGTCCCGAAACGGTTCGGCGGCGCCGAACTCGGCTTCGCCACGATGGCCGCCGCGTGCCGCGAGGCCGGCGCGGGCTGCGCGTCCACCGGATGGCTCTCCGCCATCTACACGCTGCACAACTGGATGGTCGCGCTGTTCCCCGAGGAGGCGCAGGCGGAGGTGTGGGCCGAGCGCCCCTACGCCCTGATCCCCTGCACCCTCGCGCCGAGCGGCACCGCCGAACCCGTCGACGGCGGCCACACCGTCACCGGCCGCTGGTCGTGGGGCAGCGGGGTCATGCACGCCGACCACGTCATGGTGCTGGCGCTCGTCACCGCCGCCGGCACCATCGAGCCCCGCCTGTTCCTGCTGCCCCGCGCGGACGTCGCCGTCCACGACGTCTGGCACACCAGCGGCATGCGCGGCACCGGCAGCAACGACATCGAGGTCGCGGACGCGTTCGTCCCCGCGCACCGGTCGGTGCCCCTCGCCGACCTCGCCGAGGGCCGCTCCCCCGGCTCCCGCGTCCATCCGGGCGTCCCGTACCGGACGCCGCTGGTCCCGGTGTTCGCGCTGGCCGGCGCGGCGCCCGTCCTCGGCGCGGCGGAGGGGGTGCTCGCCCGGTTCCGCGAGCGCATGGAGGGGCGGGTGATGTCGTACACGGGCGAGCGGCAGCGCGACCTGATGAGCGGGCAGATCCGGCTCGCCGCCGCGACCGCCGACCTGCGGGCCGCCCGGCTCCTGCTCGCGGACGCGCTGCGCGCCGCGTCCGGCGAGGACGCCGCGGACCTGCGGCGCCGCGCGGACGCCCGGCTCGCCGCGGCCCACGTCGTCGCGACCGCCCGCCGCGTCGTCAACGACCTGTGCGGCGCGGCCGGGGCGAGCACCCAGTTCACCGACTCGCCGTTCCAGCGGGCGCAGCGGGATGTGAATACGATCTCCGGGCACGTGGTGTTCGACCCGGACGCGTCCTACGCGCTCTACGGCAAGATCGAGCTCGGCCTGGACCCCGGCCCGGTCAACCTCGTGTGACCGCACGAACGATCGGGGGAGCGCGATGACGGCCCACACGAAGGCGTCCAGGCGGGACTGGATCGAGGCCGCGTACGGGGAGCTGGCCCGCACCGGCGAGCGCGGCGTGACGATCAACGCGCTCGCGTCCCGGCTGGGCGTCACGAAGGGCAGCTTCTACTGGCACTTCAAGGACCGCACCGAGCTGGTGCGGGCCCTGCTCGACCGGTGGGCGCACGAGCGGACGGACGAGATGCTCGGGCTCGCGCTCGGCACCACCGCCGACCCGCGCGAGCGGCTGCGCCGCGTCCAGGCGCTCGGCCGCGAGATCGCGCCGATCGACCGCGCGATGCGGCTGTGGGCGCGGCGCGAGCCCGCGGCGCAGGAGGCCGTCCGGCACGCCGACCGCGCCCTCCTCGGCCACATCGCCGGCTGCCTGCGCGACCTCGGCTTCGCCCCCGACGACGCCCGCCTGCGCGCCCTGCTCATGCTCCGCTCGTGGGTCGGCGGCTACCTGGTCCCCGCTCCCCCGGGCGCCCCCGACCAGGACGAACGCATGCTCGACCTCCTCCTCGCCCCGCTCCCGGACCGCGAGCGCTGACGCGCCGGTGCGCGCGCCCGTCGGGACGGACGCGCGCACCGGCTCGGGCCTCCCGCCTACTGGGGCGGGGGATCGACGAAGACGTCGTGGACGATCTGCGTCCCGTCGAGCGTCGCGGTCACCGTGACGTGCTCGCCCCAGACGGGAACGGGGCCGAGGGTGGCCGGGCCCGGCCACCGGCGGCGGCCCGGCCACCGGCGGGGGCGGCCGGGCCTGCGGGGGCTCGGGGTCAGGGGTGCTCGGGTTCAGGGGTGCTCGACGGGGCCGAACGCCTTGCGGGTGTCGATGGCGTCGCCGAACAACTGCCACCGCTCGCCCTCGAAGCGCATCATCTGCATCGACTCGATCGGGAAGCCGTCGCCCTCGCCGGTCTGCATCGTCACGCCGGGCAGCAGCATCGGGACCTGGACGTTCGCGAGGTTGCGCATCGAGTCGCGCAGGCCCTCGCGGGTCTTGCACTCGGCCGCGTCCATCGTTTTGTGGAAGCTGCTCGCGACGGCCCAGCCGAACGCGTGGTACGGGACGGCCGGGTCGGCGTTCGGCGCGTACTGCTTCATCTTCGCGCGGTAGAGCTTCATCTCGGCGTCGTTCGCCCACTGCGGGTCGTTCGGGTCCTTGTAGTACGTGGCGGACACGACGCCCTGGACGTTGTCGAACCCGACCGGCTCGAGGACGGTGACGGACGCGGCGACGTTGTTGACGATGTGCAGCGGGTTCCAGTCGCCGATCTTCGCGTCGGCGGCGAGCGCCTGCGAGCCGAACTTCGGCGTCGTCACGTTGAGGAAGACGTCCGCGCCGGAGCCGGCGAGGTCGCGCATCTGCGGTTCGACGCTCGGGTCGGAGACCTCGTAGCTCTCCTCCTGGACGATCGTGATGCCGCTGCCCTCGATGGCCTTCTTGAAGCCCCCGACGAGGTCCTCGCCGAAGTCGTCGTTCTGGAACAGGACGGCGACCTTCGCGTTCGGCTTCTCCTGCTTGAGGAACTGCGCGTACACGCGGGCCTCGGAGACGTAGTTCGGCTGCCAGCCGATCGTCCAGGGGTGCTTGTCGTCGGTGCCCCACTTGGACGCGCCGGTGGCCACGAACACCTGCGGCACCTTGCGCTGGTTCGCGTAGTCCCAGGTCGCGGTGGTCGACGGGGTGCCGAGGGTCTGGAACAGCGCGAACACCTGCTCCTGCTCGACGAGCCGGCGCGCCTCCTCGACGGCCTTCGGCGGCTGGTAGCCGTCGTCGCGGACGACGAACTCCACCTTGCGTCCGTCGATGCCGCCCTGCTCGGCGTTGACGTAGTCGAAGTAGGCCCCGATGCCCTTCGGGATGTCGCCGTACGCGGACGCCGGGCCCGACAGCGGGTAGATGCCGCCGAGCTTGATCGACTCGTCGGTGATGCCGGTGGTCTGCTGCCCTTCGCACCGCCCTTCGGCGGTGCTCCCGCCGCCGCCCTCGTCGCGGCCGCCGCAGGCCGCCGCCGCGGACGCCAGCAGCAGCGCGGCCGCCGACGCCGCGGTCGTCCTTCTCATCGTTCGACGCATTGCGTCACCTCTTCCGGAGGATCTTGTCGGTCGTCCACGGCGCGATGCGTCCCGGCAGCCCGGCCAGGCCGGTCGGGGCCACGTACATCACCGCGATGATCAGCAGGCCGAAGATGACCCCCGGCGCCGCGTCGTTGATGTCCTGGGAGAGGCTCGGCACGAACATCATGAACAGCCCGCCGAGCAGCGGTCCCGCGGTCGACCCGAGGCCGCCCACGACGATCGCGGCCAGCAGCGTGATCGACACGTTGACGGTGAACGAGTCGGGCGAGACGAACCCGATCGTCCACGTGTAGAGGCAGCCCGCCGCCCCCGCGAACAGCGCGCTCCACGCGAACGCGAGCCGCTTGTACGACGCGGGCTTCACGCCCATGACCTCGGCGGCCGTCTCGTTGTCGCGGACGGAGTGCAGCGCGCGGCCCACGCGGGAGCGGAGCAGGAACCGCACGACCGCGAACGCCAGGACCGTCCCGGCGAGCGCGAGGAAGTAGAGCCACTGGTCGGGGGCGAGGCCGGTCCACGAGGGCGGCGCGGGCTTCTCCAGCGTCAGCCCCATCGACCCGCCGGTCACCGACTCGAACCGCTTCAGCAGCGGCACCAGGAAGATCGCGATGGCGAGGGTGACGAGCGCCAGGTAGAGGCCGCGCAGCCGGGTGGCGGGCACCCCCAGCGCCAGCCCGATCGCGAACGTCAGCGCCGCCGCGAGCGGGAACGTCAGCAGGTACGGGACGTCCCAGTGGTACATCATCGCGGCCGTCCCGTAGGCGCCGACGGCGAAGAACGCGCCGTGCCCGAGGGAGATCTGCCCGGCGTGCCCCACCAGCAGGTTCAGCCCGATCAGCGCGACCGCGTACACCATCACCATCGTCAGCTGGAACACCCGGAACGGGACCAGCTCGAACGGCGCCCGCAGCGCCACCAGCAGCAGGACGCCGACCAGGATCGGGCGCCAGTGCCGGACGGCGAACGCCGTCGCGCGGTCGCGGGCCGTCGGCTCGGTGCGGGCCCCGGTGCCGGGCGTCCCGGCCGTGCTCGTCTTCATCTCGCTCCTCACGCGCGCTCCACCGCCGGTCGTCCGAACAGGCCCTGCGGGCGCAGCAGCAGGACCGCGAGGATGATCGCCAGCGGGACGCCGATCTTCAGGTCGGAGCCGATCGCGTCGACGTAGGCGCCCGCGAGGGTCTCGGCCACGCCGACGATCAGGCCGCCGACGACGGCGCCGAGCGGGCTGTCGAAGCCGCCGAGGGTCGCGGCGGCGAACGCGTAGATGAGGACGCCGCCCATCATGTTCGGCTCCAGGAACAGCAGCGGCGCGACGAGGACGCCCGACACCGCGCCGACCATCGCGGCGAGGCCCCAGCCGAGCGCGAGCGTCCAGCCGACCCGGATGCCGACCAGCCGCGCCGACTCGGGGTTCGTGGCGACCGCGCGCATCCCGAGGCCGATCTTGGTGTGCCGGAACAGCAGGTACAGCAGGCCCATCACCGCGCCGACGACGGCGAGGATCCCGAGCGTCGCGTAGCCGACGCTGACCCCGCCCGCCCGCAGCGCGCCGTCCGGGAACGGGTTCGGGAAGTCCTTGATCAGGAACGTCCAGATCCAGCCGGCGGCGGCGTTGACGAAGATGAACAGGCCCACGGTGACGATCACGATGGTCAGCTCGGGGGCGCCCTCGACCGGCCGGATGATCACCCGTTCGATCAGCATCCCGCCCGCGAACGAGATCGCGAGCGTGAGGACCAGCGCGAGCCAGAACGGGAGCCCCGCGTCGATGAACGTCCAGGCGATGTAGGTCGCGAACATCGCCAGCTCGCCCTGCGCGAAGTTCACGATCCCGGTGAACTGGTAGATGAGGACGAGCGCGAGCGCGAGGCTCGCGTAGATCGCGCCGGCGCTCAGCCCGGCCACGCACTGCTGCAGGAAGTCGGCCATGGCTAGATCCGGTAACCGAGGTAGGACTGCGCGACCTGCTCGTCGGCCCTGATGTCCGCCGCCGACCCCGACAGCGCGATGCGCCCGCTCTCCAGCACGTGCGCCTGATCGGCGATGCCCAGCGCGAGATGCGCGTTCTGCTCCACGACGACCACGGTGGTCCGTTCCTCCTCGTTGATCGATCGCACGATGCCGAACAGCTCCCGGGTGACCAGCGGCGCGAGGCCGAGCGACGGCTCGTCCAGCAGCAGCAGGCGCGGCCGGGACATGAGCGCGCGGCCGATCGCGAGCATCTGCTGCTCGCCGCCGCTGAGGCTCCCGGCGGCCTGCCGGGTCCGCTCCCGCAGCACCGGGAAGTGGCCGTACACCCGGTCCAGGTCGGCCTGGACGGCGGCGCGGTCGCGGCGCGCGAACGCCCCGAGCCGCAGGTTCTCTTCGACCGTCAGCGGGACGAACGTGCCGCGCCCCTCGGGCACGTGCGCGACGCCGCGCCGCGCGACGGCGTCCGGCGAGCGCCCGGTCAGCGGCGTCCCGTCCAGGCGCACGTCGCCACGGCCCTTGACCATCCCGCAGAGCGCGCGCAGCAGCGTCGTCTTGCCGGCGCCGTTCGGCCCGAGGATCGCGCAGATCTCGCCCTCGCCCACGCGCAGGCTCACGCCGTGCAGCACCCGCACATCGCCGTAGCCCGCATGGAGGTCGTCCACGGTGAGGAAGTCGCTCATGCCGCGGCTCCCAGGTACGCCTCGATGACCGCGGGATCCCGCTGGACGTCCTCGGGCGGGCCCTCGGCGATCTTCTTGCCGAAGTCGAGGCACACCACCCGGTCGCAGGTGCCCATGACGAAGCCCATGTGGTGCTCGACGACGATGACCGTCACGTCGAAGTCGTCCCGGATCGTCTGGAGCAGGCCCGCGAAGTCGCCGACCTCGCCGTGGCTGAGGCCGTTGACGGGCTCGTCCAGCAGGAGCAGCCGCGGCCGGGCGGCCAGCGCCCGAGCCAGCTCGACCCGCTTGAGCGTGCCGAACGGCAGCCCCGCCGCCGGGTGCTCGGCGACGCCCGTCAGGTCGAGACGGTCAAGCAGCTCGGCCGTCTCCCCTCGCAGCCGCGCCTCCTCCCGCCGGACGGACGGCAGCCGCAGGCTCGCCCCGACGAACCCGGCCCGTCCGTGGTGGTGCGCGCCGACGAGGACGTTGTCCCGGACGGACATGCGCGGGAACAGGCCGAGGTTCTGGAACGTGCGGGCGATCCCGAGACCGACGATCGCGTGCGGGGCGACGGCGAGCAGGTCGCGCCCCTCGTAGGAGATCGCCCCCTCGTCGGCGTCGTACCGCCTGGTCAGGCAGTTGAACAGGGTGGTCTTGCCGGCGCCGTTCGGCCCGATCAGCCCGACCATCTCACCGCGGTCGACGGCGAACCCGACACCTCCCAGCGCGGTGATGCCGCCGAAGCGGACGGTGAGCTCGCGAACCTCCAGCATCCGGCCTCCAGAACCGCGTTCCGTACAGGGGCCGTCAGCGTAAAATCCGCGCTCACCTCGCACATTGGGCGCGGGAACCCAACCTCGGTCCGGGGAGTTGTCCGCAGAGAACAGCGCTCTACCGGGAAGCCCCCGCGCGCGCTCTGGCCGTCGGCACGCTCCCTCCCGCTCCGGCCGGGCGGCACTGGCACCACGGAACTCCGGACGGCCCGACGCTGCAAGGCGGGCCGGTGGCGCTCGGTGCGGGAGACTTATGTGGTCACTCGTCGCGACGGCGGTCAGGACTCGCCGGAGTGGAACCGGACATACCTCAACACGGAACCCAACCGGTTCGAGGGCGGCTCCGTTTCGGACGAGTCGTTCGCGGCAAGCGCGTACTTGCGCCGATTGACATGACCTCACGGTTGCCCTTTGCTCACGGCAGGTGATCGAACGGAGGCTCGCGATGCGCAGCAGGTACGCCCCCAGGACCAGCTCCCCCGACCTGTCGATCGAGCTGCCGGGCAGGCTCGGAACCGACTACCCGAAAACCGCCGTCGCGATGGCCCTCGCACAGTTCGGCGCGGAGGGACTGCTGGGGCGCTACCAGGCGAGAGCGGCCGAGAACAGCGCGGCGCACGGATGCGCCAACTGCATGGGCATCGAGGCGTTCAAAAGCTGCATGGAGGCCGCGTCGTCGCTCAACGTCCAGGGCGGCGCCGCGGGGAACCTGGACGCGCTGTCGAACCGTTACCGCGCCGCGGTGGCGGGCACGGCATTCGGTGGATGCGCCCCGGACCTGTACCGGGACGGCCTGCGCGGCGACGCCGGGGAGCCCGTCAACCCGTTCAGGCAGGCGTGGTACGGGGCGCTGCGCACCCGCCGGGCCGAACTCGGGGGCGGTGCCCGGTTCTGGGCGGTGACGAAGTCCTCGGCCAACGCGCACGCGGTGCTCGCCCGCAAGACGCTGGAGACGGCGTTCCGCTACGCGCTGTGCGAGTATCTCGCGGCGCCCTCCGGCAAGGGGCACCGCGAGGCGGCGAGGGTGGCCGGGCAGAGCATGTTCCTGGCCGGCGGGGTCCTGCCGTCGGCGGAGGACGGCGAGGCGCTCGCGGCGCAGTGGGACGCGCTGATGTCCCGGCACGGCAACGTCTACGCCGGCGGCCCGCTGAAGGGCGGCGAGCAGGTGCTCGTGGTCCGCGCGCTGATGGACGGCCTGATCGACGCCGCCGCGGCCGCCGTCCGGGACCGCAAGGACGGCTGGCCCGTGCGCCGCGCGCGGATCGCCGCCCTCTGCACGCTGCACCGGATGCTCATCCTCTGGATCTCCCGGAACCAGCGCCTCTACGCGCCGGACCTGACCGCGCCGATGGCGGGCGTCCTGCGCACGATCTCCTGCGACGACGCCGAGCCCAACATCAACGTGGCCTCCTACGACCTCGAGAACATCCACAGCGCGCTCGACAACGTTCCGGTCGTGGGGAGCCCGTCCATCGCGGGCGGCCAGATCAGGGAGATCGCCCTCCAGTGGCAGAACGAGGGCAGGGTCGAGTTCGGTCACGGCTGCGGCATGTGCGAGAACGCGCAGGGCGACGGCGACCTCGTGCGGCGTGCCCTCGACTTCGCCGCCGCCCGGCCTCTCGCGCCGACGCCGATCGTGGGCGTGACCTTCGCCGACCTCGGTTTCGACCCGGACGCGGACACGGTCTGGGATCTGTCCAATGCCGTGGCGTGCGAGGCGTTCGCCGTCTTCTACGGCACCCTGTGCGGCTCCCGTGCGCGCTCGCAGCCGGGACCCCCCGCCGACTTCCGGGAGGCGGTCGCCTACCACCTCGGCCAGACGGCGCCGCTGTTCACCGGTTACCTGCAAACCCTCTTCCTGGAGCTGTCGGTCGCCACGCTCCAGCCCTCCCCGCGCCGCGCCGTCAAGGTCCTGCGCGCCGACGGCTGACCCGGCGTCGGCGCCCGGGTGTCTTGGGCGCGGGGACCCAACCTCGGTCCGGAGAGTTGTCCGCTGAGAACAGCCTGCGTCTCGGAGTTGTCACGGGCCGTTGACGCTGCCCGATGTGACGGGAATCATCCGGGCATGTCCGGTGGCCTCAGCACGGGAACGCTCACCGGTGCGGACACGGTCCGCACCGAACGCTCACGGATCCTCGCCGAACTCCTCACCATCGTCGACGAACTGGCGGACCGGGCCGTCGCCGCCATGCGGGCGGAGATCCCCGCGTACGCGGACCGCTCGGACGGCTTCCTCGCGGACGTCCGCGAGCAAGTCGGCCGCCACTACCGCACCAAGCTCGCCGTGCTGCTGGAGGAGCGCACGGTCACGTTCGAGGACATCGCGTTCAGCCGCCGCGCGTCGATGCGGCGGGCGCAGGCCGGGTTCACGCTGGCCGACTACATCAACGCGTTCCGGGTGGGCCAGCAGGTCTTCTGGGAGGCGGTCGTGGCGCACGCGGGCCGCTCGTTCGCCGGCCAGGAGGCGGCGCTGACGCTGGCGTCGCCGCTGATGCGGTACTGCGACTTCGCCAGCACGCACGCCGCGAACGCGTACATGGAGTACCAGCGGTACGCCGCGGCGGAGAGCGTCCAGGCGAGCCGCGACCTGGTCGAGCTGCTGCTGGCCGGGGAGGCGCCGACGCGCGGGCCGCAGCTGGCGACCGCGCACGCGCACGGGCTGAGCCCCGAGTCGCGGGCGCCGCTGGTCGTGGTCGCGGCCGTCCTGGTCGGCGGCGAGACGAAGGCGGACGCCCGGCACGCGGCGTGCGCGGCGATCGCCCGGACCGGGGTCGGCCGGCACCGGACGCTGGCGGTCGTGCGGCAGTCGGAGATCGTGGCGGTGCCCGCGCTCGGCCCCGGCGGCGACCCCGGCGAGCTGTGCGACCGGCTCCAGGCCGTCCGGCGCGACCTGCTGGACGAGGACATCGCGCTCGCGATGGGCATCAGCACGGTCGTCGAGGGCACGGCCGAGATCCCCCGCGCCTACCAGGAGGCACGCGCGGTGCTGGAGTTCCTCCCGGAGGACGGCGGCGTGGCGGCGCTGCCGCGCATCTCCCCGTTCGAGTACATGGCACTGCGGGCGGACGACACCGCGCGGAACCTGGTGGACCCGCGCGTCCTGGACCTGCTCGAAGAGGACCGGATGCGCGGCGGGGTGCTGACCGCGACGATCCGGGCCTTCGCCGCCGCCGACCTCAACCTGCGCGCCGCGGCGGAACGCCTCCAGATCCACCACAACACCGCGCAGTACCGCCTTCGCCGCATCCAGGAACGGACCGGGCGCAACCTCCGGCACATCACCGATCTCGTCGACCTGCTCGTCGCGATCGCCCTCCAGGACGTGTTGCCCCCGGCCACCAATCCCGGGCGGGAAAGACTGGTCTCCGCGACCAATGAGGAGGATGGGACCGGCGACGTACCGTCGGCCCATGAATCTCGCTGAGCGGCTCCGGGCCGCCGCCGAACGGCTCGGCGGGCGCACGGCCCTCACGCTCGACCGGGAGGGGCTCGGCTACCGCGAGCTGGAGCTGCGGAGCGCGCGGACGGGCGCGCTGCTGCGGCGGCGCGGGATCAGGCCGGGCGACCGGGTCGCGGTGATGCTCCCCAACGTGCCCGAGTTCGCCGTCGTCTACTACGGCATCCTGCGGATCGGGGCGGTCGTCGTCCCGCTCGATCCGCTGCTGAAGCGGCGGGAGGTCGCCGCGTACCTGGGCGACTGCGCGGCCCGCCTCGTGATCGCCTGGCACGCGTACGCGGAGACCGTGGAGGCGGGCACGGCCGGCACCCGCACCGACTACATGTTCGTGGTGCCGGGCGAGTGGGGCCGGCTGCTGCGCGGCGTGCCGCCCGCGCCGGACGTCGCCGCCACCGCCGACGGCGACACCGCGGTGCTCCTCTACAGCGCGGGGACGACCGGCCCGACGAAGGGCATCGAGCTGACGCACGCCAACCTCGGCGGCAACGCCGCGACGGTCGCGCGGATGCACGGGCTCGGCGTCGACGACGTCGTCCTCGGCGCGCTCCCGCTGTACCACGCGTTCGGGCAGACGTGCGCGCTGAACGCGACGGTCCACGCGGGCGGCCGGCTCACGCTCCTCGAACGGTTCGACGCGGCCCGCGCCCTGGAGATGATCCGGCGGGACGGCGTGACGGTGTTCCACGGGGTCCCGGCGATGTTCATCGCGCTCCTCGAACATCCGGCCGTGTCCGACATGTCGCTCCTGCGGAGCTGCGTGTCCGGGGGCGCCGCGCTCCCCCTGGACGTCCTGCGCGCGTTCGACGCGCTGGGCTGCCGGATCATCGAGGGGTACGGGATGAGCGAGACGTCGCCGCTGGCGGCGTCCAACCGGAGCGGCGCGGGCCGCCGCCCCGGCTCGATCGGCCGGCCGATCCACGGGGTGCGGATGCGGGTCGTCGGCGACGACGGCCGCGAGCTCCCCCCTGGCGAGATCGGCGAGATCGTCGTGCGCGGCCCGAACGTGATGAAGGGCTACTGGAACGACCCCGCGGCCACCGCGGCCGCGATCCGCGACGGCTGGTTCCGCACCGGCGACCTGGGCCGCGTCGACGGCGACGGCGTCTTCTACCTCGTCGACCGCCGCCGCGACGTGATCATCCGCGCCGGGTACACGGTCTACCCCCGCGAGGTGGAGGAGGTCCTGTACGAGCACCCGGCCGTGCGGCAGGCCGCGGTCGTCGGCGTCCCGCACCCGGAGGTCGGCGAGGAGATCACCGCGGTCGTGGCGCTGCGCGCCCCGGCGAGCGCCGACGAGCTGCGCGCCTGGGTGCGCGAACGCGTCGCCGCCTACAAGTACCCGCGGATGATCAAGTTCCTGGACGAACTGCCGACCGGCCCCACCGGCAAGATCCTCAAGCGCGCGCTCACGCCTCCCGCGGCGACGCCGGCCCGGTAGGCCCGTCACGGCCCGCCAGCACGGACGACACCCGGTACACCACCGCGACCGTCGGGACGGCGATCACCGCGCCCGCGATGCCGGCCAGCAGCGTCCCGGCCGTCACCGCGACGATGATCACGACCGGATGCAGGTGCAGCGTCCGTCCCATGATCAGGGGCTGCAGCAGGTGGCTCTCGGCCTGCTGCACCACGAGCACCGCCGCGAGCACGAGCAGCGCGTCGGTGACCCCGCCGCCGACGAACGCGATGAGCACCGCCGCCGCGCCCGCGATGATCGCACCCGCGATCGGGACGAACGCCGCGACGAACGTCAGCAGCGTCAGCGGCAGCGCGAACGGCACCCCGATCAGCACCAGCGCGAGCCCGATGCCGACCGCGTCCACGAGGGCGATCACGACGATGCCGTGCACGTACGACACGAGCGCCCGCCACCCGGCGCGTCCCGCCGCGTCGATCCGCTCCCGCCGCCGCTCGGGCGCGAGCCCCACGATCCAGCCCCACATCTTCTTGCCGTCCTTCAACATGAAGAACAGCAGGAACAGGGCGATCAGCGCGGCGGCCAGCACCTCGGCCGCCATGCTCGCGCCCGCGACCGGGTCGGGGGACGACCGCTGCGCTGCCCGCGTGATCGCGTCGACGACGCTGTTCAGCTGCCGCTCGCTGATCGGCAGCGGCCCGTTGACGAGCTGGTCGCGGGCCCGGTCGAGCCCCTCGGTGAGCCCCCGCCGCATCTGCTCCCACTGGTCGGCGGCCTGCCCGGTGACCAGCGCGACCGGCCCCGCGATCGCGAGGACGAGGGCGAGCAGCCCGGCGAGCGCCCCCGCCCACGCGGGCGCCCGCAGCCGCCGCGTCCACCGCGCGACCGGCGACATCAGCGCGGTCAGCAGCAGCGCGGCGATGACCGCCATGGTCAGCGGCGCCAGCATGACCAGGAAGTAGACGAGCAGCCCGATCGCCGCGGCGATCACCAGGAAGCACGCCGCGACCGCCGCCGCCTTCCGCAACGCGTCCGGAACGGCGCCGAATCCCTTGCCGTTGGTCACCTCGCCGCTACTACCCCGGCCCCCGCCCCGAAACCCCCGCCCCGGGCGTCAGTCGGCATGGTCGGCAAAACGAGCGCGAGGCACACCGTGGCCGTCGACTGGGACACCAGTTACGCGCAGACGCTGGCCGAACCACACAACGCGTGGGGCACCGTAACCGTCGCCAAGGTGAGCACGGGCCTCTGGAAGACGATCGTGGCGGGCAAGGCCGGGCCGACGCCACCGACTCCGCCCGTCCCGTCCGAACCTCTGTTCGCGAAGATCGCCGCCCTTCTCGACAAGAAGGGCCAAGCCGTTCTGTACGGGCCCCCGGGGACGGGCAAGACCTACACCAGCCTGCGGTTCGCCCTGTGGCGGCTGGCCACGCGGATGCCGGAGCTCGAGCTGGACCCGGTCGCCGACTACGGGACGGCGGAGTTCCGGCGGTCCCTCGACGCACTCTCGGAAAGCGGGCACCTCACCCAGGTCACGTTCCATCCCGCCTACGGGTACGAGGATTTCATCGAGGGATACCGGCCGGACGGGACGGCGGGCGACGGTCTCCGGCTGGCGCTGCGCGACGGCGTCTTCATGCGGGTGTGCGAGGCCGCCGCCGCCCATCCCGAGCGCCCCTATCTGGTTCTGATCGACGAGATCAACCGGGGCGACATCCCCAAGATCCTCGGCGAGCTGATCACGTTGCTCGAACCGGACAAGCGAGGCCTGCACATCACGCTGCCGACAGGTCGGCGGTTCGCCGTGCCGCCCAACGTCCGGATCGTCGGCACGATGAACACCGCCGACCGCAGCATCCGGCTCCTGGATTCGGCGCTGCGCCGCAGGTTCGCCTTCTACGAGCTGCTGCCCGACGCCGACGACGTCCTGTACGGACGGAAGGTGGGCGAACTCGACCTCGGGCTGCTGCTCCGGGAGCTCAACCGGCGGGTCGTCGCCGAGCTCGGACGGGAACGCCAGATCGGGCACTCGTTCTTCCTGTCCGGCGGGCGGGCGGTGGACGAGCCGGGCGAGCTGGCGGCCGTGATCCGCACCGAGGTGATGCCGCTCCTACAGGAGTACGCCTACGACGACTATTCGCTGCTCGCCCGTTTCCTCGGCGAGCGGATCGTGGACGTCCGGGGGCACACCGTCGTCGATCTGGAGGACGACGCGCTCGTGGACGCCCTGACGGCGGAGTTCGGTGCGGCCGTGGGCGACCGGTGACGCTCGTCTCGGTCCAGGAGTACGGCACCGTCCGTCAGGGTGGGCTGACGCCGAGCGCAGCCGACCTGGCGGCCGCCGACTCCGAACCTGGACACGGTGCGGCGGCTCGGGGAAGGTCTCGACCTACGCGACCTGGTCTGCCTGCTACTGACCTTGGAGGCTGACCGGCTGCTACGGCACGGGCTGCGCCGCGACTACCTGCGCCGGGAGGAGGACCTCCCGGCCGTCCGCGGGCGGCTGCTGGCGGACCGGCAAGTGATGCGGCGCTTCGGACGGCTCGACCGGCTGGAGTGCCGCTACGACGAGCGCAGCGGGGACATTCTCGACAACCTGGGTCCGCCCACGGCCTACATCCTGTATGCGAGCGACCGTGACGTGCGGCCCAGGACCGTCCGGCTGCACCGGTATGACGCCACCGCCGCCGCCCAGGTGACGTGCGTGGCCGTCAACGTGCCGGAGACCCTCGGCCGCCTCGCGGCCGGGACGACGCCGCCGGTCATCGGCGAGTTGCGGCGCACCCTGCTGCAGGCCTGACCGGGGCGGGGGTCAGCGGGGGACGAGGCCGCCGTCGGCGAGGAGGACCTGGCCGGTGACGAAGCTCGCGGCGTCGGAAGCGAGGAAGAGCGCGGGGCCGACCATCTCGTCGGGGTCGGCCATGCGGTTCTGCAGGGCGGCGGTGGCCATCGCCTCCTGCACCTCGGGCGGGTTGTTGCGGACCATGAGGGTGTCGACGGTGCCGGGGGCGAGGGCGTTGACGCGGATGCCGCGGGGGGCGAACTCGGCGGCCATCGAGCGGGTGTAGGAGGCCATCGCGGCCTTCGCGGCGGCGTACATCGACACGCCGGGCGACCACATGAACGCCCCGGCGGAGATCACGTTGAGGACGGCCGCGCAGGGGCTCTCGGTGAGGTGGTCGAGGGCGCGCTGGACGAGGAAGACGGGGCCGCGGACGTTGACGTCCTGCGACTTCGCGAACGCCTCGGGGGTGAGGCCGCCGATGGGCTGGGCGAGCGGGTTCGCGGCGTTGTTGACGACGATGTCGAGGCGGCCGAACGTGTCGACGGTGCGGGCGACGAGGGCGTCCAGGGCGGCGAGGTCGCCGAGGTGGGTCGGGACGCCGAGGGCGGCGCCGCCCATCGCCTTCAGGTGCGCCTCGGTCTCCGCGCAGGGCTCGGGCTTGCGGCTCGCGACGACGACGCTCGCGCCGGCGGCGACGAAGCCCTCGGCGATGGCGCGGCCGATGCCGCGGGTGCCGCCGGTGACGATCGCGACGCGTCCGGTCAGGTCGAACAGGGTCCGCAGCTTCTCGGCGTCCACGATGGCCTCCCGGGCACTCTGCGACGATTTGCGACCTTTGTATCAGAGGTCGGGATCGTCGCCGATGACCTTCCCCGGGTTGAAGAGGTTCAGCGGGTCGAGGGCCTGCTTGACCGCGTGCTGCATCGCGCGGACGCCTAGGGGCAGCTCGCGCTGCATGCCGCCGCGCTTGAGGAGGCCGACGCCGTGCTCGCCGGTGACGGTGCCGCGCAGGTCGATCGCCGCCTGCAGGAGCTCCTCGAACGCGGCCTGCGCGGCGGCGCGGGCGGCGTCGTCGCCGGGCGGGGTGATCAGCAGCGGGTGCAGGTTGCCGTCGCCGGCGTGCGCGATCGTGGCGATGCGGACGCCGTGCCGGCGGCCGATCTCCCCGGTGCGGGCCAGCATCGCCGGGACGGACGAACGGGGCACGCAGACGTCCTCGGTCAGGACGGGCCCGAGCCGTTCGAGCGCGGGGTAGGCGAGCCGGCGGGCCTCGAACAGGGCGTCGGCCTCGACGGGGTCGGTGGACTGCTCGGCCCACGCGGCGCCCGCGTCCCGGAAGATCGACGCGATCGCGGCGGCCTCGTCGTCGCCGGACGGGCCGGGCGTGTCGACGCTCGCGAGCAGGAGGGCCTCGGCGCCCGGGCCGATGCCGAGGTGCTTCCACTCCTCGACGGCCTCCAGGCAGGCGCGGTCGAGGAGTTCGAGGGCGGCGGGGACGAGCCCGCGGGAGGTGACGGCGGCGACGGCGCGGCCCGCGGCGACGAGGTCGTCGAAGGCGCCGACGACGGTGCGGGGCGCGTCGCGGCGGGCGGGCCGGAGCCGGAGGGTGACCTCGGTGACGACGCCGAGGGTGCCCTCGGAGCCGACGAACAGGCCGGTGAGGTCGTACCCGGCGACGCCCTTGGTGGTGCGGCGGCCGAGGTCGACGCGGGTGCCGTAGGCGCCGGCGGGGCCGCCGACGACGGCCTGGAGGCCGAGGACGTAGTCGCGGGTCACGCCGTACTTGAGGCAGCACAGGCCGCCCGCGTTGGTGGCGACGTTGCCGCCGATGGTGGACCAGGGCGCGCTGGCGGGGTCCGGCGGGTACCAGAGGCCGTGCTCGGCGACGGCCTTCTTCAGGTCGTCGTTGACGACGCCGGGCTGGACGACCGCGACCATGTTCTCGGCGTCGATCTCGACGACGGCGTTCATCGCCGACAGGTCGAGGACGAGGCAGCCGTCGACGGCGTTGGCGCCGCCGGACAGCCCGGTCCCGGCGCCGCGCGGCACGACGGGGATCCGCAGCCCGGCGCAGGCGGCGACGGCGCGGGCGACCTCGTCGGACGAGCGCGCCCGCAGCGCCGCGACCGGCGCGCCGACCGGCGCCCACTCGGCGTCGTCGTGGGCGAGGCTCGCGAGGACGTCGGGGTCGGTGATGAGGCGGGCGCCGGGCAGGGCGTCCGCGAGCGCCTTGACCTGAACGTCGGTGGAGGGAATGGGGCACACCTCGCTTTCCGCCAACCGATGGTATGCGGTGGCGCCCCTTTCGACCATGGAGGTTCTCCCAGGCCGATCAAGGGTTGGGTGGAGGTTCTTTACACAGATCGGCGGCGAGGCGGTGCAGCCGGAGCGCGAGCTGGACGTCCAGGGCGCGGTCGCCCTGCCGCCACCCGTCCCCGAGCAGCGCGGTGATCCGGTCGAGCCGCTGGTACAGGGTGTTGGCGTGGATGTGCAGGGCGGCGGCCGTGCCGGTGTGGTGGCGGCCGCCGGACAGGAACGCGTCGGCCGTGCGGGCCAGGTCGCCGCCGCGCCGCTCGTCGTGGTCGAGCAGCGGCCCGACGGTCGCGCGGACAAACCGGTCGGCGTCCGCGCGGCCCGAGGCGCTCAGCAGGTACCGGTAGGGGCCGAGATCGGACGGGGCGGCGCAGGCCCCCTCGCGGGCGAGGCTCTTCAGCACGGTCACGCACGCGGACGCGTCGGCGTGCGCGGCGGCGAGGTCGGCGGCCCCCGCGGCGGGGCCGCCGAGCCCGCACGTCCCGTCGATCGTCGCGGCGAACGCCCGCAGGACTCCGTCGCCCGCGTCGCCCGCCCCCTCCGCGTCGTCCGCGTCGTCCGTGCCGTCCGCGCGGACGAACGCGACGAGGCGTCCGCGCAGCCGGGCCGCGATCCCGCCGTGCTCCCGCACCAGCTCGCCGAGCCGCGCGAGCACGCGGGCGTCGTCGGCGGTCTCGACGGCCAGCACCCGGTGCGCGGCGCGCAGGTCGAGCCCCAGCGGCCGGGCCCGCCGGGCGAACGCGGCCTCGTCCCCGATGCGGCCCGCGACGAGCCGCTCCACGAGGTCGGCGGCGGTGCGGCGCTCCGCCTCGCCGACGGCCTGCTCGGCGACCAGGACGAGCGCGAGCGTCATCGCGGCCCGCTCCAGCACCCGGACGTCCTGGTCGTGCAGGGGCACGTCGGGCGTGACCTGCAGGGCCCCGAAGTAGGAGTGCGCGGACGCGACGGGGACGGTGACGGTGCGGCCGGCGCGGCGGGTGCGGCGCTCGGCGGCGAACGCGGCGGCGGGGCTCTCCCCCGCCGGCGGCGCGGCGGGCCGGACGGCGCCGCCGGACGCGGCGACGCGCGGCCGGTCCCGGTCGTCGACGAGCAGCACGGTCCCGGGGAACTCGGCGGACACCGCGAGCACGACCTCCTCGGCGCCGCCGCCGCGCAGCGCGATGCCGAGCATCCGGCCGTGCATCCGGGCGGCCCGCTCGGCGCCGTCCACGTGCCGCCGCAGCTCGTCGTTCGCGGCGGTCAGCTCGGCGGCCGCCCGCCGGTGCTCGGTGATCAGCCGGGCGTTGTCGATCGCGACGGCCGCGAACGAGGCGAGCGACGTCAGGAACGTCATCTCCCGCCCGGCGAACTCCCGGACGCTGCGCTGCGCGATCATCAGCACGCCGATGACGCGCCCGCGCAGCCGCAGCGGGACGCCGACGATCGTCCGCAGCCCCTCCTCGCGGGCGACCCGGTCGACGGCGTCGCTGTGCAGCAGGTCGCGGTCGGCGAGGTAGTCGGCGCTGCGGACCGGCTCGCCCCGCTCGACGACGCGCCCCGCGACGCCCACCCGGGGCGCGAGCCGGACGCCGCGCAGCCGCGGCCCGAGCGACCCGTCGGTCACCTCGATGGTGAGGGCGCCGTCGTCGCCGAGCAGCGCGAGGTAGGCGATGTCGACGTCCAGCAGCCGCCGCGCCTGCGCGACGACGTCCTGCAGCAGCGCGTCCAGATCGTGGACGCCCGACAGCCGCAGCGCCAGGTCGTACAGCGCCTGGAGCTCACGGGTGTTCACCGGTGAAGGCTATCGCCGGGGCGGCCGGGACCACCGGTGAGAGATCGTTGATGACCGTCGAGAAGCTCCGGCGGCTCGTCGAGGACGGCGAGCTGCGGTACATCGTCGTCGGCGGCGGCATGGGCGGTCCCGGCGGACGCGGCAACGCGGACGTCACCGCCTGGGTGCAGGAGCACGGGACGCTCGTCCGGCCGAGCGAGTACGGCGGCACCGCGTTGTCCGCCGGGTGGTGCGCGGCCCGTCCGCCGATCCGGCCTGGGCGCGGCCCGCGCTGCTGGTGCTGCTGGCGGCCACGGCCGTCCTGTACCTGTGGGGCCTGGGCGCATCCGGTGGGCGAACGCGTTCTACTCGGCCGCCGTGCAGGCGGGCGCGACGAGCTGGGCGGCGTTCTTCTTCGGCGCGTCGGACGCGGCGGGCGACGCGCACCGACCCGGCGCGGGCGTCGCTGGCGCTGTGGGGCGGCTGGCTGCTGCTCACCGCCGTGATCTTCAGCCACATGCGGGGCATCTTCCACGAGTACTACACGGTCGCGCTGGCCCCGGCGGGACGCGCGGGGCCGCGAGCGGCAGCGACGCCGCGCGGCGGATCACCGCGTGGGTCGAGTCCGCCTTCCCGGCGACGCGGGTCGGCGGCACCACGCTGTACGACCTGTCGAAAGGCTGACTGGCCGGGGAGCAGGTGCGCGCGTCCCGTGCGGGGCGCGCGCACCGGCTCGCCGGTCAGCCGGACCCGAAGAACTCGACGATCGCCGCGTTAACCGCGACGGGGTCCTCCAGGTGGCCGTGATGCCCGCAGCCGGGGATCTCCCGGTAGGTGCCGCGCGGGATCCGGTCGGCGACCTCGCGGCCCAGGTGCGGGGGCGTCACCAGGTCGTCGGCGAACCCGAGGACGAGGCACTCGGCGTCGATGCGGCGGTACGCGTCCAGCCGGTCCGGCAGCCGGTCGACCGCGAGCTGCGACCGGCTGAGGGACGCGCTGAGCGGGGACAGTTCGAACAGGTCGAGCCAGTCGCGGACGGCGTGCTCGTCGCGCAGGGTGCGGCGGGAGAAGCCGCGCAGCACCTGGACACCGCCTCGTAGCGGGGCGGCAGCTTGATCCCGGAGTCGAACAGTTCGAGCTCGGCGGTGGCGACCGCCGCGCCGAGCGCGTCGGTGCGCCCCCGGGTGGCCATCAGCACCGCCTGCGCGACGAGGTCGGGACGGGCGAGGGCGAGCTCCTGCGCGATGATCGCCCCCATCGAGGCCCCGACGACGCGGCACGGCGCGGCGCCGAGGTGCTCGACGAGCCCGGCGACGTCCGCGACCATGTCGGCCAGGGTGAAGCCCTCCGGGCAGACGTCCGACGGCGGCACGCCCCGGTTGTCGAGCGTGATCGCGCGGAACCCGGCCCGGTTGAGGGCGGGCACCTGGTGGGCGCGCCAGACCCGGCCGAGGGCGCCGGTGCCGGCGATGAGCACGACGGGGTCGCCCGTCCCGTGTTCCTCGTAACTGAGGTGGACGCCGTTCACGACGCTGATGGGCATTGGCCGTCCCTTCGCCTCGCGCGGGGTGCGCGGCGGATCTGACTGGGTCGCGCGGCCCCCGCCGGCGGCGGGGGCCGGGTCATGAGGTGCGCAGGGCCTCGGTGGGCTGCATGCGGGCGGCGCGGATCGCGGGGAGCAGCCCGGCGATCGCGCCGATCGCGACCGCGGCGCCGACACCGCCCGCCCACGCCTCGGGCGGCAGCACCACCGCCCACCCCTTGATGGACGCGTACACGACGGTGGCCATGACGCCGCAGAACACGCCCACGGCCCCGCCGAGCCCGGCGAGCAGCACCGCCTCCGAGAAGAACTGGACGCGGATGTGGCCGCGGGTCGCGCCGAGGGCGCGGCGCAGCCCGATCTCGGATCTCCGCTCCAGCACCGAAATGATCATGGTGTTGGCGACGCCGACGCCGCCGACCAGCAGCGCGACCGCGCCGAGGCCGAGGAACAGGCCGTTCAGCGCCGACTCGGCGGCGGCGCGGGCGACGAGCGCGTCCGACGGGTTGCTGACCGTGACGTCCCCGGGGTTCATCGGGTTGACGGTCCTGGCCAGCACCGAGTGGACGGCGTTCACCTGCTCGGTGTCGGACCGGACGTAGATGGTCGTGGGGTGCCCGTCGTGGCGCAGGAACTTCTGGGCGGCCGGGTACCCGATCAGGACCGAGGCGTCGATCTCCGGGGCGAGGTCGGCCTTCGCGAGGATCCCGGCGACGTAGAACCACTGCTCGTCGAGCCAGATCCGCTGCCCGGGGCGGATGCGGTCGAAGCCGAGCCGCCGGGCCGCGTCGTAGCCGAGGACCGCGGTCGGCTGCGTCGCGGTGGCCTCGTTGAGGAACACGCCCTCGGCGACCCGGGTGCGGACGGTCTCGGGCAGGTCCAGGCTGGCCGCCTGGACGGTGAGGCCGTTGGAGTTGATCGCCGGGACGAGCGGGCTGCGGTACACCTTCGCGTCGGTCTTGCCGGTCGTCTGGACCCGCTCGACGGGCCCGATCCGGCCGACCATCGCGGGCGCGGACTTCGGCAGTTTCACCTCGTTGCCCTCGATGTCGACGCCGGGACTGACCGTCAGCATGTTGGTGCCGAGCCGGTCGATCTCGGCGAGCAGCCCGGCCTGCGACGACGCCGACAGGCCGAGGACGGCGACGATCGACGCGACGCCGATCGCGATGCCGAGGGCGGACAGCGCGGCGCGCAGCCGCCGGGTGCGGAGCCCGACGCTGGCGGTGCGCGCCAGATCGGCGGGCGCCAGCCGCCCGGGCGTGGTGGTCGTGGTCATCGCCGCCGCGCCTCCCCCGGTGCGCCGGTGTCCGCGACGAGCCTGCCGTCCAGCACCTCGATCCGGCGGGGCAGCCGCGCGGCCATCTCCCGGTCGTGGGTGATCACCACGATGGTGGCGCCCTGCTGGTGCAGCTCGGTGAGCAGCGACAGGATCGCGGCGCCGTTGACGCTGTCGAGGTTGCCGGTGGGCTCGTCGGCGAGCACGATCGCGGGGCCGCCGATGAGCGCGCGGGCGATCGCGACGCGCTGCCGCTCGCCGCCCGACATCTTGGACGGCAGGAACCCGG
Source organism: Spirillospora sp. NPDC052242 (assembly GCF_040679555.1). Lineage (NCBI taxonomy): Bacteria > Bacillati > Actinomycetota > Actinomycetes > Streptosporangiales > Thermomonosporaceae > Spirillospora > Spirillospora sp. NPDC052242. The sequence goes on from NZ_JBFAUZ010000037.1 coordinate 67,857, forward strand.
CGCGGTGCGCGAGCCCGACCCGGTCGAGGGCCTCCGCCGCGGCCTTGCGGCGCGCCGCGCGGCCGACGCCCGCGTACAGCAGCCCGTCGGCGACGTTCTCCAGCGCGGTGGTGTGGTCGGCGAGGAAGAACTGCTGGAACACGAACCCGATCTGGGTGGCGCGCAGCGCCGCGAGGTCGCGGTCGCTCATCCGCGCGACGTCCGTGCCGGTGATGCGCATGACGCCGGACGTGGGGCGGTCGAGCGTCCCCATCACGTTCAGCAGCGTGGACTTGCCGGACCCGGACGGCCCGACGATCGCGACGAGTTCGCCGCGGTTCACGGTGAAGCTGACCCCGGCCAGCGCCGCGACGGGCGACGCGCCCGGGTACAGCCGGGTGACGCCGTCGAGTTCGAGGACGGGCGTCTCGCCGCCGGAGCGGGGCCCGGTCAGCAGCGCGGTGTCGCCCGCGCCGGCGTGCGGCCCGCTCATGACGCCGGCACCACGACGCGCTGGCCGGCCTGGAGGCCCTGGCCGGTGACCTCGACCGTCCCGCTGTTCTGGTCGAACATGCCGAGCTCCACCTGGACGAGCCGGCGAGCGCCGTCGGGCGCGACGACCTCGACGCCGTAGCCGCCGTCCAGCAGCGCCAGCAGGGCCGTCACGGGGACGAACAGCACGCCGTCGGCGCTGTCGGTCACGATCGACACCTGCACCGGCGCCCGGTCCAGACTGCCGGTGGCCTTGGGGTCGTCCGGCCGGATCCCCACCTTGATCTTGGCGCCGCCCTCCTCGTCGTCGTCGGAGGTGGCGACCTTGCCGACGGAGACGACCTCGCCGCCGGTCGTCTTCAGGTTCGGCAGCGTGATGGTGACCTTGTCGCCCTCCTTGACCTGCGACTGGTAGGCGGCGTCGAGTTCCACCGAGACGTGCCGGCGCAGCGAGCTGGCCTCCAGCACGGCGGTGCCGCCGCCGGCCCGGTCGCCGACACCGACGTTCAGCTTGGTGACGCGGATCTGGTCGGCGGGCAGGTAGACGATCTCTCCCTTGGACAGCTTCCCGTCCTCCTTCAGGCCGCGGGCGTCCTCCAGGCGCAGGAGGGCGAGGTAGGTGGCGTAGCCGAAGTACTTGGAGTCGGCGTCGAGGCCGCTGCCGTGGCCGAGGGAGACGAGCGCGGCGTTGAGCTGCCGGACGTCCCGGCCCTGGTCGCCCCACTCCAGGTCGCGGTAGACGGGGATGGACCCCTTGAGGAACACGACCGGCGCGGTGTTCACCCGGTACAGGGTGTGGCCCGCCTTGTAGACCTTGCCGGTGCTCGGCAGGTCGGTGAAGACGCCGCTCGCCTGGTTCACGGCCTCGTAGCCGCCGTCGTAGGTGAGGGTGCCGCTGACCGAGATGCGGGCGGACACCTGGCCCTGGCGGACGGCCGCGGTGCCGGTCGGCGCCGCGTTGCGGGTGGTGGCGGGGGCCTCGTCGCCGAACGGGTCGACCAGCACGACGCCGACGACCGCGCCGGCGGCGCCGAGCACCAGGACCGACAGCAGCGTGCGGCGCCGGCGGCGGCGCTTCGGCGGGGCGCCCCGGCCGCCCGCGGCGTCCTCGCTGGGCACGGTTTCGGAGGTCACGCTCATGCCTCCTCCCCGTCCCGGGCCGGGCCGCTGCGGACGGCGGCGCGGCCGGACCCGTCCGGCCGCGTTCGATATTCGGTGCCGCGCATTGCTTCTCCTTCGGCGGATGCCTTTTCCGATGTCAATGTGGTTCTACTCGGGCGACGGTTTCGGGACGGTATCGGCGGCGGCGCATTTCCTCGGGCGGCGGACCGGCGGGCGGGTGCCCCCGCCCCTTCCGGCGAGCCGACAAAATCGCACCTTTCGGTCGGCGGGCGGTGCCGTGAGCCGCCGGGAAGCGGCGTCCGCCTTCGGGATTTCGGCGCTGAAACCCTGCCGAAACCGGGCCTCGGTTAGCATGGCGATTCGCGCGGCGTGCGGACGCCGCGCGCCCGGCCCGAATGGACCGGGCGGTCGGAGCTCAATGATCTTTCCGGGGGTGCGGGGCGGTGCGGATACTGGTCATCGAGGACGACGAGGAAATGGCGGAGACGGTCGCGGTGGGGCTGCGCCGGGCGTGGATGGCCGTCGACGTCGCGCTCGACGGATCGTCCGGGCTGGAACGCGCGATGGTCAACGACTACGACGTCATCGTCCTCGACCGCGACCTGCCCGGCCTGCACGGCGACGAGGTCTGCGCGCAACTCGTGTCGGCGGGGCGCGGCAGCCGGGTGCTGATGCTCACCGCGGCCGCGACCAGCGACGACCTGGTCGACGGGCTCAACCTGGGCGCGGACGACTACCTACCGAAACCGTTCGACTTCCCCGTCCTCATGGCGCGGATCGGCGCGCTGGCGCGGCGGGCGCATCCGGCGGTGCCGCCGGTGCTGCGGCACGGCGACATCGAGCTGGACGTGGCGCAGCGGCGGGCGCGGCGGGCCGGGCGGACCCTCGACCTCGCCCCGAAGGAGTTCGGCGTCCTGGAACTGCTGCTCGCCGCGAACGGGCGGGCGGTGTCCGCGGAGGAACTCCTGGAACGGGTCTGGGACGAGTCCGCCGACCCGTTCACCAAGACCGTCAAGGTGACGATCAGCAGGCTGCGCGCCAAACTCGGCGACCCGCCGGTCATCGAAACCGTGGCCAAATCCGGCTACCGAATCTGAAGGACGCCCATGCGGTTCCGACTGCCCCGCAACACCGTCCGGCTCCGGCTCACGCTGCTCTACGGCGCGCTTTTCCTGTTGTCGGGCGCGGTCACGCTCGGCATCACCTTCTTTCTGGTGGACCGCGCCACCCAGGGCGTGTACTTCTACCAGGGCGAGGACGGCATCACGACGTCGATCAAGGAAATGCGGGACCCGCCGCGCAAGCGGGGCCCGGCGCAGCGGGACGACAGCGACACCGGCAACCGCGGGCTGACCCCGCCGGGCGACATCGACGACCGGCAGATCGCCGCGCTGGCCCGGCACCAGAAGGAGCGGCAGCGGCGGACGCAGCTCGTCCAGTCCGGCATCGCGCTGGGGATCATGTCGCTGGCGTCGGTCGGGCTGGGCTGGGTCGTCGCCGGCCGCATCCTGCGGCGGCTGCGCGTCATCACGGCCGCGACCCGCGAGATCTCGGCCACCAACCTGCACGAGCGGCTGGCGCTGCCCGGCCCCACCGACGAGCTGAAGGACCTGGGCGACACCATCGACGGGCTGCTCGCCCGGCTGGAGGCCGCGTTCGAGGCCCAGCGCCGGTTCGTCGCCAACGCGTCGCACGAGCTGCGCACCCCGATGGCGCGGCAGCGGACGCTGTCGCAGGTCGCGCTCGCCGACCCCGACGCGACCGTGGAGTCGCTGCGGGACGCGCACCTGCGGGTCATCGCCGCGGGCCGGCATCAGGAGCGGCTGGTCGCCGCGCTGCTCACGCTGGCGCGCGGGCAGGCGGGCATCGAGCGCCGGGTGTCGGTCGCGCTCGACCGGCTGACCGGGCAGGTCGTGGCGGCCCGCCGCGCGGAGGCCGAGCGGCGCGGCGTCACCCTGGACGCCGCCCTCGGCGAGGCGGTCGCGGCGGGCGACCCGGGCCTCGCGGAACGCCTGGTGATCAACCTGGTCGACAACGCGCTGCGGCACAACGTCCCGGACGGCCGGGTGACGGTCGCCACCGGCATGGACGGGGACCGGCCCGTCCTGACGGTGGAGAACACCGGCCCGGTCGTACCGACGGACGCGCTGGAGCGGCTGTTCATGCCGTTCCAGCGGCTCGGGACCGAACGCACCGGACGCAGCGAGGGGCTCGGCCTCGGCCTGTCCATCGTGCAGGCCATCGCCACCGCCCACGACGCGGATCTGCGCGCGGAGCCGCGCCCCGGCGGCGGGCTGACGGTCACGCTCCGCTTCCTGCCCGCGCCGGCCGCGGCCGGCGCGGCGGCCGGCGGCGCGCACACTCCCGAGGACGCGTCCGCCCCGGCGGCCGCCGGCTGACCCCGGCGCGCCGTCGCGCGCGCCGGGGTTCCGCACGGTGCGGGTGGTCACCCACCGCCTCCGACCTTCTTGCCGCCGTGCACCAGGACCTTCTTGCACGCCTCGTCGGCCTTCTTGTAGGCCGCGCCGTCGAGGTCGATGCCGGTGCTCGCGTCGATGTCGGTCTTGCCCTGGGCGTCCGGGTCCGGGAAATTGGGGATGCCGTTCTCGCGCATGCACTTGGCGTATTCGAGCGCCGCCTTGCGGTCCGCCGCGGGCTCCGGCGGGGGCGGCGGGTCGAACTCCTTGCACTTCTCCTGGGCCGCCTTGAACGCCGGCGAGTCCATGTCGACCTTGCTGCCGTCGATGGCCAGCCGGCCGTCCGAGTCGGGGTCGGGGAAGTCCGCGACGCCGTTGTCGCGCATGCACTTGGCGTAGGCGAGCGGGTCGCCCCCGCCGCCGCCGGCGCCGCCGGTCTTCGGCTGGCCCGCGGCCCCGGGGGTGGCGGCGGCGACACCGGTGCCGCCGCCCTCGCCGCCGTCGTCGCCGCAGGCGCCCGCCAGCAGCCCGACGGCCGCGACCGCCGCCGCCATCGTCACGAGCGGCCGGAGGCGGCGCGGCCGCCGCGCGGCGGCGCGCCCCTCGCCGCGGTCGGTATCCGTCTGCATGTCGTCGCACCTCTCGTCGAGATCGCTGAATCGGTTCTGACTTTCGTTCTACCGAGCGGGCGGTTGCGGGAAGGTATCAGCAAGAAAAGCTCGCATTCTCCCGAGTTCCGACACCCGCCCCGCACTTTCGATTGCCTTGATAGCCGCCTGCCGAGAACGGCATGGCGTAGCGCTGAGGGAGAAGGCCGACGGGTAGCTATTGCGCCCCCGCCACTTTCTGGACGTGAATCGGGGCAAGGCCGCTTACTCGATGCGGGAGAGCGGAGGCACCGCACTCGATGCCCCATCCCCGTCCCGTCCCGGACGGCCGCGAACGCGGCGGGCGGTGTCGGGCAACAGTCGGCGGAACACTCTCCCAAGGAGGCATTCTTGCCGACGAAGCAGATCGCGACGGGCCTCGTGGCGGCCGCACTGGCCGTGACCGGGGCGGCCGTCCCGGCACAGGCGGCACCCGCCGGACCCGCCGCACCGGCCCCCGCCCCGGCCGCCGCCGCGCCTACCGCGCGGGAGGACGGCTATCGCGCGCCGAAGGTCACGGGAACGCCGCACCGTTCGGAGGTGCGCCCGCTCGCGTCCGTCCGGGCGGCGTCCGGGCTGCCGGTGAGCATCCGGATCTTCGACCGCGACGGACGCGCGCCCGAGCCCACCCACGTGTCGCTCGTCCCCCTGGACGGCGGCCCCGGGTTCGAGGCCGAAGTGACGGACGGGTACCTGGAGGGCCTGATCCCGGACGGGCGCTACGCGGTGACCGCGCAGGTGGCGACGGGCGAGTCGACGACGGTCGTGCACCTTCCGGACGTCCGCCCCGGCGACCTCGTGCTCGACGCCCGCGAAGGGGTGCGCGTTCTCCCGCGCGTGGACCGGGCGGGGGCGGCCCCGCTGACCGCGTCGGTCGAGGTGGCGCAGCGGATCGGCGACGAGGTGCTGCCGCTCGCGGTCACGTGGGGCGGCGCGGAGCTGTACGTCGTGCCGACCGGCCCGGCGGACGGCCTGACCCTGCGCACTCAGGCGATCATGACCGAGGGCGGCGCCGAGGAGGGCAGCCCGTACGTCTACGGGCTCGCGAACGTGGTCGAGGGCCGCGTCGCGGACCCGTTCCCCGCGACCGTCCGGACGGAGACGCTCGCAGCGTACCGCACCCGGTACGGGACGCGGGGCGGGGCGGCCTGCGGCGGGAGCCACTTCGGCGTCGACTGGGGAACGGGCTTCCGCCTCGGCTTCTACGTGGGCGTGGGAGCGCTGCCGACCGTCCGCACCGAGTACCTCTCCCCCGGCTTCCGGTGGGCGCTCGACTCCGCGATCACCACGCCCGACTGCGCGTTCGCGGAGCTCGTCGAGCGGTCCCGCGAGGTGGCGCCGCCGCGTCCCGGTAGGTACCGGCGGGACTGGCACATCGGCCCGTTCGCGCCTGGCCGGAGCACGGCGATCTGGAGCACCGCGGGCGGTGAGCCGAGCATCGCCGTCCGGCTGCTGTCCACGTGGGACAGCGGCAGCGGCCTCTCCCCGTACGCGGGGACGACCGGGACGTCGCGGCTGCTGGACGCCGAGGGCCGCGAGGTCTACCGCAGCGACGAGCCGGGCCGCGCGCACGACTGGGCGGCGCCGCCGCCCGGCGAGTACACCCTCGTCGTGGACGCCGCCGGGAGGGCGCCGTGGGCCGAGTCCGGGTCGGCGTTCCGCGGCGAGACGCGGTTCACGGTCCGCGACGGCGAACCGATGGAACTGCCGTACGTCCGGGTCCGGACGCCGCTCGACATCCGCAACCGCGCCCGCGCGGGCGCCGCGCAGCCGATCACGCTGGACGTCGAGGGCGGCGACGCGGCCCCGGCGCTGCGGGTGTCCCACGACGACGGGCGCACCTGGCGCGAGGTCCGCGTGGACGAGGCGGGAGGCGTCTGGAAGGCGACGGTGCGGAATCCGGCCGGCGGCGCGGTGTCGCTCCGGACGACGGTCCCGGGCGTGCTCGACCAGACGCTGATCGGCGCGTACACCGTGCGCTGAGGCCCCGAGCGCGCGGGGCACGTGGGGCACGTGGGCAGCCGCATCCGGCGCGCGCGCCTCACAGTTCCCGTTCGCTTATCTTTTCCCTCCCGTAGGAGCGGGCTCGAACAATTGCGGGCCCGTTTCTACGGGCTGGGCGAATTCGGCGGGACGTCCCCGGCGAGGACGGTCAGCGGGCGTCGTCCGGGGCGGGCGGGGCGGCGAGCGCGGCGGCCTTGACCCGGCGGTGGCTCCACGCCAGCAGCCCGATGAGGATGAACCCGGACAGGATCAGGCCCGAGCCCGTGCTCCAGCCGCTGAACGGGAGCCGGTCGACGAGGCCCCACGCCACGCCCGCGCCGAACAGCGCCGCCGCCGTGAGGATCGACCCGGCGAGGCGCCACGGCGACGACACGCTCTCCTCGGCCGCCCGCATCGCGGCGTTCTGGACGGGGTCGACGTAGCGCTCGACCATGGGGAACTCGCGGGCGAGCACGAGCAGGCCCGCCAGCACCAGCAGCAGCCCGGGGCCGGGCAGGACGAGCAGCGCGACGCCGGTCAGCGTCAGCAGCGCTCCGACGACGAGCGCCACGCCGCGCCTGACGTGTCTGGCCATGCCCGGTCCTCCATCCGGCCACCGATGAGGGAACGCCCTGTCCCCCTGCACGGGTCACGCTATGTGACCCGGGGCCCTGACCGGTACCCGGACGTCCCGTGTCGGCGCCGGGCGCCCGCGCGGCCGGGGCCGCCCGCGGAGGCTTCATATTAAAGCGACCGAAAAGGTGGGAATTCTCGAACGCCTTTTTGTGACATCGACCACTCACCCCTTGCCTACCAGTCAAAATAGGCAATACGTGATCATTCCGACGGGAACGCGAGGCGGGACATTGAGCTTTTCCGAAACGTGATCTAGCGTCGATCGGGTGCCGCCCGATGCGTGCTCCTCGGGGCCGCGGGACCCGGCGCAGGGCGGCGCGTGCCTACCGAGGGTGAGAGGCGTCAGCATGCTCAAGGTCATCGGTGCGGGACTGCCGCGAACGGGGACGACGTCGATGAAGGCGGCCCTGGAACGGCTCGGGCTCGGGCCCTGCCACCACATGTTCGAGATCCTCACGAATCCGGCGCAGGCCGACCGCTGGCTCCCGGCCGCCGGCGGCGGGCCCGTCGACTGGGACCGGGTGCTGGACGGGTACGCGTCCGCCCAGGACTGGCCGTCCAGCGGGTTCTGGCGCGAGCTCGCCGACGCCTACCCGGAGGCGAAGGTCGTGCTGACCGTCCGCGACCCTCGCCGCTGGCACGCCAGCTTCAGCAACCTGATGACGAACGGCCCCGCCATGACGGCCGCGGACGACCTGCCCGAGGCCGCGCGCCCCGTCGCCGCCGCCATGGAGCGGATGCGCCCCATCCTGGACCGGCACGGGCGCGACCTCTTCGGCCCCGACTGGGACCCGGAGTCCGGCGTGCCCGACGAGGACACCGCCGCCGCGGCCTTCGAACGGTACGTCGAGACCGTCCGGGCGGGCCTGCCCGCGGACCGGCTCCTGGTGTTCGACGTGCGCGAGGGCTGGGGCCCGCTGTGCTCGTTCCTCGGGGTCGAGGCCCCGGACGAGCCGTTCCCGCACCTCAACGACGGCGACGCGCTCAAGCAGATGTTCGGCAGGCTGCTGACCGAGGGGCACGTCTCCATCCCGCTGCCCACCCCCGTCGCGGCCGGGGACGGCGAGGTCCCCGCGGCGAACGCGTAGGACGGGCCGCGGGCCCCCGTCACTCGGGAGACGTCAGGGCCGCGCGTCCCCGGCGGGACGCGGCGGCTCCTCCTCCAGCAGGCGGGGGAACTGGTCGAGCAGGTTCAGCAGGACCTCCTGCAGGATCAGGTGGACCTGCGCCCTGGTCAGCCGCCCGGTCTTGAGCCATTCCCGGCTGGTCGCGACGGCCATCGCCGCGTAGCCGTGGAACGCGGCGCGGATCTCGGGGCGGTCCCGCGACAGCGGGGTGAGCCCGACGACCTCGGTCATGTGGTCGACGGCCCGGTCCCGGCCCTCCTCGAGGATGCGCTCCAGGTCCTCGTCGCCGCCCGACGTGGTCATGTCGAGGGCCGCGACCCACGTCTCCCGGTTGCGCTCCAGCAGCTCGAGCCACGCGTCGAGGCTCTGCCCGACGCGGTCCCGCACCTCCGCGCCCTCCACGAACGGCGGGATCGGGATCGGCGGGACGCTCATCATCTTGCTGACGGCCGCCAGGTACAGCTCGCGCTTCGTGCCGAAGTAGTGGTTCAGCAGCCCCCGGCTGACCCCGGCGGCGGCCGCGATCTCGGTGTTGGACACCTCGGCGTACGGGCGGCGGCTGAACAGCCGGCGCGCGCACGCGAGGATCTGGTCGCGCCGCTCGTCCGGTTCCTTGCGGACGCGCCGCGGCGGCGTCCCCTCGCCCGCTGCGTCGTCGCTCATCTGTGCGCTCACCGTCCTCGCCCGTCCGGGGTCCGACGATACCGGGCACCGCCGCGATGACCGCGATGCCCGCTTACTGGCACTCCGCCAATGATTGTCGGCATCGTGTCAACCTACCGCGACCGCCCGGTCGTACGGCGGCGACACCTCGACGACCTCCATGCCGAGCAGGCCCTCCGCGGCGAACCGGCGGACCAGCTTCAGCACCTCGCGCGGGTACAGGCCGCCCGGCTCCGGCTGGGTGTCGAGGTGCCGTCGTGGCGGGCGCGGGCGAGGATTCACGGCCGGTTTGGTGCTGTTCGCCGGAGGGCGGGGTGGGAGTTCGGCGGGTCTTGCCAATGTTCGCCGACGGGCGGTGGTGGTTCGGGCGGCTAGCTGCGGTGGTTGGTCGGGGGGCTCGGGCGGTGCGGGGCGTGGGGGTTGTCGGGGGACGGAGGCGTGGTTAACGTGCCACCAATTAGGAAACCTTCCTATTAGATCGCGATCGCTTCGGGGTTCGGGGGAACGTCCGTCAGCTCCCTATCCGCGCCTTGGAGTTTCTCTTGCGCACGCGTTCGTTCGCCGGCGTTCTCGCCGCGCTGCTGCTCGTCCTGCTGGTTCCGCCGCCCGCGCTGGCCGCCGCCGCGCCGGCCGCGACGTTCGAGAAGACCGCCGACTGGGGGTCGGGCTGGCAGGCCAGGTTCACCCTGACGAACGGGTCCGCCACCGTGATCGACGGGTGGCGCGTCGAGTTCGACCTGCCCGCCGGGACGAGCGTCGGCTCGTTCTGGGACGCGTCGCTGACCCGCGACGGGAACCGTCACACGTTCACCGACCGGGGCTGGAACGCGTCGATCCCGCCGGGCGGGACGGTGACGTTCGGGTTCCTCGGGAGCGGGCCGGGCGCGCCGGAGAACTGCACGTTCAACGGGGGCCCGTGCGCGGGCGCGCCGGGCGGCGGGCTCGGGGCTCCGGGGACGCCGCGCGTCACCGGGCGCACCGACACCTCGCTGACGCTGGCGTGGACGGCGAGCGCCGGGGCGCCCGACGGGTACCGGGTGTACGCGGGGACGGACGTGCGCGCGAGCGTGACCGGGACGTCCGCGACGGTCGCGGGGCTCGAGCCCTGCAGCACGCACACGTTCACCGTGAAGGCGTTCGACGGGGAGGGCGAGTCGGCCGGGAGCACGGTCACGGGGACGACCACGGGGTGCGCGACCGGGCCGCTGCCGAGGCACTTCCTGACCGGCTACTGGCACAACTTCGAGAACCCCGCGCAGGAGCTGAAGCTGTCGCAGACGCCGGACGAGTACGACCTCGTGGCGGTCGCGTTCGGTGAGGCCACCGCGCGGGCGGGCGAGGTGGTGTTCGGGGTCGACCCGGGGCTGGCGCAGGCCGTCGGGGGGTACACGGACGCACAGTTCAAGGCGGACGTCGCGGCGCTGCGGGCACGGGGGAAGAAGGTGATCCTGTCGGTCGGCGGCGAGAAGGGCACGGTGCGGGTCGACAGCGCGGCCGCCGCGACGCTGTTCGCGGACTCGGTGTTCGGGGTGATGACCGAGTACGGGTTCGACGGCGTCGACATCGACCTGGAGAACGGGCTGAACGCGACGTACATGGCGCAGGCGCTGCGGGCGCTCCGGGCGAAGGCCGGGAGCGATCTCATCATCACGATGGCGCCGCAGACGATCGACATGCAGTCGACGGGCGGGTCGTACTTCCAGCTCGCGCTCAACATCAAGGACATCCTGACCGTCGTCCACATGCAGTACTACAACTCGGGCTCGATGCTGGGCTGCGACCAGGGCGTGTACGCGCAGGGGTCGGTCGACTTCATGACGGCGCTGGCCTGCATCCAGCTCGAGAACGGGCTGCGCGCGGACCAGGTGGCGCTCGGGCTGCCCGCGGGGCCGGGCGCGGCGGGCGGCGGCGTGGTCGCGCCGTCGACGGTGACGGACGCGCTCGACTGCCTCGCCCGGGGCACGAACTGCGGCTCGTTCCGGCCCGCGCGGACGTACCCGGACATCCGGGGCGCCATGACCTGGTCGATCAACTGGGACGTCACGAACGGCGGCGGGTTCGCCCGGACGGTCGGCGCCCACCTCGACACGCTGCCGTAGGGGGACGTCATGCGGAGCATTCTCTTCGCGGGCGCGCTGGCCGCGGGCCTGCTGGTCGCGGCGCCGTCGGCGCACGCGGCGAACGTCCTGGCCAACGGCGGGTTCGAGCAGGGGCTGGCCGGCTGGACGTGCTCGGGCGGCGCGACGGCCGCCGGTGCGGCCCGGACGGGCGCGGCCGCGCTGGCGGGCGGCGTGACGGCGGGCGACAACGACGCGGGCGAGTCGGCGCGGTCCGCGACCGTGACCGGGACGACGGAGGGATGCGCGGACGTGGGCCTGCCGAAGCACGCGCTCATCGGGTATCTGCACGCGAGCTTCGCGAACGGGTCCGGATACGTGCGGATGGCGGACGTCCCGGACGCGTGGGACGTCGTGAACCTCGCGTTCGGGGAGCCGACGACGCCGACGTCCGGCGACGTCCGGTTCGAGCGGTGCCCGGTGGGCGAGTGCCCGAACGTGGAGAGCGACGCCGAGTTCGCCGCGGCGATCCGGGCGAAGCAGGCACGAGGGAAGAAGGTGCTGCTGTCGATCGGCGGCCAGAACGGGCAGGTGCAGCTGACGACGGCGGCCGCGCGGGACGCGTTCGTCCGGTCGGTGTCGGCGATCATCGACCGGTACGGGCTGGACGGCCTCGACGTCGACTTCGAGGGGCACTCGCTCTACCTCGACCGGGGCGACGCCGACTTCCGGAACCCGACGACGCCCGTGGTCGTCAACCTCATCTCCGCGCTGGAGGAGCTGACGGCGAGGTACGGCGACGGCTTCGTCCTGACGATGGCGCCCGAGACGTTCTTCGTCCAGGTCGGGCACCAGTTCTACGGCGGGACGAGCTCCGGCGACAACCGGACGGGCGCGTACCTGCCGGTGATCCACGCGCTGCGCGACGAGCTGACGGTCCTGCACGTCCAGGACTACAACTCGGGGCCCGTCATGGGCCTCGACGGCCAGTACCACCACATGGGCGGCGCCGACTTCCACATCGCGATGACCGACATGCTCAAGGCCGGCTTCCCCGTCGCGAACACCGGGCACACGTTCCCGGGGCTGCGGCCCGAGCAGATCGCGTTCGGGGTGCCCGCCGCCGTCAGCGCGGGGAACGGCCACACGCCGCCCGCGCAGGTGCAGCAGGCGCTGACCTGCCTGGTCGAGGGGCGGCAGTGCGGTGCGTACGAGCTGCGCGGCGGGCCGTCCCCCGCCCTGCGCGGCCTCATGACGTGGTCCATCAACTGGGACCGCTACTACGGCTGGGAGTTCATGAACGCCCACGAGCCCTTCCTGAATTCGCTCCCGTAGGCCGTCCACCGATCCCGGAAGGAGATCCATGCGATCCCCCCGCTCGAAGGCCGCGCTCGCGGCCGTCACCCTGCCGGCCGCGTCGGTCGCGGTCGTGCTCGCGTCGGCGGCGCCGGCGAGCGCGCACGGCACGATGTCGAACCCGCCGAGCCGCGTGTACGTCTGCAAGAACGAGGGGCCGGAGACGCCCGACTCGGACGCCTGCAAGGCGGCCGTCGCGGCGAGCGGCACGCAGGCGTTCTACGACTGGAACGAGGTGTCGCTGCTCACCGTGGACGGGCGGCACCGCGAGATGATCCCGGACGGGCAGTTGTGCAGCGCCGGGCGCGCGAAGTACCGGGGGCTCGACCTCCAGCGGGCCGACTGGCCCGCGACGCGCGTGGCGCCCGGCCCGTTCGAGATCACCTACCACGCGACCGCGCCGCACCGGGGCAGCCGCTTCGAGTTCTACATCACCCGCGCCGGCTGGGACCCGACGCAGCCGCTGCGCTGGTCCGACCTGGTGCACCTGCGGACGTTCGACGACGTCGACCCGACCACGTTCACGAAGTGGACGCTGAACCTGCCGCAGCGGACGGGCCGGCACCTCGTCTACTCGATCTGGCAGCGGATGGAGTACAGCGACGAGGCGTTCTACACCTGCTCCGACGTGGACTTCGGCGGTGCCGGCACGCCGAGCGGCCCGCCCACCGATCCCCCGACCGACCCGCCCACGGACCCGCCCACCGACCCGCCGACGGACCCGCCGTCCGGGACGTGGGCCGCCGGGACGTCCTACGCCACCGGCGACACGGTCACCTACGGCGGCACGACGTACGAGTGCCTCCAGCCGCACACCGCCATCGCCGGGTGGGAACCGGACACGACGCCCGCGCTGTGGCGGGCCGCCTGACGCCGGGACCGACGCGATGAAGTACGCCGCGCTCGCGCTGCTCGCGGCCTGCGGCCTGCTGCTGTTCGCGCGCTGCGGTGCCGGCGGCCCGCCCGCCGGCACCGCCGCCGCGACCCGCGGCGGCGCGGGCTTCAACTCGACCGACGTGATGTTCCTGCAGATGATGGTGCCGCACCAGGGTCAGGCGGTGAAGCTGGCGGCGCTCGCCCGCGAGCGTCCCGTGCGGCCCGAGGTGCGGACGCTCGCCGCGGCGATCGAGACGACGCAGCGCGCCGAGGCCGACGGGATCGTCGGGCGGCTACGGGGGTGGGAGCGTCCGCTGCGGGCGCCCGCCGACTCCCACCACGCGCACGGCGGCGTCGTCCCGGAGACGACCGACGCCGAGCTCGCGGCGCTGGAGCGGCTCCCGGCCGCCCGGTTCGAACGCGAGTTCCTCAACCTGCTGATCGCCCACCAGGACGACGCCGTCCAGCTCGCCCGCATGGAGCTGGACGGCGGCGAGGACCCGTGGACGCGGAAGCTCGCCGGGAAGGTGGAGCGGTCGCGGTCCGCGCAGATCGAGCGGATGCTCGTCCTGGTCGACGGCCGGGTCAGGAGCGGGTGACCGAGTCGGGGCCGAGCAGCGACTTGACGTCGCCGAACAGGGCCGCGTCCGGGGCGACCCGGAACGGGGCGAGGTCGAACAGGACGCTCGCCGGGCCGCCGCGCCGGAGCAGCAGATGCACCGGCGCGGCGCCCGGGTGCGCGAGGAGGATCTGCTTCAGGTCGCGGACGAGCCGCGGCGTCACCCGCGACTCCGCCACCGTGATCACGACGGGGGGTTCGGCGTCGCCGGGTCCGGTCACGTCCAGGACGGTCACCTCCTCGGCGTACACGCTGATCGTGTCGTCCCGCAGGTTGATCCTTCCCTGCACGGACACGACGCGATCCTCGGCGAGCGCGTCCCCGTACAACATGTAGCTTCTCGGGAAGACGAGGCATTCGACGGACGCGTCGTGGTCTTCGAGCGCGACGATCGCCCACGGGCTGCCCTGCTTGGTGACCTTGCGCTGCAGGCCGGAGACGATGCCGCTGAGCCGGACGCGCCCGTCCGCCCGGCCGGACGCGAGCAGTTCGGCGATCGTCCGGTCGCGGTGCCGTTCGAGGACGGGCTCGGTGCCGTCCAGCGGATGGCTCGACACGTACAGGCCGAGCATCTCCCGCTCGTGGGCGAGGAGGGTGGCCTTGTCCCATTCGCCGTCGGGGATCGCGACCGCGAGGGCGGCGTCCCCCGCGCCGGGCCCGGCGGTCGCGCCGAACAGGGCGTCCTGGCCGTGCGCCTCGCGCCGCTTGACGTCCACGACGGCGTCGGCGGCCTGCTCGTGGACCGCGACGATGCCCTTGCGGTGGTGGCCGAGGCCGTCGAACGCGCCCGCCTTCGCGAGCGACTCCAGCACCCGCTTGTTGCACACCGGCGCGGGCACCTTGGCGAGGAAGTCGTCGAACGAGACGTACGCGCCCTTCTCCGCGCGCGTCCGGACGATCGCCTCGACGACGCCCGCGCCGACGTTCCGGACGGCGCCGAGGCCGAACCGGACGTCGTCCCCGACGGCGGCGAAGTCGAGGACGCTCTCGTTCACGTCGGGCGGCAGGACGCGGACGCCGAGGCGGCGGCAGTCGGACAGGTAGACGCCCATCTTGTCCTTGTCGTCGCCGACCGAGCTGAGGAGCGCGGCCATGTACTCGGCGGGGAAGTTCGCCTTGAGGTAGGCGGTCCAGTAGGAGACGAGCCCGTACCCGGCGGTGTGCGACTTGTTGAAGCCGTAGCCGCTGAACGGGACGAGGACGTCCCACACCGCCTTGATCGCCTCGGCGGAGAAGCCGCGTTCCCGCATCCCGGACGAGAACCGCTCCCACTCGGCGTCCAGGACCTCTTTCTTCTTCTTGCCCATGGCGCGGCGCAGCATGTCGGCGGCGCCGAGCGAGTACCCCGCGAGCCGCTGCGCGATCGCCATCACCTGCTCCTGGAAGACGACCAGGTGGTAGGTGTCGCCGAGGATCGGTTCGAGCGCCTCCTCCAGTTCCAGGTGGATCGGCTCGACCTTCTGGCGGCCCGTCTTGCGCAGCGCGTAGTTGGTGTGGGCGTCCATCTCCATCGGGCCGGGCCGGTACAGGGCGTTGACGGCGGCGATGTCGGTGAACGTCGTCGGCCGCATCATCCGCAGCAGGACGCGCATGCCGCCGCTGTCGAGCTGGAACACGCCGAGCGTGTCGCCGCGCGCGAGCAGCTCGTAGGTCTTCGGGTCGTCGAGGGGCGCGGTGCGGACGTCCACGTCCAGGCCCCGGTTCGCCTTCACGCCCGCGACGGCGTCGTGGATGACGGTGAGGTTGCGCAGGCCGAGGAAGTCCATCTTGAGCAGGCCCATGTCCTCGGCCTGCGTGAACGGGAAGCCGGTGACGACCGGGCCGGCGGCCTTCGGGCGGACCAGCGGCAGCACGTCCAGCAGCGGCTCGGACGACAGGATCACCCCGGCGGCGTGCACGCCCGTGCCGCGGGTGAGGCCCTCGACACCAACGGCCGTGTCGATGACGCGCTTGACGTCCGGTTCGTCCGCGTACATCCGGCGCAGTTCGGCGGCCTCGCCGTGCCGCCGGTGGGACGCGTCGTGGATGGCGGCGAGCGGGATCTCCTTGCCGCCCTCGGCGGCCGGGAACGCCTTGGTGATGCGGTCGCCGAGCGCGTACGGGTAGCCGAGGACGCGGCAGGCGTCCTTCACCGCGGCCTTCGCCTTGATGGTGCCGAACGTGACGATCTGGCACACCCGGTCGTCGCCGTACCTGCGGGTGACGTAGTCGATCATCTCCTCGCGGCGGCGGTCGTCGAAGTCGAGGTCGACGTCCGGCATCGTGATCCGCTCGGGGTTGAGGAAGCGCTCGAAGATGAGCCGGTGCTCGATCGGGTCGAGTTCGGTGATGCCGACGCAGTACGCGACCATCGAGCCGGTCGCCGAGCCGCGCCCGGGGCCGAGCCCGATGCCGTTCTCGCGGGCGTGCCGGCAGATGTCGGCGACGACCAGGAAGTACCCGGGAAACCCCATGTCGCCGATGACGGACAGCTCGTGGTCGATCCGGTCGAGGACGTCCTGCGGCGGTGCGTCCCCGAAGCGGGTGCGGGCGCCCCGGAGCGTCTCGGCGCGCAGCCAGGACGCCTCGGTCTCGCCGTCCGGGACGGGGAAGCGCGGCATCAGGTCGCGGTGCGCGAACACCTCGCCGTAGTCGCCGACGCGTTCGGCGATCAGGAGCGTGTTGTCGCAGGCCCCGGGCACCTCGGCGTCCCACATGGCCCGCATCTGCGCGGCGGTCTTGATGTAGTAGCCGCTGCCGCCGAACCGGAAGCGGTTCTCGTCGGCGAGCCGCTTGCCGGTGCCGATGCACAGCAGCGCGTCGTGCGCCTCCGCCTGGTCCTCGGTGACGTAGTGGGAGTCGTTCGTGGCGAGGGGCGGCAGGTCCAGCTCGCGGCCGAGCCGGATCAGGTCCTCGCGGACGCGGCGTTCGATCGGCAGCCCGTGGTCCATCAGCTCGAGGAAGTAGTTGCCGGGGCCGAACACGTCCCGGTACCGGGCGGCGGCCTCGGCGGCCTCCGCGTACTGGCCGAGCCGCAGCCGCGTCTGCACCTCGCCGGACGGGCACCCGGTGGTGGCGACGATGCCCGCCGCGTGCTCGGCGAGCAGCTCGGCGTCCATCCGCGGATACTTCTGGACGTGCCCCTCCAGCCAGGCGCGGGACTGCAGGCGGAACAGGTTCCGCAGGCCGTCCGCGTCCACCGCCCACATCGTCATGTGCGTGTAGAGGCCGCGCCCGGACACGTCGCCGCCCGCGCCGGTCGTCTCGTCCGACTTCCGCAGGGACGGGTCGTCGCTCCAGAACACGGGCGCCCGGTGGTGCCGGGACGCGGGCGCCACGTACGCCTCGATGCCGATGACCGGCTTCACCCCGGCCCGGTTCGCGGCGTGGAAGAACTCGTAGGCGCCGTGCACGTTGCCGTGGTCGCTCATCGCGACCGCGGGCATCCCCTGCCGCGCGACCTCGTCCATCAGCGGGCCGACCTTCGCGGCGCCGTCCAGCATCGAGTACTCGGTGTGCACATGCAGATGGACGAACGAGTCCACTGCCCCTCCCGCGCCCACTACGCCTCCCGGTTGTCGCCGATCTCCCGCAGCCGACATTCGACCCGCTGGTAGAGTCGCCCGTCCAACAATCGACACGCTCGGCGGTCACATCCACCGGTTGTCGGAGGAGCTGAATGGACCTGGACCTCGGCGCGGTGCGCGCCTTCGTGGCCGTCGCCGACGACCGGTTCTTCGGCGACGCCGCCGCCCGGCTCGGCATCAGCCAGCAGGCGGTGTCGAAGCGGATCGCGAAACTGGAGTCCGACCTCGGCACGGCCCTGCTGCGCCGCACGCCGAACGGCGCCGAGCCCACCGACGACGGCGCGTCCTTCCTCGTGCACGCCCGCGCCGTGCTCGCGCTCGCCGACCGGGCCGTGGAGCTGGTGCGCAGCCGGCACCGGGCGCTGCGGGTGGACGTGCTCGGGACGCGGCTCGCGCCCGTCGAGATCGTCCGGGCCTTCCACGAGACGGTGCCGGACGTGGGCATCGAGATCCTGCGGTCCGGCGGGCTGGCCGACGCGCTGCCCGCGCTCGCCCGCGGGACGATCGACGCGTTCTTCGGCCGCGCGGTCGGGGACCTCGGCGACGTCGAGGCGCGGCCCGTCCTGCTGGAGCCGATCCACATCCTGGTGGGGCGGGAGCACCCCCTCGCCGGGCGCGACCGGGTGCCGATCGCGGAGCTGGTCGGCCCGCGGCTGTGGCTGCCGGGCGCCGCGCGGGCCGACACCGAATGGGCCGACTTCTACCGCGCGCTCACCGCCGAGTTCGGCGTGCGCATCGACACGTCCGGCCCGGACTTCGGCCTGGACGACATGGTGGAGCGGACCGCCGCGTCCCGGGAACTGATCACGTTCGGCGTCGGGGAGAAGATCCGCGTGCCGTGGCATCCCGGCGTCGTGCGGATCCCGGTGGTCGACCCGGTCCCGGTGTACCCGTGGTCGCTGCTGTGGCATCCGCGCAACCGGCATCCGGTGCTGCCGCCGCTGCTCGCGTACGCCCGCGAGGGCTTCCGCCCGTTCCGGCCCGGCCGCGAGTGGCTGCCGGAGCCCGACCGTCCCGCCTTCTCCGTCCCGCCCTCGTGATCGGCTGTGCCAGCATGGTGGCGATGGGACGGACCGACGGTGCCGCACAGACCGGCCTTGTTCTCGATCTCCTGCACGCCGTCTTCGGCGCCGACCTCGTCGGCGCGTACCTGCACGGGTCGGCCGTGCTCGGCGGGCTGCGGCCGCACAGCGACGTGGACGTCCTCGCGGTCGTCCGGCGGCCCGCGGCGGAGGCGGAGCGGCGGGCGCTGGTGGCGGGGCTGCTGCCGGTCTCCGGGGGCGGTGCGCGGCCCGTGGAGCTGACGGTGGTCGTGGAGACGGCCGTCCGGCCGTGGCGGTACCCGCCGGTCTGCGAGTTCCAGTACGGCGAGTGGCTGCGGGACGAGTACGAGCGCGGCGCGGTCCCGGCCCCGGAGCCGGGCCCCGACCTGGCGCCGCTGATCACGATGGCGCTGGCCGGGGACGCGCCGCTGTTCGGCCCGCCGCCGTCCCGGGTGTTCGACCCGGTGCCGCACGCGGACGTCGTCCGGGCGATCGTCGGGAGCGTCCCCGGGCTGCTCGGCGAGCTCGACGGCGACGCCCGCAACGTCGTCCTGACGCTGGCGCGCGTGTGGGCGACGGCCGCGACCGGGGAGATCATGCCGAAGGACGCGGCGGCCGCGTGGGCGCTGCCCCGGCTGCCCGCGGAGCACCGTCCCGTCCTGGCCCGGGCGCGCGCGGTCTACCTGGGCGAGGAGGACGAGCGCTGGGACGACCTGCGCGCCCGGCTGCGCCCGCACGCCGAGTTCGTCGCGGCCGAGATCGGCCGGGTGTCACATTCGGCGGGGGCGCGTCGTCCTTAGGGCATGAGAGCTGCTGAGGAGCCGGCGGAGGCGTTCGAGGCAGCCGGGACGCCCACGGGAAGAGCGCGAACCCGGCGACGAGCGGGACGTGCGCGAGCGCGAACGCCAGCGGTTTCGCCGGCAGCTCCCAGGCCGCCTCGATCTCCCGGCCGTGCGGCATCAGGAACCACACGGCCGCGGCACCGGTCGCGCCGGCGAGCAGGGAGATCCACCAGACGTGCGCCGCCCAGGGACGCGGCGGCCGGACCGCCCGGCCGTCCCGGTCGGTCCGGGACGGCGGGGCGTCGCCTCGCACGGTCATGAACGGGCCCCTTTCCTGTTCATGAAAGCGCTCCCACATTCCCGTCGACCCCCGGCGGAGAAATGTGGGAGCGCTCCCATCGTGATCAGGCCACATCCCCTGTCAAGGACGGCCCGGCGCCTGGCCGTTTCGGGCCAACCGGGAACCCTCCCCCTGCGCACTCGCCCGCGTACGGAACGCGGTCGCGGGTAGAGGGTGGTCGTGAGAGGACTCGCCGCGACACTGGCCGCGATGCTCGCGCTGAGCGCCTGCGGCGGCGGCGACCCGGAAACCCCGGAACCGTCCGTCACCGGGGAGACCCTCACCGCGCCGCACACCACGCCGCTGCCCGTCACCACCCCCGCCGGGGGCGCCCTCGACCGGGCGGCGGCGACCGCGCTCAAGGCCGCCCCGGGCACCGCGCTGACGTCCGTCGAGCGCGAGGGCGACGGCTGGGAGGTACGGCTCGTCGCCGCGGACGGCGCCGAGCGCGAGCTCCTCGTGGACGGCGCGGGCACCGAGGTCGTCCGGGACGAGACCGAACCGGAGGACCGGGCCGACCGGGAGGAGAACCTGCGGCGGATCCGGGGCGCGAAGCTCGACTACCGGGACGCCGCCGACGCGATGCGCGCGACGGTCGCCGGGGCCCGCATCACCGAACTGGACCTCGACGACCACCGCGGCACGCTCGTCTGGGAGGGCGACGCCGTCGGCCCCGACGGCGCCCGGCACGCCCTCGTGATCGACGCCCGCTCCGGCCGCGCCCTGCGGCGGTGATCCCGGCGGCCGCGCGGCGGACCGCCGGGACCCGCTCACTCGGACTCCGGGCTCACTCGAACTCCGTGCCGCCCTTGCGGGTGAGGTAGCCGGGCGAGACGAACTTCGCGATCGCCCGCCCGCCGGTCACCGGGCTGCGGCGCCCCGCCGCGGGCCGCACGACCAGCCCCTCCCGCAGGTGCTCCGCCTTCCCCGACACCGTCTCGCGCCCGCTCGCCAGCTCCATCAGCAGCGCCTCGTCGTACCCGCCCTCGTACAGGACGGGCGCGGCGGGCAGGCCCGCGTCGGCCAGCACCTCGGCGAGCTCCGCCGGGTCGAGCCAGCGCACCGCGCCGTCCTCGCCCGCCACCGCGACGTCGAACGCCGCGTACCCGGGCTCGGCGGCGCCGTAGTGCAGGTCCTGCACGCGGCGGCCGTACACCTCCCCGAACAGCCCGACCCGGGACGCGCCGAACCGCTCCGCGATCTTCGCCGCCGCCTCGACGGCCCCGTGCGCCTCGAGCGTCCGCCAGTACAGGTTCTTGCCGTCGCGGACGAGCGCCAGCGACTTGCCGCCGAACCCCTTCGAGGACACGAACGGCTCGCCGTCCGCGAGCGTCAGCAGGCACGCCGTCCCGTGGATCTTCTCCGTCGCCACGACGGCCTCGCCGGGCTCGAAGATCGTCGGATACCGCTTGATGTCCTCGATCTCCACCCACCGGATCAGGTCGGGGGCCGGCACGACCTCGCCCGCCATGTGCACCGGGATCGGCGGCACCCACTTGACGATGCCGAGTTCGTCGGCGAAGTTCCGCCCCTCGGCGTGGGCCGCGGCGAGGTCCGTCCCGTCGAGGGCGCGCGGCCGGCAGACGATCCCCTGCGACAGCTCGCCGCGCAGCCGTACCGCCTTCACGCGGTTCTCGCCCGACCCGGCGAGCTTTCCGGTGAGCCCGAGTTCGCCGATCAGTTCGTCGGGGAGCAGCGACCCCTCGGGGATGTAGACGGCCCAGTCGCCGGTCGCGTACCGGCCCTTCTGCACGACCGCCCGGTACAGCCCCACCTGCGCGAGTTCCAGCGCGTCGGCGTTGTCGTGCGGAAGGATCGTCAGCCGTTCGGCCGTCACCCGCAGTGTCGACATCGGCATTCCCCTTTCCCGTTTCCGGGCCAAGAGTGGCAACCGTTCACCCCCCGAACAACCCATTTAGGACGTACGAGGCCGAAGCGTCGTCCGTCCGGGCAAGGCGTTCGCCGAGGTCGCCGGGGAGCCTGCGGGGGCCGCTTCGGGCCGCGCCTCGTGCGACTTCACGAAAACCGTTAGGCGAGGATCGCGAATATTGCGACGATTCCCGGGTGACCAACACTCTCGAGCGTCTCGTCGTGCGGCACGCGCACCGGGTGCCCGTCCCGGACGGCCCGGCGGGCGCGGGCGGCACGGCCGCGCGGCGGTTCGACGCCGCGCTCATGTCCGCCGGGTTCAAGCTGTCGGGCGACCTGCTCGGCGCGCTGTCCGGCCTCGCCGAGGACGCCGTCGACGGTCTCGCCGCGCGGGTGCTGCCCGTCGTGCGGGACATGGTCGGCGACCACGTCCGGCACAACGTCTACTTCCGGGACTTCCCGCACGGCGTCCCGGACACCCTCGACTTCTGGGTCTCCTGCATGGTGGACGCGCTCGCCGACCCGGACGCGAACGTCGAGATCGTGAACGGGTCGCTCAACCTCCTCTCGCTGCCGAAGTACGGGAAGTACCTGCACACCTACGAGGAGATGCTGGCCGCGCACGACGAACTGGTCGCGGGCGCCGGCGACCGGCTGACCGTCCTGCACGCGGGACGTCCGGTGGACGCCGAGGCCGAGCGGCTTTTCCTGGCGCTGGCCGGGAGCGTCACCCCGCTCACCGAGGAGGAGCGCGACGTCCTGCGGGTGCTCGCCGCGCACTGCACGGAGGCCGCGCCGGACGCGATCCCCGTGCGGGAGAACCGCGCCCTGATCAACCAGGTGCGGGTGGCCGAGGGCGGCGACCTCCTGCTCGACACGGTCACCGACGTCCTGCGGCTCGCGTGCGCGCTGTCGCTCGGCGACGTCACGCTCGCGGAACCGACGGAGTTCCTGCTGACCCGCCGCGAGCGCCGCGCGCTCCTCGCGGGGCTGGACGCGGTCGTCCGCGACAACCCGGCGAAGCTCGGCGACGTGGCCGCGCACCGCGAGCGCTGGAAGCGCCTCGGCGAGCGCCTGCACCCGCACGAGTACCCGCGGTGGCCGCACGCGCAGGACGTCTTCGCGGTGGCGCGCGGGGAGAAGAAGGCGCCGTCGTTCGCCGGCCGGGTCGAGGCCCTGCTCGGCGCGGGCGACGTCCCCGGCGCGGCGAAGCTCGCCGCGAACGCGCCCGGCGTGCTGTTCCGGTCGCTGGACCGGCTGCTGCGCACCGACCCGGACGCGTCCGGCGCGGTGCTCGACGCCGCCGAGGCCGTCGCCGGGCAGGTGTCCGGCCGGGTGCTGCTGTCGGTCCGCGAGCACCTGCTCAACCGGACGAGGAAGGCGAAGGGCACGCGCGTCTTCGCGGGCCGCACGGGCCGCGGCGTCGCCGTCCCCGACACCCGCCCGCCGCTCGACCCGGACGCGTTCCGGCGGCTCAAGGACCTGCTCGACGACGAGATCCGCACGCGGCTTCCCGCGCCCGCGCACCTCGTCGTGGACCCGGCCGTCCTCGACGTCGCGCTGCCGCTCAGCGGGAAGGCGACCGCGAGCGGCCTGGGCGTGCTGCCCCGCGGCTCGCTCTCGCCGGTCGACGGGGAACTGCTGCGGTTCTTCGTCTACTGGAAGCAGCGCGAATACCGCACCGACTTCGACCTTTCCGCACTCATGCTCGACCGGAACTACGGCAATCCGCAGTGGCTGTCGTACACGTCGCTCCGCAAGGTCGGCGGCGAGCATTCCGGCGACATCACCGAGGCGCCGGACGGCGCGTCGGAGTTCATCAACCTGTCGCTGCGGAAGGTCAAGGCGTCGTTCGTCATCCCGCAGGTCAACGTCTATTCGGGCGAAGGGTTCGACGAGGTCGAGGAATCGTTCTTCGGGTTCATGGTGCGGGACGAGAAGCAGGCGGGCCGGCCGTTCGAGCCCCGCACCGTCCGGACGAAGTCCGAACTGCGGGGGCCCGCCCGGATCGCGCTTCCGCTCGCGTTCGTCCGCGGCAAGGAGGGCGACTGGCACGCCAAGTGGATGCACCTGCACCTGCGCGGCGGGCTCGCGTTCAACACCGTCGAGGGCAACCGGGTGACGACGGCCGCGCTGACCCGCGCGGTCATCGACCGCCGCTACCTCACCGTCCGGCACCTGGTCGACCTCATGGAGCCGCGGCGGCTGACGGTGCTCGACGGGGTCCGGCCGCCGGACGAGCCCGTGACCTTCATCGGCCTCGAACGTCCCGACCGGCTCCACGAGGGCTCGACGGCGTTCACGCTGCAAAATCTGCGCGACCTGATCCCGGCCTGACTGTTAGAATCGTCGCGGTGAGGCCATGAAAGGGCTTCCTTCTCAAACTCTGCAAAAGTTAACCCAGCCCTTTCGCCTTCCTCCCACGGCCGAGGCCACGAGGGAGCTTCCTTCTGATGCCTGGCCCGAAGGGGCCAGTGTTTCAACCCAGTTCCTTCGCTCTCCTCGTCGAACGGGCGCCGCTCACCGCGGCGCCCGTTCCCTTTCCCGCACATTCCCGCCCGCGTGTGTTACCGTGTGATCGGCGAGGCCATGAGGAGGCTTCCTTCTCACACCTTTCTGACGCTCCAGCCTCCCCGCTTTCCTCGCCACCCGAACACCACGAAGGGCGCGGCCCCGCCGCGCCCTTCCGCGCGTCCGGACTTCGATGATCTTGTTAGGATCTCGCTCCGTTCGCCCCCCGCACGCGAAGGGAACGCCGATGCCCCCGTCCCCCCGTCCCGTCCATGGGTAGGCGCCGTCCGGGCCGCCGCGGACCGGGCGCCGCCGGAGGCGTCTTCGGCCGGGCGGCGGGCTCGCACTTCCCCGTCCCGGCCGGGCGGGGCCGCGGACCGGGCGCCTCCCCCGGTCCCGGCGGGAACCGCACCCCAGGCGGCAGGCGGGACGGGACGGACGGGAACCGCCGCGGCGGCTCCGACCAGTCCCGCGCCCGCACCGAGCAGAACTCCTCGACCACCAACGACCCGATCAACGTGGTCACCGGCGAGGTCCTGCTCACCCAGCACGACGCGGACCTCGGCGCCGCACTGCCGTTCCCCCTGACCCGGACGCACGTGTCCACCTACGGCGCGGGCCGGCTGTTCGGACGGACCTGGGCGTCGACGCTCGACCAGGCGCTCGAACTCGACCCCGAAGGCGTCCATTTCCTCGACGAGGACGCCACCGTGCACCGCTTCCCGCAGACCATGGTGCCGAACGTGGCGTTCCGGCCGGTCGCGGGCGCCCGCCGCGACCTCGTCCTGACGTCCGACGGCGGCTACACGCTCACCGACCCGCGCACCGGCCGCACCCTGCACTTCCCCGCCCCCGGCGAGCGGTACGGCTGGTCGCGGCTGCCGCTGGTCGCCGTCACCGACCGCAACGGCGACCGCGTCGACCTCGAGTACGAGGACGGCGTCCTCACCGGGATCCGCCCCCTCGGCGGCCCGCGCGTCGCCGTGGACACCGCGCCGCTCCACCTCGCCGGCCCCGAGCCCGAACGGCGCGTCACCGCACTGCGCCTCCTCCACGACGCCGACCCGGCCGGGACGGTCCTCGTGCGGTACGGCTACGACGAGGCCGGGAACCTCGCCGAGGTCTACAACTCGTCCGGGCGTCCCCTCAAGCTCGGCTACGACGACCGCGACCGGCTCACCGGCTGGGAGGACCGCAACGGCTTCTGGTACCGGTACACCTACGACGACGAGGGCCGCGCCGTGCGCGGCGAGGGCACCGGCGGCCTTCTCGACGCGACCCTGGACCACCGGCCGGACGAGCGCCGCACCGTCGTCACCGACGCGACCGGCCACGCGACGGTCTACCGGTACAACGCGTCCGGCCAGGTCGTCGAGGAGATCGATCCGCTCGGCGGTTCCGTCCGCACCGAGTGGGACGAGTTCGACCACGTGCTGTCGCGCACCGACCCCCTCGGCAACATCGTCCGGTTCGCCTACGACGACGTCGGCAACGTCACGTCCGTCGTCCACCCGGACGGGTCCCGCACCACCGCCGAGTACAACGAACTCCACCTGCCCACGCTCGTCACGCAACCCGACGGCACGACGTGGACCATGGAGTACGACGAGCGCGGCAACATGACCCGCATCGTCGATCCGTCCGGCGCCGCCACCGCCTACGAGCACGACGAACGGGGCGGGATCGTCGGCGTCACCGACCCGTCCGGCGCGACGTACCGGACGGAACTCGACCCCGCCGGACGACCGGTGTCGATCACCGACGCGTCCGGCACGACCACCCGCTACGCCTACGACGCGCTGGGCAGGCCCGCGAGCATCACCGATCCGTCCGGGACGACCGTGCTGCGCTGGACGGTCGAGGGGCTGCTGGAGTCGCGCGTCTCCCCCGGCGGCGCCGAGGAACGGTGGACCTACGACGCCGAAGGCAACGCGATCGCGTACACCGACGCGGCCGGACGGACCGAGCGCACCGAGTACGGGCCGTTCGACGTGCCCGTCGCGACCGTCCGCCCGGACGGCGCGCGCCTCACGTTCACCTACGACGGCGAGTTGCGGCTCGTCCGCGTCGGCACCCCCGAAGGGCTCGCCTGGACCTACGAGCACGACGCGGCGGGCCGGCTGCGCGCCGAGACCGACTTCGACGGCCGCACGCTCCGGTACGCGCACGACGCGGCGGGCCGGCTCGTCTCCCGGACCAACGGCGCCGGTCAGGAGACGACGTTCGTCCGCGACGCGTTCGGCGCGGTCGTCGAGCAGCGCTCGGGCGACCGGGTCACCACGTTCGCCCACGACGACATGGGCCGTCTCGTGCGCGCCACGGGCGGCGGCGTCGACCTCGTCCTGGAACGCGACGGCGCGGGCCGCGTCGTCGCGGAGGTGTGCAACGGCGCCCGCGTCGCGGTGGCCCGGGACGCCGCCGGCCGGACCGTCTCCCGCACGACGCCGACCGGTGTGCGCAGCACGTGGACGCACGACGTGCTCGGCCTACCAAGCCGCCTCGACACCACCGGTCTGCGCACCGGGACGCTGCAATTCTCCCGGGACGAACTCGGCCGGGAGGTCGAGCGCCGCATCGGCCCCGGCGCGGCGCTCGTCCAGCAGTGGGACCCGTCCGGGCGCCTCGCCGCCCAGGCGGTCTGGGGCGCCCCCGGACCCGCCGACCAGGGACAGGCTCGGCTGCTCCAGCACCGCGCGTACGGCTACCGCGCCGACGGCGCGGTCACCACCGTCGCCGACCGCCTCGGCGGGAACCGCGCCTACGAGCTCGATCCGCGCGGCCGCGTGACGTCCGTCCGCGGCGAGGGCCCGGAGGAACGCTACGCCTACGACGGGCTGGACAACGTCACCGCCGCCGAATGGCCCGGGGGCGAGGACGGCGCGGCGGGCCCGCGCGAGGTGTCCGGGACGCTCCTGCATCGGGCCGGCCGCGTCCGGTTCGAGTACGACGGGCAGGGGCGGGTGGTGCTGCGCGAGCACGTCACGCTCTCGGGCGCCCGCCGCCGCTGGCGGTTCGAATGGGACGCCGACGACCGGCTGACCGCCGCCGAGGTCCCCGAAGGGACCCGCTGGTACTACCACTACGACCCGCTCGGCCGCCGGATCGGCAAGCAGCACGTGGCAGCGGACGGCGCGGTCGACGAGAGCTTCGCCTACGCCTGGGACGGCCCGAACCTGGTCGAGCAGGTGCACCGTGTCCGCGGCACCGCAGGGTTCACCGTCCGCGCGTCCTCCTGGGACTACGAGCCCGGAACGTACCGTCCGCTGACCCAGCTCGACCGCACCGCCGCACCCGGCACGCAGGAGTGGGTGGACGAACGGTTCCACGCGATCGTCGCCGACCTGCTCGGCTCCCCCACGGAACTGGTCGCCCCGGACGGGACGGTCGCCTGGCACCGGGGCTCGACGCTGTGGGGCGCGGATCCGGACGGGACGGGCGGTGCCGCGCCGTGCCCGTTCCGGTTCCCAGGGCAGTACTTCGACGCGGAGACCGGACTCCACTACAACCACCAGCGGTACTACGACCCCGGGACGGGCCGGTACGCGTCGCCCGACCCGCAGGGCCTGGACCCCCAGCTCAACCCGCACGCGTACGTCCGCAACCCGACGCTCCTCACCGACCCGCTCGGCCTCGCCCCGTACAAGCTGTCGAGCAACAACCCGGTGCCGAGGAGGCTCAAGGAGGAGTACGAGAAGATCAAGGCGATGCGGGCCGCCGAGCGGAACGGGATCCCGTCGCCGCTGGGCGCCCCCACGCCCCGCGTCTACGACGAGCGCGACCGGCGGGAGGGGCGGATCCCGAATGGGCTGAACGTCGGCGACCAGAAGGTCTTCCAGGGCCACGAGCTGGGCGCGCAGAACAGGGCGCGCTGGTCGGGGGGCCTGGAGTGGGACGTGCCCGGCACGGACCACCGGATCGTCGAGATGCGCGACGGCAAGCTCGGCTACGCCCTCAACCACAACTACCGCAATCTCAAGCTCTTCCCCGGGCCGTGGTATCCCGAAGGGGGACCGGTCCGATGACGGAGGTGGGGATGGCGAGGTATCGGCTGATCGCGGACGACCGTCACGGCCTCGAGGAGGGGGTGCTGTGCTCGTTCGACGAGATCGAGGGGTTCTTCACCGGCACCCTCGAAGACGACATGGCGGAACGGTTCGGACTCGACGCGCTCGTCCGCCGCTACACCCCGGGCCCCCAGATGGCGGAGCTGCTCCCCGGCACCGGGAAGGCCACGGAGAACGTCGGCAGGCTGGAGGTCCTGGGCGCGGACGGCACCGTCCTCGGCGAGTACCACCTCGCGCCCAGCACCACCCGGCTCGTCCCCGAGGGCCTGCGCTGCTCGGCGACCACGTGGGGGCATCGCCCCTTCCCCGAGGAAGAGGAGATCTGGGACATGTGGCGGGCGGGGCCGCCGCGGACGGCGGGCCTCTGGGCGCGGTACGGAGACCGGGGCCGTCGCGCCTGGGTGAACGTGGCCATGCAGCGGCACGTGCGGACGGACGGCGCCGACCGTCCGGACGGCTCGACGTTCGAGCTGGACGGCGCCCACGTGACCGGCGGCGCCGGCTTCTTCTGCGCGCTCGGCGAAGCGATCAACGGGCCCGGCGGCTACTTCGGGAAGAACCTCGTCGCCGTCGACGACTGCATGTCCGGCGGCTACGGGACCACCGGCGGGTTCACGCTGGTCTGGCGTGACTTCGACGTCGCGCGCCGCTCGTGGGCACCGCGCGTCCCGAACGACCCGTACCACGACCCGTCCCTGGGGAAGGTCCTGGACCGCTTGAAGCAGTTCGGCGTCACCGTGGTGCCGCGCTGAGCGTGGGCGCGAGGCGGCGCGTAAGGCGGTGTTGACCTCCTGATATCCAGGACGGGGCGGTCCGGGGGCGGCCGTCCGAAGGGGGGCCTTGCGCGCGATGACCGACCGGGACGACGGCACGCGGGATCGGGGGCCGGGGGCGCGGCGGCCGGCGGAGCCGCCCGCGATCCGGGCGCCCGCGCGGGTCCGGGGGGCGTTCGCGGTGCGGCGGGCGGGGGTGCCGGCCGGGTCGGCGGCCAGGGTGGGGCTCGCGATGGCCGTGCCGTCCCTCGTGGGGGCCCTCGCCGGACGTCCGGACCTCGGCATGGTCGCGTCGATGGGGGCGTTCGCGGGCCCGTACGCGCGGGGCGTCCCGTACGGGCGCCGCGCGGCGGCGCTGGCGGCGACGGTGGCGGCGCTGGCGCTGGGGATGGTCGCCGGGACGCTCGCCGCGCCGCACGCGTGGGCGGTGGTGCTCGTCCTCGGGGTGTTCGCCGGGCTGAGCGGCTACGTGGTCGGCGTCGTGACGTCCCGGCCGCCGGGCGCGCTGCTGATCACGCTGGTGGCCGCGTCGGCGACGGGGCTGCCGCACGATCCGGGCGCGTGGGCGCTGCGCGGCGGGCTGGTGCTGGCCGGGGGCGCGTTCACCTGGCTGGTCATGATGTCGGGGTTCCTGCGGCGGCCGCGGCGGCCGGAGAACGCGGCGGTGTCGGCGGCGTTCCGCGCGGTGGCCGAACTGGCGGACGCCGTCGGCACCGGCGGCATGGACCAGGCGCGGCACGACGCGGCCCGGGCGCTGGACGCGGCGGCGCGGTGCGTCGGCGACCGCGGCGGCACCGCGCACGTGCGGCGGCTGCGGGCGATGGTGCTGCGGCTGAGCGAGGTGTTCGGCGCGGTGGTCGCGGCGGGCGCGCACCGTCCGCCGCCCGCGTCGGTCGGTGCGACGCTGCGGGAGCTCGCCGGTGCCGTGGACGATCCGGCGGCGGCGCCCGACCCCAACGCGGTGGGCGCGCCGGGCTGGACGGGCCGGGCCCTGCGGGCGACCGTCGAGGCGGCGCGCCGGACGCGGCCGGAGGGCCCGGCGCCGTCCGGCGGCTCGTCCGTGCGGGCGCTGCGGCTCGCGCTGGCCGGTGCGGCGTCGCGGCACTCGCTGGTGGCGGCGTCGGCGGCGCGGGCGGCGGTGTGCACGGCGGTGGCGCTCGCGGTGGTGTTCGCGCTCGGGCTGTCGCAGCCGTACTGGGCGGCGATCGCGGTGTGCGCGGTGCTGCAGGGGCAGACGCTCGTGGGGACGTGGCAGCGCGCGATCAACCGGTCGATCGGCACGGTCGCGGGGCTCGGGGTGGCCGCGCTGCTGCTGCCGCTGCATCCGCACGGGGTGGCGGTCGCGCTCATCGTGGGGCTGCTCCAGTTCGTCGTCGAGCTGCTGATCGCCCGCAACTACGCGCTGGCCGTCATGTTCATCACGCCGCTGACGCTGCTGCTGGTGGAGGCCGCGCATCCCGGGGCGTCGCCGGTGCCGTTCGCGGAGGCGCGGCTGGTGAACACGCTGCTGGGGTGCGCGATCGGCGTGGTCGGCGGGCACCTGCTGTGGCGGCGCGCGACGGGACGGCGGGTGTCGGCGGTGCTGGCGACGACGATCCGGCTGGAGGGACGGCTGCTGACGGCGGTGCTCGCGGGGCGCCCCCGGCTCGAGATCGTCCAGGCCCGCCGGGACGCGCAGTCGTCGCTGCTGAACCTGCGGGACGTGTACGTGCAGGCGGTCGGGGACCATCCGGCGGCGGAGACGCTCTGGCCGCGGCTCATCGCCGCCGAGCGGCTCGGGTACCTGATCCTGGCGCTGCCGGGAACGGAGTCGCCGGGGCGGGGCCCGCGCGGCGGCGGCGACGCCGCGGCGGTCGGGCCGTACTTCACCGGGCTCGCGGCGGCCGCGGCGGGCGGCGTCGTCCCGCCGGACGTGCCGGACGACCTGGACGTGCCGGACCCGCGGATCGGCACGGAGCTGCGGATGCTCGCCCGCCTGCTGCGGGAGCCGCCGCCGCGGCGCGAGCCCCGGCGCCGTGTCCGACGCGCGGTCTAGGGTGCCGGCATGGACGCGCTACGGGCGAAACTGGACCTGGTCAAGCGGGTCGAGGACGAGTACCGGTTCGGGGTCGAGATCCGCGAGCCGAACGCGCTGGAGCCGATCCCGGAGCTGCCCGCCGGGGTGACCGAGGTGTTCGGCCTGTTCTCGCGGCTCGCGGGCGACTACTTCAACTTCGTCCAGCCGGCGGAGATCGCCGGTCCGGACGCCTGGCGGTGGCGGCGGCCCAACGACCACTGCCCGCTGGGCGATCCGCTGGAGATCGGCTACGAGCGGTACGGGCTCTCGCCCGACCTGCGCGACGACATCGCGGGCGGCGCCCCCATCCGGCTCGACCTGCGGAACGGCGACGTCTACTACTGCGACCCCGACGACTACATCGCCTTCTACAAGTACGAGATCGACGAGGTGCACACGGAGGACTTCGCGGACGGCATCGTCGAGTTCTTCGACGAGTTCGTGCTGGGCCCGAAGTATCCGGAGCTGGTCGCGGGCGTCCTCGGGCCGAAGGTCGTCGAGGAGCGGGACCGGAAGGGCCGCCCCCGCGACTCCTGGATGCGGCTCCTCGAAGCGAGCGGCCTCCTGTGAGGAGGGCGCCCCCGGCGGGGGCCCCCCCCCGCCCGGGGCGCCGCCCCGCCGGGCGGGGGGGCCCGGGGGGGTCCGGGGGTGGGGGGGGCCACCCCCACCACACCCGCCACGG